>CAZEVP010000003.1:0-95545 GCA_964515735.1 uncultured Verrucomicrobiaceae bacterium | reverse complement strand
GCACCGAAATCCTTCCCAACGGCACCAAGCTCTTCACCTACACCCTCGGCGTTCCAGCCCCGGACAAACGCGCCAACGGCGGCGACATGCCGCCACCCGGCGCGCGGGCGCGCCTGCCCGACCCGCACAAATCGCTGCAACAAATGCTCGAACAGAACCGCTACTGCCGCGACGGCTACGTCACGCTGGAGCAGTACCGGATGGGGATGCAGCAGGTGGTGCGGGGGGAGTGTCGCGATGATGCGACGGGGGAGGATCGGCAGAGGTTTTCGGCGCAGGCGCAGCGCTGACGGTTCTTCTTGTCCCGCTCGTTGCATTCGACACCAGTCAGGGAGCGATGGATGAAACGGATTTTCTCTTTGGTCGCAGTGGGAATAATCGCTTTTCTTCTGATTTCCGATATTGGGCTTCTGCAGAAATACATGCGATATCCTGATGCTTACGCTGCGATGCGGCATGTTTCCTTTCTGCATTACCTGCTTCTTCACGAGCGGGGTATTCAGTTTGCCCTCTTTAAGCTGATCACCTCGAGCCTGCTGCTGGTGAGCTGGTTGCGGACGGTCGTGCGCCCCGCGAAGGGGTTGTTGCTCGGGGCGTTCACGGCAGCCTATGCGTTGCTGTGGGCATTCACGGGTCTGCTTGTCCTGACCGGGATCGTTGGCATTCTTCAGCATTCCGTCGGAATGCCGATCAGGTATTTCGATTTCACCTTCCTGGTCTCCGGTATGAAAGCGGGCAACCTGGCATTTCTGCTGGCGAGCACGGTGTTGTTGCCGCTGGCGTTGATGCTGTTACCGGTTTTCAACAGTCGCGTTCAGAGTGAAAGATAGGAAGGCGTCTTTCGAGCTCGTTGATACTTCTGGAGTCCAGGCCACTCCTTTGAGGTTCCCCCATGACGGGCGATGAATACGACAATTTCTGCGGCTCGCTGAAAGCGACCTCGACCGTCATCCAGTGGGGCGGCTCCCACGTTTGGAAGGTGGGCGGAAAAGTATTCGCGATCGGTGGTTGGCGAGAGCCAGACAAGCCGGCGATCTCCTTCAAGGTCTCCGATCACAATTTCGAAGTCCTGCGAGATCGACCGGGATTCAGGCCGGCGCCGTATCTGGCTTCGCGCGGTATGAAGTGGATACAGCTCTATGATGTTTCCGTCGTGGCCGATGATGAGATCGAGTATTACCTGAAGGAGTCTCACCGCATCGTTGCAATGGGGTTGACCAAGAAACTGCAAAAAGAGCTTAGTCTCAAAGATACGTAACTTCGGGCGTTCAGGAGTTGTTCCTGATTGCTTCGATATATGACCGTCCGCTGTGGTGAGCAGATGACCCTCAGCCGGGTTTTGACGGCCGGCGTTCGACAACGAGCTGCCGGCTCAGCAGATATTCCTTCTGTGCCTTGGCGATGCTCAGGATGAAGCCACGATCCGCTTCGCTGAGTCCTTCCAGCAGTTTCTCCATCTGCCGCGCCTGATCATTGGGCAGGGTGGAACTGCCTCCGACCAGCTCGGTCAGTGAAACCTCCAGCGCGACTGCAAGCTCCTGGATCTTGAGCAGGGAAGGCAGCGCCGTACCCCGCTCCAGACGGGAGATCGTCTCGGTCTCGACACCAACCCGCTCTGCCAGTTGCCCCTGCGTCATATGCCGGGCAAGGCGGAATTCCCGCACACGTTTTCCCAGCAACTGGCCAATGCCGGAGGCTCTGTTCTTGGTCGCGGGCATGCTTTGGCGTCTCTCGATGGATACGCCCTGAATCGTTGGGTTAAGACGGATTGTGTGGAATGATGTAATTAATCTAGACTAGACTTTATACGTCTTATTCGGGGGCGATACGTGAAACGAGTTGCCAATCTGATCGACACCCTGGTTTACGGCTTTATCGGGCCGTTCGGTGTTCTTTATGTTTTTCCACGCTTCTTCCTGGGGTTGGAGGAGACGCTGGGAATCGAGCTGCCGCGCCTGCTGCCGCTGAAATATGCCGGCATCGCCCTGATGGACCTGGGAGGTCTGCTGGCATTGATCTGCGCCGTGCTGATGCACAGGAGCGAGGACGGCACGGTCAGCCCCTTCGTCCGGCCCCGGACGCTGCTTCGCCGTGGCCCCTATGCCTATGTGCGGCATCCGATGATGTGGGCCCTCAACCTGGTGCTGATCGGCCAAGTGCTGATCCACAGTTCACCGCTGCTTGTGTTGTGGTTGCTGATCTGGGGGCGGTTCGCGGCGATCTATATTGCGCGCTACGAGGAGCCTTACCTTCTTCGGGTGTTTGGCGACGAGTATCGGGATTATTGCTGCATGACACCGCGCTGGTTTCCTTTCTGGCGATCCTCTCGCAAGGATGTTCTGCCTGGATGATGAGCAACCTGCAGTTCCGATTCGAAAATCAACGCTGCAACATGGTTTTTACCTGGAATATCTGAAGGAAGAGATGCTGTGAGAGTAAGCGTTCTGGCGCTGATGGTCCTGCTATTGATTTCGGGTTGCAGAACAACAGCGAACATTCCTCCTGCGCCGATAATAGTTCCAATGGGATTGACGGAAAAGGACGTCGAGTTGGCTGTAATCCTTGCGGTTATGGACAGGAGCGTTCCTCAAGAGTTGGTACAGGAAAAGAGGGCTGCAGGTGATATCACCAATGCGATCACTGATCAAAACTACCAAAAATCCAGAGCATCAAAGTGGCCATGGAGTTTCGAGGGGACACAAAAGGGCACGGTATTCGCCGGGTTTGATTATGGAAAGTTCTACATGAGAGTTGCTGTCGAATACGACACGCAATATGTGCAATTGACGATAGTTGATAGCAGGAACCTTTCCCAAACCGAAACCAGAATACATAAAAAGGCATTTACCTGGATTCAAGGTTTGGAAAAAAAGATTAGGTGGAATTTAGGTGAGTATTCCCGCCTGAGTCATGGGTTGCCGTGATTTCGTAGCGGACGACTGACGATCTGACTGTGCCGTTGGTCATTTTCCGATATTTGCCGCACTTTTCTTGACTGCCAGATTAACGGGGATAAATTGCAATCGCCTGCGGAGATTGCAGGAATTACCTCAATACAAAAGGACGCAATATGAAAGCAGCAGTCAAATTTATCGCGGCATCGGTGCTTGCGGCATCGGCAACTTCCGTCATGGCGGAGACCGGTAACTGGTATGCCGGATTGGGCGCCGGTCAATCGAAATACGGAAAATGGGTATCGAAGAGTGACATGCTGTCGGTGCTGGACGAAGAGGCAGATCTGCTCGATGTTTATGCGCTGGACGGAAATTTCGGTACCGACAGCGACGACAAGGATTTCGGCTACAAGCTGTTCGGTGGATACAAGTTCGGTAAAAACTTCGCGGTTGAAGTCAGCTACATCGACACCGGCGAGGTAACGGCTTCCTCCGGCGCGTCGGGTTATTTCTATTCGGGCCTTGGCAACTTCGATGGTTCAGTCAGGAACAGGGTGACGGGTGAAACCGACGCATTCACGGTCGATGCACTTCTGACGCTGCCGGTAGCAAATATCGCTGAAATCTTCTTCAAGGTTGGTGCTTACCGCGCCGAGAGCGATGTCAGGATATCGATCGCAATGAACATCGAAGGTGACACCATCCGTGGTGGGGAAATACTCAGCGAGAGCTCGACGGGTGTTCACTATGGTCTGGGCGTGGATTTCAATCTGACCAGGAACATTGCGCTGCGCGCAGAATGGGAGCGGCTGGATGGTGTGGACCTCGACGATGCCGACAGCGACATCGATCTCCTTTCGGCGTCGCTGCTTTACAGGTTCTGAGCTGGATCTGGAAAGGAGAAGCCTGCTTGCCAAGGCAGGCTGAGGCCAACACAACGCCCCGTTCGCGGGGCGTTGTTGTTTCAGGGGGCGTGGGCAGATAGCTCAAATACGGCATGTATGGCGTTTGATGCCATATGGGGTCTAGAATGCCACATGCCAAAAGCCAGACTGATTTTCAGGAAGAAAGTCGTGCTCCCGGACGGTGCCATCGTGGAAGGCGTCATCTGGCAGTTACCGGAGAGCAGCCCCGAGCGACCTCATGGGCTCAAGTACCGCCTTTACTACGGGCGTGCCGGCACACGTCTGGTGGGGTATGACAACGAGCGGGGCAAGGGCGACCACAGGCATGTGGGAGGGCGGGAGGAAACCTATCGTTTCACCAGCGTGGATGCGTTGTGGAACGACTTCATGGCGGATGTTGCCCGCGAGCGAGGGGATCATGAAGCGTAAAACCGACCAGCGAGAAATTCATATCCGCGCCGGTAGCCTGGAAGAGCTGGGCCGGGACTTCGTCGATACCTGGAAAAAGGCGGAACGAAACAGACTGCCGGATGCCGTGCGGGACGAAGTCATCTTTCTCGACATCGCCACCGTGTTGCGAGTCCTCTCCAGCAAGCGGCTGGAGTTGCTCGGCGAATTGCAGAAGCATCCGGGGATCACCACCTACGAGCTGGCCAAACGCCTGGGGCGCCATTACAAGAATGTGCATGGCGATGTGGCGCTGTTCAGGGAGATTGGCCTGATCGTCGATGACGAGCAGAAGCCGGGCGCCTTGCGTGCACCGTATAGCCGCATCCATGCGGAAATCGATTTGGCTGCCTGAGCGTTCAGCTGCCCTGTCAAAGGAGCGGAGGGGGAGGGATGGGAAATTTCCCCGGCCTCCTTTGTATGCTGTCTAGATTCCGGAAATGATGAAGTCCAGTGCCGCAATGATTTCGGTTCGATACTGCGAAAGATCGCAGGCTTCTCTCCCAAGCACCTTCCTGTCTATACCCGCCATCTGTTGTGCCATCGCGACGTAATTCTTTCCATCGATCTTCAGGATCGGACACAGTTTTGTAATTGCGGCTTTCCCCACAACGCTGGTGGGGCACAGTGGAATGACGACAGTGGTTCGCAACTCGCTCAGCAGGTTGGATTGAATATCCAGAAGATAGGGGTAGATTTTCCGGGTCGCCTTGTTCGGATTCTCATACGCCTTGAACTGAGCCATCAGAAGCTCCTCAGGTCGTCGCCGAAGGTTCCATGCTCCTCCATCAGCTGGTTGTAGGCTTCGATGGCTTGTCGATTTTCCTGCTTCCAGAGTTCGCGCCGCTTTTCGTTCACCAATTCCGTCAGTGCGGATTCCAGCGTTGAAGACAGATTGATTTTCAGCTCCCTGGCCTTGGCCAACAGGTCACTGTTGATACTGACGTTTGTCGGCTTCTTGGGTGCGTGAGTGTCGAAGGTGGAGTTCATGACGTATCCCCCTAAAATTGATGCGCGTAGGCTATGCGCATAAGGGGTGCCTTGCAAGGGGCCCAGCAAGAATGGATATGGCGATGTGGTGCTGTTCGGGGGCATCGACGACGAGCAGAAGCCGGGTGCCTTGTGCGTGCCATACAGCCGCATCCATGCGGAAGCCTGCCTGAATGCTCAGCCACCCCACCTTCTGAACACCAGCGACGTATTGATCCCGCCGAACGCGAAGTTGTTGCTGACGGTGTACTCGCTGTCGAACTCGCGGCCGTTGCCGGTGAGGTAGTCGAGTTCGCCGCAGCGCGGGTCGACGTTGTCGAGGTTGACGGTCGGGGCGTACCAGCCTCGGTTCATCATCTCGATCGTCAGCCACGCCTCGATGGCGCCGCAGGCGCCGAGCGAGTGGCCGAAATAACTTTTCAACGAACTGATCGGTTTCGATGTGCCGAACACGGCGCTGGTCGCCTGCGTTTCGGCGATGTCGCCCTGTTCGGTGGCGGTGCCGTGGGCGTTGACGTAGCCGATGGCGGAGGCGGGCACGCCGGCGTCGTCGAGTGCCTGCTGCATGACGACGCGCATCGTCTCCGACGACGGTTGCGTGATGTGCTGGCCGTCGGAGTTGGTGGCGAAGCCGATGATCTCGGCGTGGATGGTGGCGCCGCGCGCCAGCGCGTGTTCCAGCTCTTCCAGCACCAGCGTGCAGGCGCCCTCGCCGATGACGAGGCCGTCGCGGTCGCGGTCGAACGGGCGCGGCGCCAGCTCGGGGTTGTCGTTCATCTGGCTGGTGGCGTAGAGCGTGTCGAATACCGCCGCCTGCGACGGGCACAGCTCTTCGCCGCCGCCGGCCAGCATCATTTTCTGGCGACCGTAGCGAATCGCTTCATAGGCGTAGCCGACGCCCTGGCTACCGGAGGTGCAGGCGCTGGCGGTCGGAATGATGCGGCCGCGCATGCCGAAGAAGACGCCGATGTTGACGGCGGCGGTGTGGCTCATCAGTTCGACGTAGGTGGTGGCGCCGATCGTGCGCGTGCTGTTGTTCAGCAGCATCTTCGAGAAGCTGACCATCGCCTCGGAGCTGCCGGAGCAGGAGCCGTAGGCGATGCCCATCGAGCCGTCGGAGACTTCGGGGCTGCCGAGCAGGCCGGCGTTTTCCAGCGCCATCTCGGAGGCGCGCGTCGCCATCAGCGCGACGCGGCCCATGCTGCGGGTCTGTTTGCGGGTGTAGTGGGCCGGCTTCTCGAAGTCGGTGACGGGCGCGCCGAGCTGGGTCAGCAGGCCGTCGAATTCGCTCCACGCCGGCATCCGCCGCGTCGCCGTGCGGCGTTCGCGCAGCGCGGCGCCGACGCTGTTCCAGTCGTTGCCGAGTGCGGTGATGGCACCAAAGCCGGTGACGACGACACGTTTCGGATTCACAACCATTTCCTCGATGTTCTGCTGTTCTGAAATTCGCACTGTGCTTGATGGGCGCGATGCCGTGACGCTTGCCGGGACCGTGTGTCGCCATGGAGGGCGACACCCGAGCCTGTCCATGGATGGACGTCGTTGCGTGTCCCGGCAAGCGTCACGGCATCGCACCTGGCACCGACGTCATCATCATCGTTGCGCTCAACACAACCCGCCATTGACCGCGATCACCTGTCGCGTGATGTAGGCCGCTTCATCCGACATCAGGAAGGCCACGGTGCCGGCCACTTCGTCGGCGTGGCCGAGGCGTTGCATCGGCACCATCTTCAGCATCTCTTCGAGCGGCAATTCGCCGGTCATTTCGGTTTCGATCAATCCGGGCGCGACGCAGTTGACGGTGATCCGGCGTTTCGCCAGCTCCAGTGCCAGCGCCTTGCAGGCGCCGATGATGCCGGCCTTGGCGGCACTGTAGTTGACCTGGCCGCGGTTGCCCATGATGCCGGAGACCGACGACATGGCAACGATGCGGCCGCCGCGCTTGGCGCGCACCATCGGCATCACCAGCGGCTGCAGTACGTTGTAGAAGCCGTCGAGGTTGGTGCGCAGCACCGCATCCCAATCCTCGCCCGGCATCGCCGGGAAGGCGTTGTCGCGGGTGATGCCGGCGTTGCAGACGACGCCGTAGTAGCTGCCGTGGGCGGCGATGTCGGCCTCCAGCGCGGCCTGACAGGCGGCGCGGTCGGCGATGTCGAACTGCAGGATGCGCGCGCGCCGGCCCAGCGCTGCGATCTCGGCGGCGGCGCTCTCGGCCTCGGCGCGGCCGCTGCGGCAGTGCACGGCGATGTCGAAGCCGGCGCGCGCCAGCCGCAGCGCGATGGCGCGGCCGATGCCGCGGCTGGAGCCGGTGACCAGAACCGTCTTGTCCACGATCGTCCCTCTCAGTTCTCGGTGTTCGTTTGCGCGGGAAATGCCGCTGCCAGTATCGCCGCGCTGTCGCGGACGAACCGGTGTGGCTGTTCCGGCAGGAAGGCGTTGATGCGCGCCGTTGCGCTCAGCGCGCGGCCGTCGGGGGCGCGGCCGTCAATGCGGCAGGCGAACGAGCCGAGGCCGTCGCTCTCGCTGTA
Source organism: uncultured Verrucomicrobiaceae bacterium (assembly GCA_964515735.1). Taxonomy (GTDB): domain Bacteria; phylum Pseudomonadota; class Gammaproteobacteria; order Pseudomonadales; family CAMLJR01; genus CAMLJR01. Next base: position 87,781 of record CAZEVP010000003.1, on the reverse strand, counting down.
GAGCACGTCGATGTGCACGTCGAGTTCGCTGCCGACCGGAAACAGCTCGGCGCTGCTCTCGTAGCGGCGGGCGCCGAGCAGGAAACCGATCAGCACCGATTCGCCGTGCGCCAGCCGCCGCGCGCCGGCCCAGGCGCCGATGGTCTGCGCCATGTACTCGACGCCGACCCAGGCTGGCACGCCGCCGAGTCCGGCGTCGCAGAATGGTGTGCGCTCGCCGATCGTCACACGCGCGCTGGCGCTCTCCTCGCCGCAGCCGAGCATCGTGTCGAGCAGCAGCATCGGCGCGCGGTGCGGCAGCAGCTGTTCCGGTGTGTAAGGCGTCGTGTTCATGCGTCGCCCTCGATGATGACGGCGCAGTTGCTGCCGCCGAACGCGAATGAATTGCTCAAGGCGTAGCGCGTGCGATCGCGCGGCAGTGCGCGCGCCTCGCGCAGCAGATCGATCGGCGCCAGTGCCGGATCGAGCGTTTTCGTTTCCGCCTGCGCCGGCAGCACGCCGTCGCGATTGGCCGCGGACAGTAGCAGCCAGCACAGCGCGACCTCGGTGGCGCCGGCGGCGCCGAGCGTGTGACCGGTCAGCGCTTTGGTCGAGCTGCACGGCGTGCGCGCGCCGAACAGTCGCGCCACGGCGAGGCTCTCCATCGCGTCGTTCTGCGGCGTCGCGGTGCCGTGCAGGTTGATGTAGTCGATCTGTTCGGGTCGCAGGCCGGCATCATCCAATGCCTCGCGCATCGCCGCTTCGGCGCCGATCCCTTCCGGGTGCGGCGCCGAGATGTGGTGCGCATCGGCCGCTTCACCGACACCGGCGAGCCGGATCGGTCCCGGTTCGCGCGTCAGCAGGAACAGCGCCGCCGCTTCGGCGATGTTGATGCCGTCGCGTTCGGCGGAGAACGGCTTGCAGCGCTGGGCGGCCAGCGAGTCGAGGCAGGCGAAGCCGTTCAGCGTCAGCCGGCACAGCGAGTCGACACCGCCGACCAGCACCGCGTCGCACAGGTCGAGGTCGAGCAGGTTGCGCGCGCTGGCGAATGCCTTTGCGCTCGACGAGCAGGCGGTGGAGATCGTCAGCGTCAAGCCATCGAGATCGAGCAGCCGCGCCAGCGATTCGGCTGGGATGCCGATCTCCTGCTGGCGGTAGTCGTAGCCGGCCGGCACCGGTTCGCCGCGCGCGACGGCGGCCACCGCCGCCTCGCCCTCGCCGATGCCGGAGGTGCTGGAGCCGAGCACGACGGCGATGCGGTCGCGGCCGTGCTTCGAAATCAACGCATCGACGTCGTCGCGAATCTGGTTCAGCGCGGCCAGCAGCAGGCGGTTGTTGCGGCTGTGAAATGGCGCCAGACGATCGGGCCACGCCGGCAGTTCGGTGTCGACGGCGCCGACCCAGACCTCGCGCTCCGGCACCCAATCGGATTGCGACCGCAATCCGGGCGCGCGGCCGGCCAGCAGGTTGGCCAACACGGTGTCGCGGTCGCTGCCGAGCGCGTTGACCAGTCCGACGGTGGCGAGGGTGTAGTGGCGGTTCATCGCTGCGATAAATGTCATGAGTGTGGTCGGATCACTGCGGCGCCCGCGGCTCGAATTCGAGCGGCGTGACGCGGTAGTGATAATTCCAGCGCCGCTGCGTCAGCGTTACCGGCTGTCGCCACGGTTCGATGGCGGCGCGTTCGATCTCGATTTCGATGGTGTCGCCGCGGTGCAGCGCGAAACCGTTCGGCGTCGATTGCCATTGCAGTGCGTCCGGCAGGTTGGCGGCGATGGCATCGCGCGGCCACAGCGCCAGCTGCAGCTCCATCAGCACCACCTCCGGCCGCCATTGCGGCGGCAACAGCGGCGATGGCGTGATCGTCACGTCGCCACCCTGCTGCAGCAGCTGGAACAGCGCGGTGCCATCGGGCGTCGTCGCCACCAGCGCCAGCCGCTCGCCGTGTTTCTCCAGCGAGAACAGCCAGACCGCGCGCCTGTCGCCGAAGGTGAAGTCGATGCGCTGCAGCGCATCGAAGTCGGCCGCCAACAGCGCCGGCGACAGCGGCCGCCACCAGCCGCCACCCGGCAGCGGCGCGCTGCCGTCGGGCTGCAGCCAGGCGCAGCCGTGCAGAAAGAGAAGCAGCAGCGACAGCGCGAAACATTTGCGCATCGGGGCGAACACCGCGCCTCAGTCGGCGCGGCAGATCTCCGCCAGCACGTTGATGCGGCGCTCGCCATCCTTGACGAACGGGTTGTCGTTGTCCCACGCGTAGCCGGCCAGTACCGAGCAGATCATCGACTTCACGCGATTCAGCTGCGTGTGGTGGAAGATGATCGACTGGAAGCGCTCGTCGTACCACGAGGTGACGAAGGCGCGGAACGAATCGACGCCGCGCTTCAGCGGCTGCGCGAATTCGGTCTGCCAGTCGACGCTCTCGCCGCGCAGCTGGCGGTCGAGCAGGTTTGCCGCCAGCGATGCCGATTTCAGCGCGACGGTGACGCCGGACGAGAACACCGGGTCGAGGAATTCGCCGGCATTGCCGAGCAGCGCGAAGCCGTTGCCGCACAGCGTCTTGACGCCGGCGCTGTAGCCGGTGATCTCGCGCACCGGGAAGATCGGCCGCGCGCGTGCCAGCAGCTCGGCCAGCACCGGCTCCGAGCGCATGATCGCGAACAGTTTCTCCTCGCCGCTGCCGTCGAAGCCGTCGAGAAACGCCTTCTCGGCGACGACGCCGAACGAAGCGGTGCCGTTGGCGAACGGAATCAGCCAGAACCAGACGTCGCGGTGCGTGTCGTGCACGGTGATCAGGATTTTGTTGCGGTCGAACCAGTCGGCCGAGATGTTGTCCTCGACGTGCGTGAACAGCGCCTGCCGCACCGGGAAGGCCGATGGCACGTGCAGGTCGAGCAGGCGCGGCAGCACGCGGCCGAAGCCGCTGGCGTCGAGCAGGAATTTAGCGCTCAGTTGCCGCGCGTTGCCGGCGTCGTCGACATAGTCGACGACCGGGCGCTCACCGCTGACGTCGACGGCGGTGATCTCGTGGCGGTAGCGCACGTCGGCACCGAAGCGCGCCGCCTCGTCGGCGAGGATCTTGTCGAACTTCGCGCGCTGCACCTGGAACGTCGTGCCCCAGCCGGCCGAGGTTTTCTCGCTGAAATTGAATGTGGTGTAGGTGTCGCCGCGCAGGAAGGCGGCGCCGTCCTTGAACTGGAAACCGCCCGCCTGCACGGCGTCGAGCATGCCGGCCTCCTCGATGAAGGTCATGCTCTGCGGCAGCAGGCTCTCGCCGATCGAGAAGCGCGGGAAGGTTTCGCGCTCCAGCACCCGCACCGAATGGCCCTTCTGCACCAGCAGGGCGGCGGCGATGGCACCGGAGGGACCGGCACCGATCACCACTACATCGGGTTCGTCACTGTCGTTGATGTCGTTGCGTGCTGTCGTCATGGCTTCACCCGCGGCGAACCCGTTCGCCGTCTCTGTGGTTGGTGGATCAACGGTTGTCGGAATCGATCCCTTGTGTCGGCGCGGGTGCCGCCGGGATCGGCGGGCGGCTGCGGCCCAGTACCAGCGGCGCCAGCAGCATCGAGCCGGCGACACCGATGAAAACGGTCAGCCCGAACGCGCGCACCGCGGCGGTGTCGCTGAGTGCCAGCAACCCGAACGACAGCTCGGTCGACAGCGCCGACAGCACGATGGTCAGCATCGTCGCGGCGGAGTGGTCGGCGCACTCGACCAGGAACAGCGCGTAGTCGACGCCGATGCCGAGCACCAGCAGCAGCGCGAGCAGGTGGAACAGGTTGAGCTGTTCGCCGAACCAGCCGAGACCGGCGATGGTCAGCAGCGCGGCGAGGGCGGTCGGCAGCATAACAGCGGCGCCGCGACGCCAACCATAGCGCCGGATCAGCTGCAGCAGGATCAGGCCGTAGCCGAACGCGATCAGCCAGCCGGTGCGCTCGCGGTAGCGGCCGAACAGGTCGGAGATGTCGGTTACCTTGTCGACGTAGGTGACGCCGGCGCCGGCGGCCAGCGTGCGCAGCGCGCCGGCGTCGGTGACGCCCTGCAGCGCCATCAGCGAGGCATGGCCGCCGCCGGGGATGGCGCCGAGCCACAGGTGCGCCTGCGCGCGGCCGGCCTCGGTGGCGAGCCAGTCGTCGAGCGTCAGCGGCGGCAGTCGCTGTGCGTCGACCACCGTCTGCGCGTAGCGGTCGATCAGCGCCGGGTCGAGGCCGATGGTGTCGACGTAGCGCTGCAGCGCGTCGCGTTCGCCGACCAGCGCCAGCAGTTGCAGCGCATTGCCGCGCTGTGTCATTGCCGATGGCAGTCGCTGGCTCAGCGCATCGACGCCGGCCAGCGCGCCGTCGCGCTGCAGCGCGGCCAGCGCCGGCAGCAGTGCCTCCTCGTGTTGCAGTACCTGTTCCGGTGAAGCGCCTCGCACCAGCAGGAACTGGCCGGCGCCGTCGACGCCGGTGATGGCGCGAATCTGCGTCTCGGCCGCGCGCAGTTCGGGCGGCGCGCTCTGCAGCAGGCGGATGTCGTCGTTGCTGCGCAGCTGCGCCAGCCCGATGGCGACGGCGACCAGCAGCGGCAGCAGCCACAGCGCGGTGCGCCAGACCGGCGCCGGGCGCGGCCGCAGCGCCTGCAACAGTTTTTCGGCCAGCACCAGCCAGCGCTGGTCGGGATTGCGCGCCGGCTGCGTCACCCAGCACGGGTAGAGCCAGATCACGCACAGCGTGGCGACGCTGACGCCGACGGTGGAGAACAGCGCCATCTGCTGTATCGCCGGGAAACCGGAGACGAACAGGCCGGCGTAGCCGACCACGGTGGTCCACAGCCCGAGCACGACCGCCGGCAGGATGCGTTGCAGCGCGCCGCGCGGCGTCCAGCCGCTGCCGCCGGCGAGGCGGTCGCAGAAGAAGTGCATCGAGTAGTCGACGGCGATGCCGAGCAGGCTGGTGCCGAACACCAGCGTCAGCAGATGGATGCTGCCGAACAGCAGCCAGCACGACGCCAGCGCCGCCGCTGCGCCGATCGCCACCGGCAGCAGCGTCGCCAGCAGCGGCAGCGGCGAGCGGAACACCAGCAGCACGATGGCGATGATGCCGATCAGCGACAGCGTGCCGATCGTCGACACCTCGCGCTGTGCCGCCTCGACGCCGGCGCGGGCGTAGCGCACGGCGCCGATGTCGAGCAGCCGCAGCGCCGGCTGTTCCTGTTGCAGTTGTGCCAGCACGCGATCCAGTGCCGGCACCACGCGCTGCTGCAGTTCGATTGAGAACGGGTCGCCGTTCAGCTGCAGTTGCAGCAGCACGTAGTGCAGGCCGTCGTGCCGCGCCGTCAGCAGGCCGTCGCGCAGTTCGAGCGCGCCGTTGCCGCCGCGCTGACTGGCGACGAAGTCGTAGAACAGCAACAGTGGATCGTGCGCCAGCAGCGCCGAGTTGATCGGTGCCGCCGGGTTGTAGAGCAGCCGCAGCGCGTGCTCGACCGCCGCATCGGCGCCGCCCTCGGCGAGCGCGTCGCGCAGCGCCGGCGTCAGCAGCTGCGCGCGATGGTCGCCGTAGAGGCGCGCGGTGGTATTGGTGTCGCCGGCGACGCGCAGCGTCACCTCGGCGAACTGCTCGCTGTCGCACAGCAGGCCGGCCAGCCGCTCGGCGCCGGCGCGCGCGGCATCGAAATCGGCGGCGCCGACCAGCAGCAGATGGCGCCGCGCCAGCTGTTCGTCGAAGCGCTGCACGGCGGCGGCGACCACCGGGTCGCGTTCGGTCGGTGGCAGCAACGCCATGACGTTGGTTTCGATCTGCGCGCCGCGCCAGAAGCTGACGGCGAAGGCGAGCGCGATCAGCGCCGCCATCAGCGCGCACAGCTGCAGCCCGCGCCGCGGCGTCACCAGCAGCCGCGCGACCAGCCAGTCAACCATGCGCCGGTTCCTGCGACGACGGTGCGCCGAAGCAGCGCTGCTCCAGTGTCGGGTCGGCAACATCGAGCGGCGCGAAATGGATCAGCGTGCGGTCGCCCTCGGGATCGGTGACGGTCACGGCGTCGACCTGTTCGCCGCCGTCGAGCTGCATCCGCGCGATGAAACGGCGCAGCAGCGCGCTGCGCGGCAGCAGGCCGATGCGCCAGTCGGCGGCATCGCCTGCGACGCGCAGTTCGAACTGATCGGTGGCAGTGTCGACACGGCCGGCCAGCAGCGAGAAGAACAGCTGCGTGAAGCCGAACAGCGCCGGTTGTTCGGCGGCGCCGATGACCAGTTCGTCGGCGTCGCCGTGCGCGCCGTCACCGAGCTGGCGCAGCCGTTCCGGTTCCAGTACCAGCGTGCTGACTACCGGCGTTTCGGTATGCCAGCAGACGCCGAGGCCGGCGCGATAGAGCATGACGCCGGAGGTGCGCAGCGGTCGCTGCAATATCTTCAGTTGTTTCTGTTGTTCGAAGCGGCGCGCCAGCGTTTCATCCTGCGCCAGCCGTGCGCCGATCGCGCGCAGCAGCGGGTCGTCGAGCGAGGCCGGTGGTTGTCGCCACAGTGCGTCGTCGCCATCGGCAGTGGCAGTGTGGCCGGGTGCGGCCAGCGCCAGCAGAACGGCGAGTGCGATCAGAGCCGGCGCAGCGCGCATTCGATCTTCTCCGTCAGGATCGGCGGTGTGGCGAACTGCAGCTCGCCGTTCTTCATGTCGACCGCGACCTGCAGGCTGCGTCCCTTGGTCAGCCGCTCGCCGCTGGCGTCGTCGGTGATCAGGTAGTCGACGCCGAGGCGGTTCTGGTACTCGGTCAGCGTCGCGCGCACGCGCACGCGCGAGCCGAAGTGGGCAGGGCGGATGTATTTCAGCTGGCACTCGACGATCGGCCACGCATAGCCCGACGCTTCCATCGTGGCGTAGTTGTAGTCGATCAGGTCGAACAGCGCGCAGCGCGCGATCTCGAAGTACTTCGTGTAATGGCCGTGCCAGACGATGCGCATCATGTCGCAGTCGTGGAACGGAATCTGGATCAGTACGTCGGCGCTCAGTTTCTGGTCTTTGTCCATCGGTTTTTCCGCGTTCCTAGTCGTACAGCGTCCACTGCCGCTGCTGGATCGCCGCGACGAACTGGCGCAGCGTCGCTTCCAGCGGCCGGTCCTCGTCGACGAAATCGAACTGCGTGAACACCTGCGCCCTCATGTCGGCCAGCGCCGGCGTCAGCGCGGTGCCGTCGCGGCGTGCGCGCAGTTCCAGCGCCTGTGTCGCTGCCAGCAGCAGCGCCGCCGCCACCTGTTCGGTCAGCTGCAGCACGCGCAGGCAGTCGCGCGCGGCGATGGTGCCCATGCTGACCTTGTCCTGGTTGTGGCACTCGGTCGAGCGCGAGAAGACGCTGGCCGGCATCGTCAGCTTCAGCGCCTCTGCGGTCCACGCGCTGGTGCCGATCTGCACTGCCTTGAAGCCGTGGTTGATCGGCGCGCGCGCGCCGCTGGCGCCGCTGAGGTTGCGTGGCAGGCCGCAGTTGAACTTCTCGTCGACCAGCAGCGCCAGCTGGCGGTCGAGCAGGTCGGCGATGTTCGCCACCATGTTCTTCAGGCTGTCCATCGCGAAGGCGATGTGGCCGCCGTAGAAGTGGCCGCCGTGCAGCACGTGTTCGCCGTCGCCGTCGATGATCGGGTTGTCGTTGGCGCTGTTCAGTTCGTTCTCGATGAACTGGCGCAGCCATGGCAGCGAGTCGGCCAGCACGCCGACGACGTGCGGCGCGCAGCGGATCGAGTAGCGGTCCTGCAGCCGCGTGCCCTCGCGCGGCGCGTCGTGCTGTTCGAGGTCGGCGCGCAGCCAGGCGGCGATGCGCTGCTGACCGGCGTGCGGTTTCACCGCGAACAGGCGCTCGTCGAAATGGCTGGCGTTGCCGGCCAGCGCCACCGAGTTCATCGCGGTGATGCGCGTCGCCAGTCGCATCAGGTAGTCGGCGCGCTCGAACGCGAGGCAGGCCAGTGCGGTCATCACGGCGGTGCCGTTCATGATCGCCAGCGCCTCCTTCGGCCGCAGCGCCAGCGGCGCGATCGCCTGTTCGCGCAGCACGTCGACGGTGTTGCGGCGCTCGCCGGCGTGCCATACCTCGCGCTCGCCGATCAGCGCGGCGGCGACGTAGGAGAGCGGCGTCAGGTCGCCGCTGGCACCGACCGAGCCCTCCTGCGGAATCACCGGCACGATGTCCTCGCGCAGGAAGGTTTCGAGCTGTTGCAACAGCGCCCAGCGCACGCCGGAGCAGCCCTGCGCCAGCGACGCGAGGCGCGTCGCCAGGATCGCGCGGCCCTGCACCGGCTCGAACACGTCGCCGAGGCCGCAGCCGTGGAAGCGGGTCAGGTGCAGCGGCAGTTCCTCGACCAGCTCCGGCGGCACCGCCACCGTGCAGGAGTCGCCGTAGCCGGTGGTGACGCCGTAGATGACGCCGCGCTCGGCCAGCAGCGAATCGAGGAAGGCGGCGCCGCGTTCGATGCGGGCGCGGAAGCGGTCGCTGCCGCTCAGTTGCGCCTGCGCTTCGCCGCGGGCGATGGCGCCGATCTGTTCGATGGTCAGGCGGCCGTCGCCGAAGATGACACTGTCGGTTGTCATTGCGATTTCTTGGTCGATGAGTCGGTGGCTGGCAGGCGCCAGAAGTCGAAAAAGTTGAACCACTGCAGTGGTGCGCGCCGCACCATTTGTTCCAGCGAGCCGGCGAATCGCTGCGCGTAGGCGGCGAGTGCGACTTCGCGCTGTTTGCGTGGCAGCTCGATGCGGTCGGCGAAGGCTTCGACATACACGTGATAACCGTCGGCTTCACGCAGGCAGAACAGCAGCAGCACCGGGCAGCGCAGCAGTGCCGCCAGGATGAAGGCTCCCTGCGGGAACGGCGCCGGATCGCCGAGAAACGGCACGGCGACGACACGCTCGGGTGCATTCGGCGAGGGGCGGTCGATGGCGACCACCAGCCATTCGCCGGCTTCGATTTTTTGCTGCAGCACCAGCGCCGATGCCGGGTTCAGTTCGTCGACCTGGATCAACTCCATGCCGGCATCCGGGTTGACGTCGCGCATCAGCTGGTTGAAGCGCTCGGCGTGGCGCGTGAACACCAGCACGTTGACCTTCACATGCGCATTCGGGCTCTGCCGCAGCAGCGAGCGCGTCAGCTCGATGTTGCCGATATGGCCGGAGAAGATGATGGCGCCGTGGCCGCTGTCGACCTGACGCTGGAACGCCTCGTAATTGTGGAAGGTCAGCTGGTCGCGGTTCACCGCGCCGGCCCACGATGCCAGCCGGTCGGCCAGCGCGCTGCCGAAGGCGAGGAAGTGGCGGTAGATCGAGCGGTTGTCCGGCGGCAACGGCAACACGCCGAGCCGGTGCAACCGCTGCTGGTAGTCGCGCGAAGCGGCGCGAGCGTCGCGATTGGCGACGAAGAAATAGGCGATCACCGGGTAGAGCAGCAGGCCGAGGCCGCGCCGGCCGAGCAGGCGGAAGCAGTACAGGCAGGCGCGCAGGCCCCACTGCGCGCCGCGTTCCGCGTGCTGCGCCCACGCCCGGTCTGCCGTGCGTGAAGAATCTGCTCTGGCGCCGAGAAGCCGTGGCAGGTGCAGCGGCATTTCGCACACCAGCCGCGTGTGCATCCAGCTGATGCGCAGGTTGTCGCGCCACAGCCGGAAGTGCGACTGGCCGTCGTCGGGGTAGCGCACGCGGGTCGGGTGGAACAGCACCGGCACGCCATCCCAGTAGAGCCGCACCATCACCTCGGTGTCGAAATCCATGCGCTCGCCGAGTGCGCGCCGTGTCAGCAGCGCGCGCGTCGCCGCCACCGGGTAGACGCGAAAGCCGCACATCGAATCGCGGATCGACAACGACAGCGTCTCGATCCAGACCCAGAAGTGGGTGATCTGACGGCCGTAGCGGCGCGAGGCCGGCATGTCGTCGCCGTATTGCGGCCAGCCGCTGACCAGCGCGTCGGGGTTGTCGCGCGCCAGCGCCAGCAGCGCCGGCACGTCGAGGGTGTCGTGCTGGCCGTCGGCGTCGATCTGCAGCGCGTGTGTGTGGCCGCGCGCCGCCGCCAGCTCGATGCCGTGCGTCACCGCCACGCCCTTGCCGCGATTGGCCGGCAGCCGCGCCAGCGTCAGCCAGTCGTGTTGCGCGGCCAGCCGGTCGAGTTCGCGCGCGGTGTCGGCGTCGCTGCCGTCGTCGACCAGCAGGCACGGCAGGCACAGCGGCTCTAACGCAGAAACCGTGGCGCCGATCTGGCGGCCGTGGTTGTAGCAGGGGATCAGCAGGCAGGGGTTGAAGGCGGTCGTCACGCTGCCGTCTCCCCGTCGTCGTCGGCCGCGAACTGGATGCGGCCGCTGGAGAGCGGCAGCGCGCCGCAGCGGTAGGCGAATTCGACACGCTCGCCGCTGCGGGTCAGCCGCAGCGTCAGCGGCAGGTCGGGCGCGATCGCCTCGGAGAATTTCAGCTGGTCGACGGCGACGAAGCGCAGCGACGGCGGCAGCAGGTGGCGGCGCGCGTGGCGTATCGCCCAGTCGAGCTGGTAGACGCCGGGCAGTACCGGCAGCCCCGGGAAGTGGCCGTCGAACACCTGCGCGCAGCGGCGCAGGTCGATGGCGATGTCGCAGCTGTTCTCGTCGCGGCTCAGCAGCTCGCCGGGCGGCTCCGTGGGTGACGGGGCGAACAGTGCCTGCAGCGCGCGCAGCGTCACCTTGCCCTGCGCATCCTGCGGCAGCGCGTCGGGCAGTCGCCATTTGCGCGGCAGCAGCGTGCGTTCGAAGAACTGGCCGAGATGGTCGCGCAGGTCGGCGATCACGGCGGCGCGATCGCGCTGCGCCCGCGCGCGGCCGGCATCGGTGAGCGCGACGACGGCGCCGAGCCGCCGCCGCTCCGGCAGCAGCACGGCGCGCGCATCGACCACCAGCGGGTGTTCGCGCAGGCGCCGGTTCATCTCGTCGAGGCTGAGTCGCTTCTCTTCGATCTTGACCACGGTGTCGGCGCGGCCGAGCAGCGCGAAGCGACCGTCATCGTCGCGCCGTGCGCGGTCGGCGGTGCGTTGCTCGCCGCCGTCGGCCCACGCCGAGCGCACCAGCAGCAGGCCGTCGTCGTCGATCCCGATGTCGACGCCGGGCAGTGGCTGCCAGCGGTCGTTTTCGTTCTGGCGACGACAGGCGATGCCGCCGGTTTCGGTGGAACCGAAGATCTCCAGCGGCACCTGCCCGAACAGCGCCAGTGCCTGCCGCGCGGCGGCGGCCGGCAGCGGCCCGCCCGATGACAGCAGCAGCGCCAGTCGCGGCCGCACCGCGTCGCCGTCGAGCGCCGGCGGCAGCCGCGTCAGATGCGCCGGGCTGGTGACGACGACTGCCCTGTCGCTGGCAGCGGCGCTGGCGTAGAGCGATTCGTTGTAGTCGAAGGTTTGGGTCGTGAACGGCGCGCCGCGCAGCAGCGGCAGCAGCAGCCGGAACAGCAGGCCGTAGATGTGCTGGTGGCTGACGCTGGCGACGAACAGCGTGCGTTCGTCGATGAGGTCGCGCCACGCGTGCAGATGGCAGGCGACCTCGGTGTCGAGTTGCGCCAGTCGCTTGACGATGCGTTTGGCGTCGCCGGTCGAGCCGGAGGTCATCAGCTCGATCGTCGCGTCGGCGGCGATCGCGGGCAGCGCGGCGCTGGTGTCATTCGCATCGCCGCCGTCGCCGATGGCGATGGCATCGACGCCGTGCAGCTCGCCGAGAAAACCCTGCACCTGCGGCGCCAGTTCGCGCAGCGTGCCGGGCTGCGCGTTGCCGGGCAGCAGCGGTGTGCGGCCGCTGTGCAGCAGTGCCAGCAGGCCGGCGGCGAAGCGGAAGGTGTCGCTGTCGTACAGCGCCCAGCGGCCGCCGGGCTGTTCTTTTAAGGCGTCGATCGTGGCGGCGACGGCGGCGCGCAGGTCGCGCCAGTACAGCGACTGCGGCTCTTTTTCCGGCAGGGCCGGGTGGGGGCGCAGCGCGACCGGATGGTCGTCGGCACGCGCGCTGGCCAGCAGCGTGGCGAGCGTCGCCGTCATGGTGCGATCTCCCCGCGCAGCCGCCGCTGGAAGCGCCGGCGCACCAGCCACTCGCCGGCGAACAGCAGCCCCATCAGCAGGTACGAGATCAGGCCGTTGTAGAGCGTCCACAGCGCGAGCGGGGCGAACAGCGCGGTGTAGAGCGCGATCGCCCCGTTGACGATGAAGAACAGGCACCAGACCTGGGTGACGCGGCGCGTGTAGGCGATCGCCTGCGGCGGCAGTTCGTCGCGCTCGATGGCGCGCGCGAAGCGTTCGACCATGCTCGGCGGCCGCCACAGCGTGTAGCCGAACGTCGCCAGCATGATCAGCGAGACCAGCACCGGCAGCAGCCGCAGCGCGATGCCGCTGTCGGCGATCGATGCCGCCAGCGCGCAGCCGAGCCCGGCCAGCAGCACCGGCGTCAGCCCGGCCACCGGCCGGCCGCGCAGCAGCCACCAGCGCGCGACCACGGCGGCGCCGAGCAGCAGCCCGACCAGACGCGCCGAACCGTGCTGCAGGCCGTAGAAGACCGCGGCGGGGTAGAGCAGCAGCAGCGCGCCGAGCAGCGGTGCGCCGAGGCGGCCGAGTCGGCTCATCGGCTGTGTCAGCCGTGGATCAGCTGATGCACGATCTCCACCACGTCGCTGACCGTGCGCGCGTTCTTGAACTGCTCCGGCTGCACCTTGCGGCCGATCAGTTCCTGCACGCTGACGATCAGGTCGATGGCGTCGATGGAGTCGAGCTTGAGGTCGTCGTAGAGGCCGGACTGCAGCGTGATGCTGTCGGGCTCGATCTCGAAGGATTCGGCCAGGATGCGGCGCAGCTCGGCGAAAATCGTGTCGCGGTCGTTCATGGGGCTCTCTTCCGTCACTGTCAGGCCGGCTGGTGCGATTCGATCAGCGCCTTCAGCGCGTTGACCGACGCGAAGTGCTGTTTGGTCTCGGCCGAGTTGGCGTCGAGCTTGATGTTGTAGCGCTTCTGGATGTGCAGCCCGAGCTCCAGCGCGTCGATCGAGTCGAGGCCGAGGCCGTCGACGAACAGCGGTGCGTCGCTGTCGATGTCGTCGACGCCGATTTCCTCGAGATCGAGGCAGTCGATGATCAGTTGTTTCAGTTCCGTTGCCAGGTCAGACATTGCTGCACACTCGTTGTGTGGCCCCGTCGGGGCCGGTGGTCGCGCCCGCGCCGGCCGGCGTGGACGCATTGGTTGCGGGTTGCTGCCCGAGCAGCGCGCGAAAGCGTGCCTCGAGCGCGCGGTTGAGCTGGCGCGTCGCCAGCGGCGGCGGCGCGCCGGTGTCGATCAGCTCGGCCAGCGGCCAGCGCGGCAGCGGCTGCACGACGATCTCGCCGCGGCGCGGCGGGACCCGGTACCACGGCTCGCCCTTGCGCAGCATCGGCGGCTCGCAGGTGATCAGCACCGGCGCGACGTCGGCGTTGCAGCGCACCGCGATCTGCGCCGCGCCGCGCTGGAACTGCAACGGTTCGCCGGTGCGGCTGCGCGTCCCCTCCGGGAACACGATGATCGACTGGCCGGCTGCGAAGCTGTCGCGGCACTGCCGCAGCAGCGACTCGGGGTCCGAATTGCTGATGTAGCCGGTGGCGCGGACCACGCCGCGCAGCGTCGCGCTGCGGAACAGCTCGGCCTTGACCACGCAGCTGGCGCGCGGCAACAGCGCGATCAGCAGCACGACGTCGATCAGCGTCGGGTGGTTCGCCACCACCAGCAGGCCGTCGCAGGCGTCGAGCCGCGCGCGGTCGCGCACCTCGACGCGGATGCAGCCGGTGACCTGCATCTGCCAGACAAAGTAGCGGAAGATGCGGTGCACGACTGCGCGGGCGCGCTCGTTCTTGCGCGCCGCCGTGCCCGGCAGCAGCCGCGCCAGCGGCAGCGCCGTCAGCGCCAGCACCAGCCCGCCGATGAAAAAGAACGCGAAATTGTAGCCGGTGGCGACCACGCGCCAGCCGTAGTTGGCCCAGTAGCCGAGCGCGGCCACGCCCCGGGGGCGGCTCGCGCGCGGCGTCTCCAGCGCCATGTCCGGCTTCCCGCTCATGACCGCTGCCAGCGCCAGCCGCCGCGCTCGCCGCCGCAGCGGGCCTGGTCGGCATCGTCGAGCAGCAGCGGCAGCAGCGCCAGCGGGTCGGCCGGGGTAGCGGCAGCGGTGTCGGCGCGGCTCAGCGTCAGTACCGCCGCACCCGGCGCCGGGGCCAGCAGCAGCGCCAGCGCGAAGGCCCGCGCCGGTTGCGGCTGCCAGTGCCGGTAGAAATCGGGCAGCGGCTCGTCGGCGAACACCAGCAGCAGCGGCTGCGGGTCGCGCGCCAGCCGGCCGGCGGCCTCGACGAAGGCCAGCGGCAGCGTGTCGCGGCCCGCGGCCAGCGCGGTCGAGGCGGAGCGGTTGCCGGTCGCCATCGCGAACAGGCCGGAGGCGGTGTTGTGCACGGAGAGGCTGAAGGCGTTCGGCGACAGCGGCTCGGCGGCCGCCAGCTGTTGCAGCAGTTCGACGGTGCGGGCCACCTCACCGTGCGGCGAGGCGAAGATCGTGCGGCAGTCGCTGCGCTCGTCGCCGAGGCAGTCGGCGGCCACCGCCAGCGCGGCGCGGCTCAGCGTCGACAGCCGCCGGCGCAGCAGCGGCGGCACGAAGTCGACCTTCGGCGCGGCGGCATCGGCACTGGCTGTGGCCGGGTCGCGCAGCCAGACGCGCCATTCGTCGGCACTGGCCACTCCCGGCGTCCAGGCGGACCAGCGGAGCAGAGAAAGAGAGAGCACTGCGTGCATTCTGAAAAGTGGAAAACGTCACTGTCCTGTCGGCCGCGCTGTCGCGACCGACGCCCCATGGCGGAGCGCCCGCTGATCGTTATGCGTGGCACCGCCGCGATCTGGCGCGGACGGCGGTGTGGGCGCTGCCTTCGAACCCCTGAAAACGGCGCGAAGAATACCACACCTCGCCGTGTACCCCGGTCACCGGCGCGACGGTCACGCCGGTTCGAGAGCGATCACCGCGGCACCGCTGAGCAGCAGCCGCCCGTCACCGTGCACCGCGAAGCGGTAGCTGCGGCCGCCGTCGATGACGGTCTCGCGCACCGCTTCCACCCGTAGCGGGCCTCCGATGTCATCGAGCTGCTCGACGGTCCACTCGACCCGGCTCAGTACGGCGAGGTAACCGCGTCGTGGCGGGCCGTCGACCGGCTCCACCAGGCTGCCGTGCACCGCCATCGCCTGCGCCGCGTACTCGATGCCGGCGGTGACCGGCAGTCGGTCGCCGCTGCGCAGCGGGTTGTCCGGATCGCGGTGGCCGGTGGCGATGCAGCCGATGTCGCACTCGCTCCAGTGCTCGACCCGTTCCAGCAGGCACATGCGGCCGGCGTGCGGGATGCGGGCGGCGATCTGTTGGCGGTCGAGCGTGGTCATGGCGGCTCCGGTGGCGAGGTGGCGGATTCTAGCAGCGCCGCGCTTCCTTATAATGGCCGCCCGCCGAGGAGCCGCCGATGCCGACACTGCAGATCGAAGCCGACCACCCCGCGCTGCCGGGCCATTTCCCGGGGCAGCCGCTGGTGCCGGCTGTGGTCATTCTCGACCGCCTGCTGTTGCGGCTCGCCGTCGAGCGGCCACAGCTGCGAGCCACCGGCGTGCGCAAGCTGAAGTTCCTGCGGCCACTGCGCGGCGGCGAGCCGTTCGAGGTGCATTGGGCGGAGCCGCGCAATGGCGGTTTGCGTTTCGTCTGCCGCGTCGGTGCCGAGCCGCTGGCCGAGGGGCAGCTGACGCTGGTCACGGGCGTGTCATAATCCGGCCCCCGCGGTGCGGCGGCCTGCGCCGCCGGCGGGAGATAACAGGGCGTCCATCCAGTTGAGAGGGAAGCGCTCGTTGATGAAACGAGTTCTCGTCATCCATTTTTCGCAATCGGGCCAGCTCGGCGAGATCGTGCGGTCGGTCTGCGCGCCGCTGGCGGCCAGCCCGGACATCGCGCTGACGACGGCGGTAGTCCGCCCGCGCCGGCCGTTCCCGTTTCCGTGGCCGTTCTGGCGCTTCTTCGACACCTTCCCGGAGACGGTTTACGGCGACACCGAGAGCGCGCCGATCGAACCGCTCGACATCGCCGACGACGCTGAATTCGATCTGGTCATCCTCGCCTACCAGGTCTGGTTCCTGTCGCCATCGCTGCCGACCACGGCGTTCCTGCAGAGCGAACAGGCTTTGAGGCTGCTGCGCGGCAAGCCGGTGATCACGCTGATCGGCTGCCGCAACATGTGGCTGATGGCGCAGGAGATCGTCAAGGAGCACCTGCAACGCCTCGGCGCGCGGCTGGTCGACAACGTCGTGCTGACCGACAGCTGCCACAGCGCCTTCACCTTCATCTCGACGCCGCGCTGGATGCTGACCGGCAAGAGCAACGCGCTGCTCGGCGGGCTGATTCCGGAGGCCGGCGTGACCCGCGCCGACATCGACGATGCCGCCCGTTTCGGTCGCGCCATCGCCGCGCAGCTGCCGCAGCGCGATGCCGCCGACGACTCGCCGATGCTGCGCGGCCTCGGCGCGGTGACGATCAACGAGCGGTTGATCGCCTCGGAGACGATCGCGCGCCGCAGCTTCCGCATCTGGGGCGGCCTGCTGCGCGCGCTCGGCAAGCCGGGCACGCCGCTGCGGCGCGCGGTGCTGGTGTTCTACGTCGTGTTCCTGGTGACGCTGATCCTGACCGTGGTGCCGCTCAGCGCCGTCATCAAGCGGCTGCTGGCACCGCTGACGCGCGCGCGCATCGCGCGTCAGCGCGCCTATTTCGCGGCGCCGTCCGGCGAGGAGCGCGCGCCCGAGCCGCTGCCGCTGCAGCGGCCCGATGCGGCCCGATGCGGCCGGCGCGGCCTGAGCCGTCGTTGCGCTCTTTTACCGACTATTTTCATCGACCGTTTTCACAGACATCGCCAGAGCAGACCGCCCCGCATGAGCCGTAGCGTCTACATCACCGACACCGCCGCCTTCCTGCCGAACGAGCCGGTCGACAACGACCGCATGGAGCAGGTGCTCGGCCAGGTCGGCGAGCGGCCGTCGCGCGCGCGCCGCACCATCCTGCGCAGCAACGGCATCCGCAGCCGTCACTACGCGATCGATCCGCGCACCGGCGCCGCCACCCACAGCAACGCCTCGCTGACGGCGGCGGCGGTGCGCAGGCTCGCCAGCGATGCCGATTTCGACCTGAGCCAGCTCGGCTGCCTCGGCTGCGGCACGTCGATTCCGGACCAGCTGATGCCGAACCATGCGGTGATGGTGCAGGGCGAACTGAAGCTGCCGGTGCTGGAGACGGTCGCCACCGGCGGCGTCTGCGTCAGCGGTGTCAGCGCGCTGAAGTACGGCTGGATGGCGGTGGCCTCGGGCCAGCACGACAGTGCCATCGCCACCGGCTCCGAGCTGTCGTCGTCGATGTTGTGCGCACGCAACTATCAGGGCGAAGCGGTGGCGGCGTTCGAAGCCGACGCCGATGTCCTGGAGAAACGACCCGAGCTGGCATTCGAGAAGGATTTCCTGCGCTGGATGCTCTCCGACGGCGCCGGCGCCGCGTTGCTGCGGCCCGAGCCGAAGCCGGGCCAGCTCAACCTGCGCATCGACTGGATCGACATCTTCTCGTATGCCGGCGAGATGGAAGCCTGCATGTACGCCGGCGCCGTCAAGAACGACGACGGCACGCTGACCGGCTGGGCCATGCTCGACCCCGAACAGCGCAACGCGGTGTCGGTGCTGGCGGTCAAGCAGGACGTGAAGCTGCTGAACGATCACATCGTGCATTACACGGTCGAGAAACCGCTGCGCGTGCTGCAACAGAAGCGCGGCCTGCGGGCCAGCGACATCGACTGGTTCCTGCCGCACTACTCGTCGAACTACTTCCGCGACCGCGTGCTCGACGGCCTGCGCAATGCGGAATTCGAGATTCCGCAATCGCGCTGGTTCACCAATCTGACCGAGCGCGGCAACACCGGCGCCGCATCGATCTACATCATCCTCGACGAACTGCGCCGCAGCGGCCGCATCGAGCGCGGCCAGCGGCTGCTGTGCTGGGTGCCGGAGAGCGGCCGCTTCTCGGCCGCGCTGCTGCAGCTGACGGCTGTCTGAAGCGATGAAAAAGGAGGAGGTGCCGCAGGATCCGTCGCCCAACTACGGCGGTCAGCGCAAGCTGTTCTACGCCGTCGACGAGCGCGGCGACTACGGCGGCGTCCACTCCGCCGGCTGGGAGGTCGAGACCGCGGCGACACAGGCGGCGATCGATGCCGTCAACCGCCAGCGCGACGACGCTTGGGCGCGCGCCCGGCGCGGTGACACCGCGCCGCTCGAATTCCACATGTACCGCCGCCGCATGGATCTGGCGCTGCTGGCGCAGACCAGCGGCCTGTGGCAGTGGCGCATCCGCCGCCACTTCGACCCGCGCCGCTTCGCCCGGCTGTCGCCGCGGCTGCTGGCTCGCTACGCCGAGGCGCTCGGCCTGAGCGTCGCCGAGCTGCAGTCGCTGCCGGACTCTTCCGAGACGATCTGATCCGATGGACTACCAGCACCGCCAGTCGGCCCACTGCGAAAGCGGCGTGGTGTCGAACCTGCTCACCCACCACGGCCTGCCGCTCAGCGAGCCGATGGCGTTCGGCCTCGCCAACGCGCTGACCTTCGCCTACATCCCGCTGGTGAAGCTGTCCGGGATGCCGCTGATCGCCTACCGGATGCCGCCCGGCCGCATCATCAAGGGCGTCGCGCAGCGGCTCGGCGTGACGATGCAGCGCGCCACCTACCGCGACGCCGGTCGCGGCATGCGCGAACTCGACGCGCTGCTCGACAGCGGCCAGATCGCCGGGCTGCAGACCAGCGTGTTCTGGCTGCCGTACTTTCCCGAACAGATGCGCTTCCACTTCAACGCGCACAACCTGATCGTCTACGGCCGCGACGGCGACGACTACCTGATCTCCGACCCGGTGTTCGAGACCACGGCACGCTGTGCGGCAACCGATCTGCGCAAGGCGCGTTTCGCGCGCGGCGCGCTGGCGGCGCGCGGGCTGCTGTACCGCCCGACGCGAGTGCCGACCGACGTCGACCTGCGCCCGGCGATCCGCGCCGCGCTGAAGGCCAACCACCGCATCATGAATCAGGCGCCGCTGCCGGTGATCGGCATTCGCGGAATCCGCCATCTGGCGAAGTGCATCGTCAGGCTCGGCCGCCCCGGCGCCGACCGCGAGCACCTGAATCTCTATCTCGCCCACATCGTGCGGATGCAGGAGGAGATCGGCACCGGCGGTGCCGGTTTCCGTTTCATCTACGCATCGTTCCTGCAGGAGGCGGCGAAGCTGTGCGACAGCGACCTGCTGAAGCAGGCAGCGCTCGATCTGACTGAGGCCGGCGACGAGTGGCGGCTGTTCGCGCTGCGCGCCAGCAAGATGGCGCGCGGCCGCAGCGCACTCGACGTCGATGAGCTGGCGGCGATTCTCAATCGCTGCGCCGACCGCGAGGCGGCGGTGTGGGGGTTGTTGAAGGGGTTTGTGTAGGGCGGGGGCAGACTGGCTTGTATAAGAGGCTGCGGGATCATGACCGAGACGTACTGTCAGCCACTACCGGGTGATGAGCGTTTCTCCGTTGCGCGCCAATCCGCTTGGCTCGCCGTTACCAGCGCCGCCCAATCATCAGGCGGAGTGCCACGACCGAGCATCCTCTCGAACACCGCGTAGGGATCGGACTTGCTGCCTGCCGACCGCAGGGTCTGTTCGTCATTGACCCACGCGTACACGATCACTCTGGCTTTGGCGTCGTAGCGAAAGAACAGGCGAAATCGCCGTCCAATCTTCGCGCGCCGCCAGTGGCGGAACGCCGGCCTCAAGGTATTGCCCTGACGAAACTCGTCGCGCGAGGGGGCGCTCGGCACGACCTCCATGATCAACTGGCTCAGCGCCCGGAACAGCTTGACGTTGGCGTTGCTCTCGAAGCCTTGCGGGTCGTTCTGTTCGGCCCGTTCCGCAGCCGTTTGCAGCTTGCGCAGCTGCTCGATCACGCCCTCGTGAAACAGCAGTGTCCATCCATGTCTCTGCATCAGATCGCTACTTCGCCATCAATATCTTCATCCAGGTCCACCGCCTGACCGGCACGTGCCAGCATGGCGTGGGCGAGATCCTCCGGCAGGGACCGGACATGCCGGCCGGCGCGGATGTCCGCCTCCAGCAGACCCAGAAAGGCGCCGATGGCCGGGTCTTCATGCCCGGCGTCGGCACGCGTCACGACGACCTCGCCTCCACGCAGATCGAAGGCTACCTTGCCGCCAGTGTCCACGCCCAACACCTGCCGGATGGACTTGGGCAGCGTGATCTGGCCCTTGGACGTCAGCGTGGCGGTTTCATGGATTTCAGGCATGGCGGCTCTCCCGATAGCAATGCCTGTACTGTAAGGATTATTCCTTACCTTGTCGATCTGTGTGTAATGACCCCGCGGTTCCTGCACGGGTCATGGCACTGTCACGGTACTGTCCCCCGCTGCCAGCTGCGGATCACTGCCGTTCCAGGTCGCACCGGCCGGCAGCCGGTTCTCGACTTGCGGGGCGTTGGCCACGACGGCTTGTGGTTCGGTCTGAGCCGCCACCGGCAGCGCGATGCCGCGCCGCTCGGCCAGCAGGCGTGAAGCGCTGTCGCCGTCGACCCGCATACCCGCCGGCGCCCGCTTGCGCGCCGCCTCCAGCGCCTTTTTCTCCAGCTGCGTCTGATTGCGCTTGTCGTCCTCCAGCGCCGGGTAGGCCTGCTGGTAGAGCGTGTCGCCATCCCAGCCGTAGACCACCGGCTGGTTGACCACCGTCACTTTGGTGCCGACCGGGATCTCGTCGTGCAGCAGCTCGATGTCCTCGGGGTAGAGGCGCACGCAGCCGTGGCTGGCGCGCAGGCCGACGGCGTAGGGGTTGTTGGTGCCGTGGATCAGGTAGCTCGGCCAGCCGAGCCGCAGCACGTGGCGGCCGAGCGGGTTGTCCGGGCCCGGCTCGACCCGCGCCGGCAGCGGGTCGCCGTTGGCGGCGTGCTCGCGCCGCACTGACGCCGGCGGGAACCACGGCGGGTCCTTCTGCTTCCTCGTCACCTTCGTGCTGCCTTCCGGCGTGCGCCAGCCGACGCGGCCGATGCCGATCGGGTGGGTGACGACGCGCTGCGGCTCGCCGGGCGCCGCCTTCGGGAAGTAATAGAGGCGCAGCGCGGCGAGGTTGATGACGACCCCCTCGCGCGGCACGTCCGGCAGCACGAAGCGGGTCGGCAGCACGATCTCGGTGCCCTCGCGCGGCAGCCACGGGTCGACGCCGGGGTTGGCACGCACCAGCTCCTCGTAGCCGAGGTTGAAGCGGCGGGCGAGGTCGGAAAAGGTGTCCTCGTAGTAGGCCTGCACGCGCTGTACCTCGCCGACGACGTCGCCACCGGGCGCCAGCGTGAAGCTGTGGGTCGCCGCCGGTGGTGGCAGTGCGGGTACTTCCGGCTCGGGCGGCTGCAGCTGGCAGCCGGCCTGCAGCAGAAGCAGCGCGCCCAGCAGCAGCGTCGGCAGGACGGACGAAATGGCGCTGACGCCTCGGTTCGGTACGGTCGACGGCACGGGTCTGGCTCTCTTCCGGGGATGGAGCCATTCAACCACGCAGCGCCGGGCCGCGCCGCGATAGGGGTCACGTCGCGGCCGTCGTCGTGCCGGTGATGCGATGCGGTGATGAAGCGGCGGCGATCAGCGCGGTGCGCGCACCAGCATCGCGCTGAAGCGGCCGTCCGGATCGGCGTTCAGGTGCAGCAGCAGCGGCCGAGGATCGGCGCGGTGCAGGAATGCACCGAGCACGGCGCCGCTCTGGCTGTCGTAGTAGCCGCGCCCGCTGCGGTAATCGAAGTGCGCGTCGAAGCCGTGCGCCTCGGCGATGTCGTCAGCGATGGCCGTCGGCAGGAACTGCCCGCTGGCCAGCGCGATCGCCGTGCGTTGTGGCGACAGCGTGCGCAGCCACGCATCGAGGTCGGCGCGGTCGGCGAACTGGCGTGCGTCGAGCAGTTGCGGCGCGCCGTCGCCGGCCGGCGCGTGCTGCAGCCACAGCCAGTGGCTGCCCTCCGCCAGCGCGGCATCGGCGGCGAGTTCGAGCCGGCGGCGGTGGTCGCGCAGCGGCGCCACAGCGACGTCGACGCTGCCGACCAGCGCCGAGTCGACCAGCCCGGCGCGCAGGTCGAGCAGCGCCAGCTGCAGCGCGCTCTCGAACGCGAAGTGGCGGTTGCAGATGAAGTTGGAGCGGCCGTGCAGGCCGAACTGGCGCGCGATGTAGTAGCAGGCCGAGTTGCTGACGGTGTTGATGAAGCTCAGTGGCATCGGCGAATGGCCGGCGCGGAACAGCGTCTCCATCACCTCGATGGTGATCTCCAGGTCGCCGCGGCCGGAGCTCAGGTAGACCGCGGTGGCCGGCGCCAGCGTTTCACCGCCGACGCAGCGGCCGGCGCCGATCAGCGCCAGCTGGATGAAGCGGCCGATGCGCCGCACCGGCTCGCCGAGCGTCTCGCGCACCAGCGCCTTCAATTCCGGCACGTCGGCATCGACCGCCGCGCAGTAGTCGCCGCTGCCGCGGATCGCGATCGCGTCAGTCGACATTGCCGACCACCAGCGAGGTGTTGTTGCCGCCGAAGCCGAAGTAGTTCAGCAGGAAGTGGCCGGGCGGCTGCGAGGTTGGCGCCTGCGCGAGGCGGATGCCGAGGTCGGATGGCTCGGCACAGATACCCGGCAGCGGCGGCAGGAAGCCCTGTTCGGCGGCGCCGCAGAACAGCAGCAGCTCGGCGAGGCCGCAGGCGCCGAAGGTGTGGCCGATGAACGGCTTCAGCGCGCACAGCGGCGGCAGCGCGTCGCCCCACAGCCGTTTCATGCCGGCCACCTCGGCCTCGTCGTTGAGCAGGCTGGCGGTGCCGTGCGTCTTCAGCGCGGCGATGTCGTCGCGTTCGAGGCCGGCGTCGGCCAGCGCCGCGCGCATCACCTCGGCCACGGTCGAGCCGTCGGGGTTGGCGGCGGAGATGCTGTGGGTGTCGCACAGCGTGGCACCGCCGCGCAGCCGGAACGTTGCACGCCCGGGCCGCGCGCTCAGCACCAGCGCGCCGACCGCCTCGCCCGGCACCAGCCCGTCGCGCCCGGTGTCGAACGGGCGCATGCCGTTCGACGCCAGCAGGTCGAGGCCGTGGAAGCCCATCGCGGTGACGGTGTTGCACAGTTCGAGGCCGACCACCAGCGCGGATTCCAGCTCGCCGTGCTCGATCATCCGCGCCGCGTACAGCAGCGCGTTGGCGCTGGCGGTGCAGGCGGTGTTGAGGGAGAAGTCGGGGCCGCGCAGATCCCACCGCCGGCGCAGCGCGACGGCGAGGTTGCCGAGGCTGCTGGAGCGCGACAGCGGTATCGCGCCGTCGCCGTCGCATTGCAGTTCGTCGCGAAACTGCGCTTCCGACACCGAAATGTCGAACGACGAGGTGCCGACGAACAGGCCGAGCCGGCGCCGCTGGGCGGCATCGAGGCCGGCCGTGTCGAGCGCGGCGCCGATCGCGCCATGAAGTGCCTGTTCGAGGCGTTCGGCCGGCGCGCGCAGCGGCAGGCCGGCCAGCAGCCGGTATGGCACGCGCTCGCACTGATCGGCGTAGACGACCTCGGCGCGCTCGACCGGCGCCAGCGGCCGGCGCAGTGCCGCGATCTGTTCGGGCAGCGCGGCGCCGAGCGCGGTGTGCAGGCCGGCGCCGCGGATGTGGACGCGCCCGAACACTAGGCGTCGTGCCCGGCGGTGAGGATGGTGTCGGCCAGCGTGGCGACGCTCTGCAGCGCGCGCCGCGCCGACGGCCCGCTCTCGATGCGCACGCCCCAGCGGTTCTTGACCGCCATGCAGATCTGCAGCGCGTCGAGCGAATCGAGCGCGAGCGGGCCGCCGATCAGCGTCTCGTCGTCGCCGATCTCGTCCGGTTCGATCTCCTTGTCGCACTCGGCGACGATCATCGCCTTCAGCGCCCGTATCAATGTCTCCCGCTCCATGGGCGGCTCCCGTTCTCCGGTCGTCATCTCGTCTCACTCGTTCGCATGTGCCAGCCGCAGCCCGGCCAGTGCCAGCGCGGCCGCGCCGAAGCCGGTCAGCAGCAGCGCCTCCGGCCACACCTGTTCGATGCCGCCGCCGCGCAGCAGCACGTCGAGGAAGCCGCGCAGCCCCCACGCCATCGGCGACAGCTCGGCCAGCCGCTGCATCGTCGCCGGCATCAGGAAGGCCGGCACCATGATGCCGCCGAGCGCCGCCAGCACGATGTTGCCGGCGCCGCCGGCCAGTGTCGCCTGCTCGCTGCTGCGCGCCAGCGTCGCGATCAGCAGCGCGTAGCCGATCGCCGCCACCGACAGCGCGGCCGCCACCAGCGCCAGCGCCGCCATCGAGCCGTTCAGTTGCAGCGCCTCGCCGCCGAGCAGCGGCACCAGGTAGCGGCCGGCGGCCAGCATCGCCACCACCTGCAGCTGGTTGAGCGCGAAGAAGGTCAGCCACTTGGCGCCGAGCTGCGTCAGCGGCGTCAGGTTGGTCGAGCGCAGCCGCCGCAGCGCGCCGCAGTCGCGCTCGCGGATCAGCGTGTTCGACAGCGGAATGACGATGAAGAAGACGCCGAACACCAGCCACGCCGGCACGCTCTGCTGCACCGCGCTCGGCGCGCGGCCGTCGTCGCGGTAGCGATAGGTGACGGCGATTTCAGTGGCGAGCGTGTCATCGTCGGCGCGTGCCGATGAGGTGTCGAACGGCAGTGCGCTCAGCAGCAGATCGACGCGCTGACGGCCGAGCGCCTCGCGCAGCGCGGCGCGCAGCAGCTGTTCGGTCTGGCGCGGCGTGTCGGGTGCCACCTGCAATCGCAGCAGTGGCTCTTCATCGGCGCTGGATGGTTGCTGCAGCCGCTCGCCGAAGCCGGCGTCGATCAGCAGCGCGAAATGGGCGCGGCCGTCGTCCAGCGCCGCGTCGACCTGCGCGCCATCGCCGTCGATCAGCGCGAACGCGCCGCTGTTGCCGATGCGTTCGGCCAGCTGCTTCGAGGCGGCGCTGTCATCGGCGTCGACCAGCAGCACCTGCACCTGTTTGCCGGCGCGGCTGGCGAAGGTCTCCTGCATCGCCAGCGACATGATCAGCACGAACGCCAGCGGCATCAGGAACAGCAGCGCGAGGCCGTGCAGGTCGCGCCGCACCAGCAGCAGCTCCTTGGCGATGCAGGCGAGCAGCGCGCTCATCGCGGTCGCTCTCCGTCGCCCGGCGCGTCGCCTTCATCGCACTCGCCGGCCAGCAGCCCGAGGTAGATCTCCTCCAGCCGGCTGACGCCGTATTGCAGCTGCCGCGGCGTCACCCCCTGTTGCGCCAGCTCGGCCAGCAGCGGCGCCAGTTGCGACGGCTGCGGCAGTGGCAGCGTCAGCCGGTCGCCGTCCAGCGTCGCCCCCGGTCGCGCCTGCCAGGCCGCGCGCTGCGCCGCGTCCGGCGTCCGCTCCGGCACGATCTGCAGCCGGCGCCCGCCGTGCTCGCCGAGCAGCGCGGCGACGCGGTCGCGGGCGACGACGCGGCCGCGGTCGATGACGGCGATCTCGTCGCAGATCGCCTCGACCTCCTCCATGTAGTGCGAGGTGTAGACGATGGTGGTACCGCGCCGCTGCAGCGCGCGGATGGCGTCGACGATGCACTGGCGCGAGATCGCGTCGATGCCGACCGTCGGCTCGTCGAGGTAGAGGATGCGCGGCGCGTTGAGCAGGCCGATGGCGAGGTTGAGGCGGCGCTTGATGCCACCCGAGTAGCCCTCGGCGCGGCGCTCGAGAAATTCGCCGAGCCGGCACACCGCCACCGCCTCGTCGATGCGCGCACGCCGCTGGCGCGCGTCGAGGCCGTGGATGCCGGCGAAGAAGCGCAGGTTCTCGGCGCCGGTCAGCGCCGGGTAGAAGGCGTACTCCTGTGGCACCAGCGCGCCGATGGCGCGGATCGCGTCGCGCTCGCGGCGCAGGTCGCGGCCGTCGATGCGGACCTCGCCGTGCTGCGGTCTGACGATGCCGGTCAGCAGCGCCAGCAGCGTGCTCTTGCCGGCGCCGTTGGGGCCGAGCAGACCGAAGCTGGTGCCGGCATCGATGTCGAGGTCGATACCGGCCAGCGCGTTGCGCGCGGCACCGGCGTAGCGGTGGCGCAGCTGGCGCACGGCGATCAGCGCAGGGGCGGAGGTCACGCGCCGCTACCGTTTGCGCGCGAACAGGAATGCGAGCGGCAGTTGCTGCTCCTCGCCGACCAGCTCGAAGCCGTGCGCGGCGAGCAGGGCGCGCGCATCGCAGCGGTGCCAGGCGTCGATGAACGGCTCGTGCACCAGCCGCGCCAGCCGGTGGAAGTAGTGCGCGCGCCAGACCTCGCGCCGCCACAGCTGCCAGCCGGGCCGGCGCATCTGCAGCGGCGACGGTTCGCAGATCGCCAGCCGCCCGCCCGGGCGCAGGATGCGCGCGAACTCGGCCAGCGCGTGCCCGGTCTGGCGCGGCGGCAGTTCGTGCAGCAGGAAGCAGGCGGCGATGCCGTCGAAGCGGCGCTCGGGGAAGCCGGTCTGCTCGGCCAGCCCCTGCACGAACCTGACCGTGGGGAAATCGTGCGCGGCGTGCTGCAGCAGGTACGGCGACGGGTCGAGCCCCCACACCTCGCGCACGCCGGCCTCGCGCAATGCGGCGGCGGTGCGACCACCGCCGCAGCCGATGTCGATGGCGCTGTCGCAGCCGCGCAGGAAGTCGGCGAGGCGGGCGCGGGCGCCTCGCATGTGGCCGAGCATGACGCGGTCGAAACCGGTCAGGTAGCCGCGCGAGATGCGCCGCGAATAGTTGCCGTTCGGCAGGTTGTGGAACTCCTGCAGCAGGTATTTCGGCAGCAGCTCGCGGCCCGGCAGCCGTTCCGGTAGCTGCACGCGCCGGCCCCGGCCGGCGATGCCGCGCAGCAGTGTCAGCAGCTGGCGCGGGCGGCGCAGGTCGAGCTGGTCGGGCCAGGCGTCGGGCAGTTCGAGGCTGGCCCAGTCCGGCACCGGCGGGTCGGCGGCGGGACGGCCGCCGTGTCCCGTCAGCGGATCGTGCTCCGGGGAGGGCAGCGGTCGCGCCGGCGGGCGATGGCTGATGGCCGATGCGCTCACGGTCGCGGCAGCGACGGGTTCGGTGCCGGCGCCAGCGCCTGCACGACGCGCTCGAAGCAGCGCGCGGCGGCGTCGCGCTCGCCGAGCTGTTGCAGCAGCCGGCCCAGTTCGGCGCCGGCCTCGGCGCAGCCGTCATGGTCGCCGGCGGCTTCGCTCAGGCGCAGAGCCGCTTCGAAGTGGTCGCGCGCCTGCCCCCACAGCTGGTTGCGCAGCGCCAGCCGGCCGAGGCAGCGGCGCAGCGCCGGGTCGTCGCCGTGGGCGTCGAGCCAGCCCTCGGCCAGCAGTAGCTGGCGGCGCGGGTCGGCACTGTGCGTGCGGCCGTAGAGCTCGACCAGCGCCGGGCTCCAGCCGCGCTTCAGCGCGTCGACCAGCACCGCCTCGGCATCGCCGTGGGCGCCGTCCTGCAGCAGCAGCCCGGCGTAGTGGCCGGCCAGTGCCGGCAGTTTGCGCAGCGGCTTCGGCAGCGTTCGCCAGCCGTCGCGCAGCGCGTCGACGCCCTGCGTCGCGGCGCTCTGTACTGAGACATTGTCGAGCAGGCCGCTGCCGGCGCGCAGTTCGAGTGCTGCGAGTGCCTCGGTCGACGGTTTCAGGTGGCGGCGCAGGTCCGGCAGCAGTGCGATCAGCACCGGCCAGTCGCCGGTTTGCAGTAGTGCGTCGCGCTGCAGCACCAGTGCCTGCGGCAGCCGGCGGGCGTTGCGGCCGAGCCGCTGCAGCGTCGCCAGCGCGGTCTCCGGCCGGCCCGCCCGCAGTTCGAGTTCGGCGCGCGTCAGCAGCACCGCCGTCATCGCGCGCGGGCGCCCCTGCTCGGCGCGGCGCAGGTTCATCTCGACCGCGGTGGCGTCGCCGAGCTCGGCGCTGGCGCGGGCGGCGAGCAGGTGGTTGACCAGCGGCGCGTCGGAGCGCAGCGCGGCGCGCTCGTGCTGGCGGCGCGCGCGGGTCGGGTTGCCCTCGATGGCGGCGACGATGGCGCGCGTCGTCAGCTGCTGGTCGCGGCGCACGCGGCGTTCGATGCGCCAGCGGCCGACCATGCCGGCGCGACGCAGGCTGCGGTGCAGCAGCGACACGGCGATGTACATCACCAGCAGCGTCGCCAGCAGCAGCGCCAGCCCGACCCAGACGGTGGTCTCCAGTGTGTAGTGGCCGTAGGCGAGCAGGATGTAGCCGGGGTCGCTGACGATCGCCGCCGCCAGCAGCGCGGCCAGCAGCAGCACCAGCAGCACGGCGATGAACAGGCGCTTCATGGCTGCGGCTCCGCCGTTGCCGCCGGTGCTGGAGCCGGT
Source organism: uncultured Verrucomicrobiaceae bacterium (assembly GCA_964515735.1). Classification (GTDB taxonomy): domain Bacteria; phylum Pseudomonadota; class Gammaproteobacteria; order Pseudomonadales; family CAMLJR01; genus CAMLJR01. The sequence continues at coordinate 59,433 of CAZEVP010000003.1, read as the reverse complement.
GCCGGCGTCGCTGCCGCCGGCACGCCGAGGCGCTGTTCGAGGTAGGCCTTCAGCAGCCGGCGCGAGCTGCCGATGTCGGGCATCGTCGCCGTCACCGGCCGCTGCCGCAGCTCGTCGATGGTGGTTGCCAGCGCCTGCGCGGCAGCCTCGTCGAGCGTGAAGTAGGTGCGCAGCCAGTCGCCGCATTTTTCGAGGCTGCGCTGGTACAACGTGTCGTTGCCGGCCAGCAGCGCCAGCTGCGCCTGCTCGAACAGCAGCTGCAGGTTGTGGCGCAGCGCCGCCTCGTGCTCGGGCGCCAGCAGTGCGCGGTAGGGCTCGTCGCGGCGGCGGATCTGCACCAGCTCGGCGAGCCGGGCGACGGCGGCGCGCAGGCCGGTCTGCAGCCGCTCGCCCCAGGTCGCCTGCGCGTCGATCGCGGCCGCGTCGCCGCCGTTGCCGGACGGCGCCACCGGGCGGATCAGCTGCAGCTGGCGCGCCTGCGCGGCGGCGGCGTCGAGCGCGAGGTAGATGCCCTCGATATCGATCGCCGGCACCGCCTTCAGTGCCGCCAGGTCGTTGGCGAGGGCGGCGCGCACCGGCAGCAGCGCGCTGTCATCGAGGTCGCGCAGGATCTCGTCGGCCTGCTGCAGCATCCGCTGCGCCGAATCGCGGTCGCCGCCGAGCAACAGCCGCTGGCTGGACAGCTGCAGCAGGTATTCGGTTTCGGCCAGCTGCCAGGCGCTGCGGTCGACGCGCGCCAGCTCGCCGATCTGCTGGCTCTGCTGCAGCTGCGCCGCCTGCAGTTCGCCGAGCTGCTTCTGCAGCTGTTCGCGCGCGCTGCGGGCGTTGGCGCGCTGGTTCGAGAGCTGGCGCTGCAGCTCATTCAACCCGAGCACCTGTTCCTGCAGCGACGACTGCAGCCGGAACTCGTCGAGCTGGCGCTGGGCGGTGTCGCGGTAGGTGACGAAGCCGACCGCGCCGAGCGCGCCGGCCGCCAGCAGCAGCGCCAGCCAGGCGACGCCGTTGCCGGCGCGCGCCGGTGCCGGAGCGGGTGTCGGAGAGGGAGCGGGGGTCGGCGTCGGCAGGGGCTGGGCCGCTGCGCTCTCCTTGCTTTCGGCGTTGTCGACCACGTCGTTCATTGTTGTAAGTCCTTGGTCAGCTGTTGCAGGGCGGCGACGGTGGCGGCGTCGCTGGCGTTGGCGGCGACGACGACACGTTGCAGCCCGAGTTCGCGTGCCAGCGCCGCCACCCGCTCGCTCGGCACGATCACGGCGCGGTCGCGATAGAGCGCGCGCGCCGGCGGTGGCAGCAGCTGCCAGAACTGCTGCAGCGTCTCGGCGCTGTTCAGGCAGACGGCATCGGCCGGTGGCTGCCACAGCGCCTGCGCCTCGCGCTCGCCGAGCTGCGGCGGCAGCCGCCGGTAGCACTCGGCGTAGTCGACGTGGGCGCCGCGCGTGCGCAGCGTCTGCGCCAGCAGTTCGCGGCCGCCGACACCGCGCAGGATCAGCACCCGCTCGCCGGACAGATCGGCGAATTCCGGCAGCGCCAGCAGCGCCTCGCTGTTCTGGCTGCCACCCGGCTCGATGGCGTCGATGTCGTAGCGCTTCAGCGCTTCGGCGGTGGCCGGGCCGACGCAGTACCAGCGCAATCCGAGCGGCCACTGCGGCCAGTACTGCGCCAGCCAGTCGACGCCGAAGTGTACTGCATTGACGCTGACGGCCAGGACGCGCTGGTAGCGGTCGAGATCGAGCAGCAGCGCCTTGGTGCGCTGGTGAATGTCGGCATCGGCGACCGGGTCGAGCGCGGCCACCGACAGCAGCGGCACGTGGCGCGCGTCGAAACCGGCCGCCGCCAGCGCCGCCATCAGCGCATCGGCGCGGCCGCTCGGGCGGGTCACCAGCACGCTGAACGTCACGGCTTATTCCTCGTTCGCGCCGTTGTCGCCGTAGACCTTGCGCAGGATGGCGCCGGCGCCCTGTGCCAGCAGCTGTTCGGCGACGTCGATGCCGAGCGCTTCCGGGTCGCGCGCCGAACCGCGTATCTGCGCCTGCAGCAGCTCGCCGCCCTCCGGGTCGCCGACCAGCCCGCGCAGCCACAGCGTGTCGCCGTCGAGTTCGGCGTAGCAGGCGATCGGCACCTGGCAGCCGCCGTGCAGGTGGCGGTTCAGCGCCCGTTCGGCGCGCACGCGCAGCGCCGTCGGCTCGTGGTGCAGCGGCGCCAGCAGTTGGCGAAGGCGCGTGTCCGCCTCGCGGATCTCGATGCCGACCGCGCCCTGACCGCCGGCCGGCAGGCTGACGCCCGGCTCGAGGCGCGCGCGGATACGTTCGGCGAGGTCGAGCCGCAGCAGACCGGCGGTGGCGAGGATGATGGCGTCGAACTCGCCGGCGTCGAGTTTGGCCAGCCGGGTGTTGACGTTGCCGCGCAGCGAGCGGATGTCGAGATCGGGGCGCAGCGCGCGCAGCTGGCAGTGGCGGCGCAGGCTCGACGTGCCGACCACGGCGCCGTGCGGCAGCGCGTCGAGCGTGTCGAAGCGGTTGGAGACGAAGGCGTCGCGCGGGTCCTCGCGCTCGCAGATGGTGGCGAGGCCGAGGCCGTCCGGGAACACCATCGGCACGTCCTTCATCGAGTGCACGGCGAGGTCGGCGTCGCCCGCCAGCAGCGCCGTCTCCAGCTCCTTCACGAACAGCCCCTTGCCGCCGATCTTGGCCAGCGGCGTGTCGAGGATCTTGTCGCCGCGGGTGGTGAAGGTGACCAGCTCGACGCCGAGGCCGGGGTGGTGGCGCTGCAGTTCGGCGCGGACGAATTCGGCCTGCCACAGCGCGAGCGGGCTCTTGCGGGTGGCGATGCGGATGGTGTCGGAACGGAGAGCGGACATGGCGGGCCGGTGCTGGAAAAGCGGCCATGATAGGTGACGAGCCGCTGTTAGTCCTCCCCCGTCGCCTCGTTACAGTACCTCCAGCGCCTCGCGCACCAGCGGCAGGTGGCGGCGGCTGACGGTCGGCCCCTGTGCGACATCGGCCAGCCGGATCCGGTACTGGCCGCGCGGCAGCCGCTCCAGCCCGAGCACGTAGTCGACCATCACCAGCGCGTTGCGGTGCACGCGCAGCAGGCGCCTGCCGAACTCGTCCTCCAGCTCCTTCAGCGTGTCGTCGATCAGCAGCTCGCCGCCGGTGTGGTAGACGGTGACGTACTTGTGGTCGGCGAGGAAGTAGCGCGCCTGCGCCAGCGGCAGCAGTTCGACGCCGCGCCGCGAGCGCGCGCTGAGGTGGCTGCGCGCGCGCGGCCGCGGCGAGTCGTCGACGATCGGGATGCGATTGGCGGCGAGCCGCTCGGCCTTGGCCAGCGCCAGCGCCAGCTTCTCCTGGCTGACCGGCTTCAGCAGGTAGCCGATGGCATTGGCCTCGAACGCTTCGATCGCATAGTCGTCGTAGGCGGTGCAGAAGATCACCGCCGGCGCCTGCGGCTGCTCGGCCAGCGCGCGCGCCACCGACAGGCCGTCGACGCCGGGCATGCGGATGTCGAGCAGCAGCACGTGCGGCTCCAGCGCCGAACAGGCCCGCAGCGCCTGCTCGCCGTTCTCGGCCTCGCCGACCACCGCCACGCCGGGCTGGCTCTCCAGCAACCGGCGCAGGCGCGCGCGCGCCAGCGGCTCGTCGTCGGCGATCAGAACCCGCGTCGTTGCCATCATGTTCATGTCGTCTCCATGCGGGGGCGGTAGCGCAGCTCGGCGCAGAACTCGCCTCCCTCCTCCCTGGCGACCAGCGCCGCGTCGTCGCCGTAGAGCGCGCGCAGGCGGTCACCGATGTTCTCCAGCGCCATGCGGTTGCCGCGGTGGTTCTCGCGCGGGCCTTCCGCCAGCGGGTTGCAGACGGTCAGCCGCACCTCGCCGCCGGCCAGCGCGCCGCTGATCGTGATCAGCCCGCCCGCCGGCCGCGCCTGCACGCCGTGGTAGACGGCGTTCTCGATCAGCGGCTGCAGGCTCAGCGCCGGAATCGGCAGATCCTGCGGCAGCTGGTCCAGCCGCCACTGCACCTGCAGCCGCGAGCCGAGCCGCAGCTGTTCGATCTGCAGGTAGCGCCGGCACAGCTCCAGCTCCTCGGCCAGCGTCACCTCGGCCCCGCCCTGCGCCAGCGAGGCGCGGAACAGCGCCGCCAGATCCTCCACCGCCGCCTCGGCGGCGCGCGCGTCGATGGCGATCAGGCTGGCGATGCTGTTCATCGTGTTGAACAGGAAGTGCGGGCGGATGCGCGCCTGCAGCGCGCCGATGCGCGCCTCCAGCTCGGCGCGCTGGCGCCGCTGCAGCGCCTGCGCCAGATAGAAGTGGCGCAGCGCGATGCCGCCGACCACGGCCGCGATCAGCAGCTGCTCCGCCAGCAGCCAGCCGTTCGGCCGCCAGCGCCCCTGCAGGCCGCCACCGAGCAGCCACTGCGCCGCCAGCCCGACCAGCGCGGTGGCCAGCAGCAGCCAGCCGAAGCAGAGCGCCGCCGCCGGCGCCGGATGCCAGTGGAGCAGCCGGCGCCGCAACAGGCACAGGCCGGCCGCGGCCAGCAGCGCCGCCCACTGCACGAACAGCGAAGCCATCGCGAAGTGCTGCCAGTCGAAGCCGCGCAGCCCGGTCGCCGCCAGCGTCAGCAGCAGCGCCAGCAGCTCGCCGAACAGCACCAGCAGGAGCAGCGGCTGCACCCGGCACAGATCGGGCAGGAAGAAGTCGTCGGCCTGTGCCGTCGCCTCCATGCCGGCGCGCGCCTTTGCGTTCATCGTCGCTACCGCTGCCGCCTCCGCTGTCGGGATACCCGCACGACGCCCGTGCAAAACCTCCGCAAGGGTAGACGACAACCCGCGACCCTGCCGGGGGCGGGGCGGCCGAACGGGCGCCGGGGCGGCATGGATGGTCGGGCGGGTGTGAACGCCGTCGCGCTCGCGAAGGGCGGTGCGCGGCGCTGCTATAATCGCGCCCCTTTTCATCACCTCCCGCAGCCGGAACCGAACCGATGAGCGACTCTGAATCGACCCCGAAGGCTTTGGAATCGACCCTGAAACCCTGGGGCGGCCGCTTCAGCGAGCCGACCGACGCCTTCGTCGAGCGCTTCACGGCGTCGGTGAACTTCGACCGGCGTCTCTACCACCACGACATCAACGGCTCGCTGGCGCACGCGCGGATGCTGGCCAGGGTTGGCGTGCTGAGCGCCGACGAGCTGGGGCTGATCGAAACCGGGCTGGAGGAGATCCGCGCCGACATCGAGGCCGGCCGCTTCCACTGGTCGGTCGGGCTCGAAGACGTGCACATGAACATCGAGGCGCGGCTGACCGACCGGATCGGCATCGCCGGCAAGAAGCTGCATACCGGACGTTCGCGCAACGATCAGGTGGCGACCGACGTGCGCCTTTATTTACGCGACGAGATCGACGCCATCGCCGCTGAGCTGACGCGGTTGCAGCGCGGTCTGGTCGAGCTGGCGGCGCAGCACGCCGACGTCATCATGCCCGGCTTCACCCACCTGCAGACGGCGCAGCCGGTCACCTTCGGCCATCACCTGCTGGCGTGGAACGAGATGCTGGAGCGCGACCACGGCCGCCTGCTCGACTGCCGCGCGCGGATGAACCAGTCGCCGCTCGGCGCCGCCGCGCTGGCCGGCACCACCTACCCGATCGACCGCGCCTACAGCGCGCAGCTGCTCGGCTTCGACAAGCCGACCGAGAACTCGCTCGACTCGGTGGCCGACCGCGACTTCGCGATCGAATTCACCGCCTTCGCCAGCCTGCTGATGACGCACCTGTCGCGCTTCTCGGAAGAGCTGGTGCTGTGGACCAGCGCGCAGTTCAACTTCGTCCACCTGCCGGACCGCTTCTGCACCGGTTCATCGATCATGCCGCAGAAGAAGAATCCGGACGTGCCGGAGCTGGTGCGCGGCAAGACGGGGCGCGTCAACGGCCACCTGATCGCGCTGCTGACGCTGATGAAGTCGCAGCCGCTCGCCTACAACAAGGACAACCAGGAAGACAAAGAGCCGCTGTTCGACACCATCGACACGGTCAAGGACTGCCTGAAGGCCTACGCCGACATGGTGCCGGCGATCCAGCCGAAGGTGGAGGTGATGCGCGAGGCGGCGCGGCGCGGCTTCTCGACTGCGACCGATCTGGCCGACTACCTGGTGCGCAAGGGGGTGGCGTTCCGCGACGCCCACGAGATCGTTGGCAAGGCGGTCGGCTACGGCGTGCAGAGCGGCAAGGATCTGGCCGAGATGACGCTGGACGAGCTGCGCCAGTTCGGCGCGATGATCGAACAGGATGTGTTCGCGGTGCTGACGCTGGAGGGTTCGGTGGCGGCGCGTGACCACATCGGCGGCACGGCGCCAAAGCAGGTCAACGCGGCGGCGCAGCGGGCGCTGGCGCGGCTGTCGTCCCGCTGACCGACAGCGGCGCGAGCTCCGGCTATTTCAGCCATTTCTTCAGGCGCTCCCTGGCTTGGGCGTGCGTCAGCGTTCGCTTTTCCCGCGCGTCGAGTTCGCCTTTGGCCAGAGCGTCGATCAGCGTCTGACGCTGCTGTTCGAGGGGTGTTGTCTGTCCGGTTTTCATGGCGCGGTCTCCGTACCCGGCGGCCGGCGCTGCCGCCGGCCGCCTCGTCACTACAGCTTGACCACCTGACCCCGCAGCGCGACGCCGGACATGATGTTGCCGGCGTGGCACTCGTATTCGGTCGTGCTGCTGAAGGTGTTCTTCTTGTAGTAGCTCTCGATGTTGACGACGGCGTTGCCGCCCTCGGCCAGCGCGCGGTCGCGCAACGCGATCATCGCCGACAGGAAGGCCCAGTTGCAGGCCTGTTCGTCGCTCTTGCCGACGCCGTTGGTCTTCTTGTTGCTCGTGTAGGTGCCGAGCGTCCGCGCGGCCGCCGGGTGGGCGCTGTTGCCGAAGTAGAACCTGACATCGGTGCCAAGGGTTTCGGCCGCTTTCGGTTGAGTCATCGCGGCCTGGATCGGCAGCATCAGCTTGTCGTCGCGTGCCAGTACGCTGCCGCTGGCGACGAGGGCGGCGCAGCACGCTGCTGCGAGGGACAGTTTCCGCATGATCATTTCTCCGTTGAGTGTCGTCTCACTTCCTTCAACGCACGGCGCCGGCGGCGCGTGCACCCGCCGCGCATGATACTGCGCCGGTCGGGCGCCATGACCGGCGGCCGGCAAAAAGATCGGGAGGGTGAAGGCGGCGCCGTGTCCGGAGGCGATCGATTCCGGGTGTGAACGATCGCCGGACAGGAGTGGGGCACCAACGAAAAGGCCCCGCATGGCGGGGCCTCATCGGGCGCGGCCGCGAGGACTCAGCGGTGCAGTTCGCCGGTGCGCTCCGGCTGGTAGGGCACTTCCAGGATGCGGACGCGGCGCGTGCCGCCGCCCGGTACCGGCCAGTCGATGCTGTCGCCGACCGACAGCCCGAGCAGCGCGCTGCCGATCGGTGCCAGCACCGAGACGGTGCCGGGCGCGCCGGCGTCGCGCGGGTAGCAGAGCGTCAGCTCGAACTGCTCGTCGCTGCCGTCGAAGATGAAGCGCACGGTCGAGTTCATCGTCACCAGCGTCGGCGGCACCGATTGCGGCTCGACGATGTCGGCACGGCTCAGTTCAGCCTCCAGCGCCATCGCGCCGGCGCTGTGAGCCTGCTCTCCGAGAGCGTCGAGCAACCCCTCCAGACGGTCGAGGTCGAGCCTGGAGATGGTGATCGCGGGTTGTGCTGCCATGGTGTCCTCCCCGTTGCCGCGCGGCGGCAAGATGACAGGTGGTGAGAGCTTGCGATGAAAAATACCCAAAAGCAAAAGCCCCGCGCGGTGGCGGGGCTCTGCGATCTGCCTGCTGGAAGCGTTACTTGATCTTCGCTTCCTTGTAGATCACATGCTTGCGCACCACCGGATCGTACTTCTTGAATTCGAACTTGTCCGGCGTGTTGCGTTTGTTCTTGGTGGTCGTATAGAAGTGGCCGGTGCCCGCGGAGGAGACCAGACGGATTTTGTCGACGGCGCCTTTCTTAGCCATTTGTCAGCTCCTCAAACCTGTTCGCCGCGGGCGCGGATGTCGGTCAGAACCGACTCGATGCCCACCTTGTCGATGATGCGCAGACCTTTGCCCGACACGCGCAGCGTCACGAAGCGCTTCTCGCCTTCGACCCAGAAGCGGTGGTGGTGCAGGTTCGGCAGGAACCGGCGCTTGGTGCGGTTCTTGGCGTGGGACACGTTGTTACCGGTGATCGGGCGCTTGCCGGTGACCTGACAGACTCTGGACATGATCTTTGCCTCGTAAACGACCCCGCGCAGGGCCGTGTCATTCATTCGATTCCGCTGCCGACGACAGGCGCAGCCGCTGTCGTTTGGCGCGACAGCCGCCCGGTTCAGGGCCGCGATGGGCGGGGTCCGGGCGAAAGAGCGCGACTTTATACCAGAAGGTCCCCGCGTCAGCAACAGCAGTGAAGGGACGAAAACACCGGCGACATCGAAGCCGTTACAGCCAGCCCCGCTCGGCCAGCGACACCGCCTCGCCGTCGCCGATGACGATGTGGTCGAGCAGGCGGATGTCGACCAGCGCCAGCGCGTCGCGCAGCCGTTCGGTGATGCGACGGTCGGACTGGCTCGGCTCGGCGATGCCGGAGGGGTGGTTGTGGGCCAGGATCACGGCGCCGGCGTTGTGGGCGAGGCAGCGCTTGACCACCTCGCGCGGGTAGACCGCGGCGCTGTCGAGGGTGCCGCGAAACAGCGGCTCGAACGCCAGCACGCGGTGCTGGCTGTCGAGGTAGAGCACCGCGAACACCTCGTGCGGCTCGTCGCGCAGCTGCACTTGCAGGAACTGGCGCGTCAGCGCCGGGCTGGTCAGTGCATCGCCGCGCTGCAGCCGTTCGTGCAGGTGGCGCCGCGCCATCTCCAGCACCGCCTGCAGCTGCGCGAACTTGGCGCTGCCGAGTCCCTTCGCGGCGCAGAAGTCGTGGCGGTCGGCGTCGAGCAGCTGGCGCAGGCCGCCGAAACGGCCGAGCAGATCGCGCGCCAGATCGACTGCGGTGATGCCGGCGACGCCGGTGCGCAGGAAGATCGCCAGCAGTTCGGCGTCGGACAGCGCGGTGGCACCGCGGCTCAGCAGTTTTTCGCGCGGTCGCTCGTCGAGCGGCCAGTCGGTGATCGCCATCGTTCCCTCCCTGGGTGTGTCGGGCGCCGCCGGTTCCGTCGCGGCGGGCAGGCGCGTATCTTAGCCGCTCCTTCGCGCCCGTCCCTTGAACACGCCCGGATTTTTCGACATGAGCAGCCTCGCCAATCGGCAGATTCTCCTCGGCATCAGCGGCGGCATCGCCGCCTACAAGTCGGCCGAGCTGGTGCGCCGGCTGAAGGATCGGGGCGCCGACGTGCGCGTGGTGATGACCGCCGCCGCGCGCGAGTTCATCACGCCGCTGACGCTGCAGGCGCTGTCCGGCAACCCGGTCCACACCGACCTGCTCGACCCGGCCGCCGAGGCGGCGATGGGCCACATCGAGCTGGCGCGCTGGGCCGACCTGATCGTGGTCGCGCCGGCCACCGCCGACCTGATGGCGCGCCTCGCCATCGGGCAGGCCGACGATCTGCTGACGACGCTGTGCCTGGCGTCGAACGCGCCGCTGGTGCTGGCGCCGGCGATGAATCAGGGCATGTGGCGCGACCCGGCGACGCAGGCCAACGCCGAACTGCTGCGCGCGCGCGGCGTGACGCTGCTCGGCCCGGCCGAGGGCAGCCAGGCCTGCGGCGACGTCGGCCCGGGGCGGATGCTGGAGCCGACCGAGCTGGCCGATCGGGTTGCCGCCCGCTTCGAATCGCGGCTGCTCGACGGCCTGCGCGTGATGATCACCGCCGGCCCGACCCGCGAGGCGATCGATCCGGTCCGCTTCATCAGCAACCACAGCTCGGGAAAGATGGGCTTCGCGCTGGCGCGCGCGGCGGCCGACGCCGGCGCCATCACCACGCTGGTGGCGGGCCCGGTACACCTGCCGACACCGGAGCGGGTGCAGCGCGTCGATGTCGACAGCGCGCAGCAGATGTTCGACGCGGTGATGGCGCGCATTGACGCCTGCGACATCTTCATCGCCTCGGCCGCGGTGGCCGACTATCGCCCGGTCAGTGTCGCCGAGCAGAAGATAAAGAAGCAGAAGGACGAGATGACGATCGCGCTGGTGCGCAACCCCGATATCGTCGCCAGCGTCGCCGCGCGCTCGTCGCGACCGTTCACGGTCGGCTTCGCCGCCGAGACGCAGCGGGTGGCCGACTACGCGCGCGACAAGCTCGAGCGCAAAGGGCTCGACCTGATCGTCGCCAATGACGTCGCCGCCGCCGGCATCGGTTTCAACAGCGACGACAACGCCGCCATCGCGCTGTGGGCCAGCGGCGAGACGGTGTTCGAGCGCTGCTCCAAGGCGCAGCTGGCGCGCGAGCTGGTCGCGCTGATCGCGCATCGCCGGTTGCCGCAGCTGGCCTGACGCGGGCCGCACCCCGGGGAAAAGTGCCGCGGTGGGGCAGTGGACAACCCACCGGTCGGCGCCCATCATTCCACGGTCCGCTGAAACGTTGGTCATTCGCCAAAACCATTCTATAAATCAGCGACCTCCCGAACGGGGGCCTCCCCCACACCAGCTGGAACCGCAAGGAATGGCCAAGAAGCCCGCCGCCAACTCGTTTGCCCCGCGCAGTGACCAGAACACGCTGATCCGACTCGTACTGCGCGGCGCGCTGCTCGGGTTGCTGGCGGTCGGCGCCTGCTACGTCTTTCTGCTGCTCTACGATCTGCCGACCCACAACGCACAGCAGCGCGAACGCGCCGCGCAGCAGCTGGCGCAGACGCAGGCGGCACTGGTCAACGACTGGGTGGCGCAGTACCGCGCGCGGCTGAAGGCCGCCGCCACCGATCTGGCGCTGCTGGGCGATGGCGGCAATCTGGCCCGGCTCGCGTTTCCCGAGGCGCACAGCGTGGCGCTGGTGCCGCTCGGCCCGCTCGGCATCGCCGGGCTCGACACCACCGCTGCCGGGCTGCGCAACAACATCGAGATCGACATGGTGCGGCGCGTCACCGATGGCGCGGTGGTTGACCCCGAGATCTACAAGGTCGACGACCGGCTGGTGATCGTCTTCGCCCAGGGGCAGGTCGCCGCCGGCGAGCAGCAGGCCAGCGGCGCGCTGCTGGTGCGGCTGCCGGCCGAGCTGCTGGCCGACCTGCTGAAGCGCCACCTCGGCAATCGCGGCCAGTCCGAGCTGCTGCAGCGCAACGGCGGCCAGCGCGTCGTGCTCAGTGCCGGCGGTGGCGGCACCGAGGGCGGCGGCATCACCGATCTCACCGCCGGCAACTGGCAGCTGCGCGTCGCGCCGGCCAGAGCCTGGATTGCCGAGACGCAGCAGTCGTCGCTGCCGCTCTATCTGACGCTGGCACTCAGCGCGGCCGGCATCCTGCTCGGTGCGCTGGTGACGGCGCGCGAATTCCGCAAGGCGCTGGAGCGCAACGCCGCCGCGCTCGCCAGAGGCGAGGCCACCGACCTGCCCGGCTTCACCGCGCTGCGCGAGCGGCTGACTCAGCGCAAAGCGGCACCGCCGCCAGTTGCGACCGCCGCCGCCGAGCCGGCCGTGGCAGCGGTGCCGGCGCAGCCCGAGGTCGTTGTCGAGGAGATGGATGAACCGGCCATCGAGCTGCCGGCGACGATCTTCCGCGCCTACGACGTTCGCGGCGTGGTGCCGCATCAGCTGACGCCCGAGATCGTGCGGCTGATCGGTCTGGCGATCGGCAGCGAGGCGCTCGACCGCGGCCAGCAGACCGTCGTCGTCGCCCGCGACGGCCGCGACTCCAGCCCGGCGATCGCCGAGGCGCTGGTGCAGGGGCTGCGCGACAGCGGCCGCGACGTCGTCGACGTCGGCATGGCGCCGACGCCGCTGCTCTACTTCGCCACTCACCAGCTCGGCACCCAGACCGGCGTCATGGTGACCGGCAGCCACAACCCGCCGCAGTACAACGGCCTCAAGATCGTCGTCGCCGGCCGCACGCTGAGCGGGCGCGCGATCCAGGCGCTGAAGGAGCGCATCGAGAAGCGCCAGTTCAACAGCGGCAAGGGCAGCTACCGCAGCGCCGAGATCGCCGAGACCTACGTCGACTACATCGTCAACGACGTCGCCATCGCGCAGCCGCTGAAGGTGGTGATCGACGCCGGCAACGGCGTCGCCGGTGCCGTCGCGCCGCGGCTGTTCGAGGCGCTCGGCTGCGACGTCGTGCAGCTCTACTGCGACGTCGACGGCCGCTTCCCGAACCACCACCCCGACCCGACCGTCGCCGCCAACCTGCGCGATCTGGTGCACATGGTGCGCGAGCAGGGCGCCGACCTCGGCATCGCCTTCGACGGCGATGGCGACCGCGTCGGCATCGTCAGCGCCAGCGGCGCCATCGTCGCCGCCGACCGCCTGCTGATGCTGCTGGCGCAGGACGTGGTCGCGCGCAATCCGGGCGCCGACGTGCTGTTCGACGTCAAGTGCACGCGCGCGCTGAACGGCGTCGTCGCCGCTTTCGGCGGCCGCCCGATCATGTGGAAGAGCGGCCACTCGTTCATGAAGGAGAAGATGCAGGAGACCGGCGCGCTGCTCGGCGGCGAGTTCAGCGGCCACATCTTCTTCAACGAGCGCTGGTTCGGCTTCGACGACGGCATGTACGCGGCGGCGCGGCTGGTCGAGATCCTCAGCACCACCGACCCGAACCTCGACAACCACCTCGCCGGCCTGCCGGGCGGCGTCGCCACGCCGGAGATTCTGGTCGAGGTCGGCGAGGCGGAGAAGTTCGCGCTGGTGTCGCGCATCGCCAGCGAGTGCCGCTTCGACGACGGCAAGGTGACGACGCTCGACGGCATCCGCGTCGATTTCGCCGACGGCTGGGGGCTGGTGCGCGCCTCCAACACCGGGCCGGTACTGACGCTGCGCTTCGAGGGTGACGATGACGACGCGCTCGAACGCGTGCGTGCGCTGTTCCGCGAACGGCTGGGCGCGATTGATCCCCGCCTCGCATCTGGTTTCTAATTACCGCGTTTCCGAAGCTGCCCGCCGTTCGCGCGGGCGCTTTTTTATCCGTCGTCCGTCACCATTGTGCGTAACTGCAGTCCGTAACCACGGTCCGCAACCCGACATTCCGCATCCGCTGCCACGAGGCTCACCCCGATGTCCCTGACCCGCGAAGCCGCCGCCGACGTCGCCCGCGTCCTGACCGAATCGCTGCCCTACATCCAGCGCTTCACCGGCAAGACCATCGTCGTCAAGTTCGGCGGCAACGCGATGGTGGCCGACGACCTGACCGCCAGCTTCGCGCGCGACATCGTGCTGATGAAGCTGGTCGGCATGAATCCGGTCGTGGTCCACGGCGGCGGCCCGCAGATCAACGACCTGCTGGCCAAGCTCAACATCGAGTCGCGCTTCGTCAACGGCATGCGCGTCACCGACAGCGCGACGATGGACGTGGTCGAGATGGTGCTCGGCGGCAGCGTCAACAAGGCGCTGGTGACGCTGCTGAACCGCAGCGGCGGCCGCGCGATCGGCATCACCGGCAAGGATGGTGGCCTGATCCGCGCGCGCAAGCTGAACGTCACCCACAAGACGCCGGAGATGTCGGCGCCGGAGATCATCGACATCGGCCACGTCGGCGAGGTGCAGTCGATCGACACCAGCATCATCAACACGCTGGTCGGCAGCGGCTTCATCCCGGTGATCGCGCCGATCGGCTTCGACGACAGCGGCGCCTCGTACAACATCAACGCCGATCTGGTCGCCGGCAAGGTGGCCGAGGTGCTGAAGGCCGAGAAGCTGATGCTGCTGACCAACGTCGCCGGGCTGCTCGACAAGCAGGGCAACACGCTGACCGGGCTCTCCACGTCGCAGGTCGACGCGCTGATCGCCGACGGCACCATCTATGGCGGCATGTTGCCGAAAATCCAGTGCGCACTCGACGCGGTCAAGGGCGGCGTCACCAGCGCCCACATCATCGACGGCCGTGTGCCGCACGCGGTGCTGCTCGAAATCTTCACCCACGAAGGGGTCGGCACGCTCATCACCAACCGCCGCGGCTGATCGCATCGCCAGCCGCGGCGATCCGACGAGCGGTCGCGTTCGCTGCGACCGGCGTCCGCCGGCGAGGTTGAAGCCCCCCGGGGCTGCGTCTACGATTGAGTCCGTTTTGGCGTCGTTCGCCGTCATCGAATGGCGTCGCCACCATCGCGCACAGAGATGAACGACCGGGCGCCCCTGCGGCAGTCACCGGTCATGCTGGTGCGAGCTGACCGTCAGTGCCCGTCATCGCGCCCGTTGAGAACCCCGCCATGATCAAGAAGAGCCCGCGCCGCCAGCAGATTCTCGAAGCGTTGGCGCAGATGCTCGAAGCCAGCCCCGGCGAGCGCATCACGACGGCGGGGCTGGCGCGCGCCGTCGGTGTCTCCGAGGCGGCGCTCTATCGCCACTTCCCGAGCAAGTCGAAGATGTTCGAGGGGCTGATCGAGTTCATCGAGGAGACGCTGTTCAGCCGCATCGCGCTGATCCAGTCCGAGGAGGCGACGGCGGCGGGGCAGTGCGAGAAGATCCTCGGCCTGCTGCTGGCGTTCGCCGAGCGCAACCCCGGCATCAGCCGGCTGCTCAGCGGCGACGCGCTGACCGGCGAGACCGAGCGGCTGCGCACGCGCGTGGCGCAGCTCTACGACCGTATCGAAACCCAGTTGAAACAGACGCTGCGCGAGGCCGAGCTGCGCGAGGGGTTGCGCACGACGCTGACCGTCTCCGCCAGCGCCAACCTGCTGCTGGCCGCCGCCGAGGGGCGCATCGCGCAGTTCGTTCGCAGCGGGTTCAAGCGGCGCCCGACCGAGGCGTGGCCGGAGCAGTGGCCGCTGCTGATGGACGGTTTCTTCCGCCCGACGCCGATGCTGCGCGGCGGCGCCGAGGCCGCCGGCCATTGAATCAGCCGCCGCCGTAGCCGCGACGGCGCGCCTCGATCACATCCTTCAACGACTGGAAACGCTCGATGTCGCGCTGGAAGCTGGCGTAGACCTCGTCGCGCTCGCGCTTGCGCAGCGCGATCGTCTCCTCGGTCACGGCGATCTCGCCGCGCAGATCGTCGATCGATCTGGCCAGATCCGTCGGCACCTGCTGCCCGCGCCGCTCGATGTCGGCGGCGCGCGCCTGTTCGCGCTCGATCTGCCCCTTCACCGACTGCAGGTTGCTGTTCAGGATCGAGATGCGGATGTCGAACTCGCGCAGCGCGCGCTCGCGCGCCGCTTCGATGTCGGCGACGGTGCTGTAGCGGCGCAGCAGCGATTCGTCCCACTCCCGTATCCGTTTGGCTTCGCTGGCGGCGGCGTGCGCGCGCGCGGCCGCTTCACCGCTGAGCTGCGGGCCGACCTCCTCGATGACGCGGCCGTCGCGGGTGATCACCTGGTAACCGTTCTTGATGAACTCCGGCGGCACGTGGTCGTCGATCGACATCACGCCGCGATTGTCGCGGTAGCGGTAGAGCAGCTGCCCCTTGCGCGGCTGTTCGGCGGCCAGGCCGACCTCGACGGCGAGCAGTGTCAGCGCCAGCGCGAGGGCGCCGTGGCGGATGCGGGCTCTGGTGCGACGTGTATTCATGGTTATTGGCGTCGGCGGTGGGTGAGTGGGCGGGTCAGATGCCGTACTCGGCGCGATAGGCGCGCACGCGCGCCAGCAGGTCGTCGTCGCCCTGCGTCTGCAGCCAGGCGACGATGTCCTCCAGCGCGATGATGCTGTAGACCGGCAGGCCGTAGTCGCGCTCGACCTCCTGGATCGCCGACAGCGAGCCCTTGCCGCGCTCCTGCCGGTTCAGGCCGATGACGACACCGGCCGGCTCGGCGCCGTGGGCGCGGATGATCTCGACCACCTCGCGCACCGCGGTGCCGGCGGTGATGACGTCGTCGACGATCATGACGCGGCCGCGCAGCGGCGCGCCGACCAGCGTGCCGCCCTCGCCGTGATCCTTCGCCTCCTTGCGGTTGTAGGTGAACGGCACGTCGCGGTCGAAACGCTCGGCCAGCGCGCAGGCGGTGGCGGCGGCCAGCGGAATGCCCTTGTAGGCGGGGCCGAACAGCAGATCGAACTGCGCGCCCTGCGCCACCAGCGTCTCGGCGTAGCAGCGCCCCAGTTCGAGCAGCGCGCGGCCGGAGCTGAACTTGCCGGCGTTGAAGAAGTAGGGGCTGATGCGCCCTGATTTCAGCGTGAACTCACCGAAGCCGAGCACCTGACGGGCGACGGCCAGTTCGATGAAGCGCTGCTGGTGGCTCTGCATGGGCGGCGATCCGGGCGGTAGTGGCCGGCAATTCTAGCGCAGCCGGGACGCCGGCGCTTCGCGCCGCCGCGCCCGCTCGGCTATCATTGTCGGCTCATATTTCCGTGGTGCAGCTATGCGTATCATCAGCTTTTGCGCGGACTCCATTAAGGATGCCGCCAAGCGGGGCTTTTTCGACTGGGCGCTGGATCAGGATGCCGACCTGATCTGCGTGCAGAACCTCGGCGTGCAGGAGTACCGGCTGCAGGACCCCGTCTTCTTCCCCGACGGCTACAACGCCTATTTCTACGACTCCGCCGAGCCGGACGAGAACGGCGTGGCGATCTACTGCCGCGCGTTGCCGAAGGCGATCATGACCGGCCTCGGTTTCGCCGAGTTCGACGCCGAAGGCCGCTACATCCAGGCCGATTTCGACCGCATCAGCGTCGGCTGCCTGCTGGCGCCGAACGCCTGGCCGAAGGACGTCAAGTTGCAGCAGCGCAAGATGCGCTTCTTCGAGCTCTATCAGGCGCACCTGAACAAGGTGCGCAACAAGCGCCGCGAATTCATCATCTGCGGCAACTGGGGGATCGCCCACCGCCAGCAGGACGTGCAGGACCCGACGCTGAACCGCGATGCCTCCGGCAACCTGCCGGAAGAGCAGCAGTGGATGGACCGGCTGTTCGGCGAACTCGGCTATGTCGATGCCTTCCGCGCCGTCAACACCGACCCCGACGAGTTCACCTGGTGGCCCGACGGCGAGCGCGACAGCAACGGCTGGCGCGTCGACTATCAGGTGGTGTCGGCCGGTCTGCGCAGCACCATCGAGTACGGCATCACCTACAAGAGCCAGCAGTTCGGTCAGCACGCGCCGGTGATCATGGATTACGACTACGAGCTGTGAGGACGGCGCCGCGCAGTAACAAAAAACCCGGCCCAGGCCGGGTTTTTTATTGCTTGTGGCAGCGCCATCAGCCGGCCAGCGCCTCGCGCTGTTTGCCGACCAGCGCCATCACTCCCTTGCGCGCCAGCGCCAGCATCTCCTCCAGTTCGGCACCGGCGAACGGTTCGCCCTCGGCGGTGCCCTGAATCTCGATGAAGCCGCCGCTCTCGGTCATCACCACGTTCATGTCGGTCTCGGCTTTCGAGTCCTCGGCGTAGTCGAGGTCGAGCACCGGCCGGCCCTCGTAGATACCGACCGACACCGCCGCCACCAGCTGCTTCAACGGCTTCGCGCCGGCCGCCAGCAGGCCGCGCTCGGCCATTGCCGCCAGCGCATCGGCCAGCGCCACGCCGGCGCCGGTGATCGCCGCGGTGCGGGTGCCGCCGTCGGCCTGGATCACGTCGCAGTCGATCGTGATGGTGTTCTCGCCGAGCGCGGCGAGGTCGATGCCGGCGCGCAGCGAGCGGCCGATCAGCCGCTGGATCTCGACTGTGCGCCCGCCCTGCTTGCCCTTCGCCGCCTCGCGGTCCATCCGCGTGCCGGTCGAGCGCGGCAACATGCCGTACTCGGCGGTGATCCAGCCCTGGCCGGAGCCGCGCAGGAAGCGCGGCACGCCGGACTCGACGCTGGCGGTGCAGATGACGCGGGTGTCGCCGAAGCTGACCAGCACCGAACCCTCGGCGTGGCGGGTGAAGTGGCGGGTGATTGCCACCGGACGCAACTGGTCGGCGGCGCGACCGCTGGGACGGCTCATGGCTGGCTCCTGATCGAAGGGGTACGGAAAAAGGGGCGGCATTATATCGGCGCGCACCGACGGGGCGGTGGGACATGCCTGTCGATTCACCCTAGAATGCCGGCTCACTCGCCTCGCGGACCCCGCCGATGACCCACAGCATGACCGCCTTCGCGCGCCAGTCCGCCGACTTCCCGTGGGGCTCGCTGGTGTGGGAGCTGCGCTCGGTCAACCACCGCTATCTGGAGCCGAGCTTCAAGCTGCCGGAGTCGGCGCGCGGTATCGAGATGGAGCTGCGCGAGCGGCTGCGCAACGTGCTGTCACGCGGCAAGGTCGAGTGCGCGTTGCGGCTGGTGCGCAGCGGCGGCGATGCGTCGCTGTCGATCGATCAGGCCGCGCTCGACCGCCTGCTCGCCGCCACCCGCGAGATCGGCCAGCGCCTCGGCCAGGGTGCGCCGATCGACCCGCTGGCGCTGCTGGCGTGGCCCGGCGTGCTGCAGCAGGGCGATGACGACGACGAACAGGTCAACGCCGCGCTGCTGGCGCAGTTCGAACTGGCGCTGCAGCAGCTGGTGGCGACCCGGGCGCGCGAGGGCGACGCGCTGCGCCAGCTGATCGAGGTACAGCTCGACAGCGTCAGCGCCATCGTCGCGACGGTGCGCGCCGAATTGCCGCAGATCCTCGCCGCGCAGCGGCAGAAACTGCGCGACCGGCTGGCCGAACTCGCCACCGACCTCGACGGCGGCCGTCTCGAACAGGAGATGGTGCTGCTGGTGCAGAAGGCCGATGTCGACGAGGAGCTGGCGCGGTTGCAGACCCACGTCGACGAGGTGCGCCGCAACCTGCGCCAGAGCGGGCCGTGCGGCCGCCGCCTCGACTTCCTGATGCAGGAGCTCAACCGCGAGGCCAACACGCTGTCGTCGAAGTCGCTCTCCACCGCGACCACGCAGGCCGCGGTCGAGCTGAAGGTGCTGATCGAGCAGATGCGCGAGCAGATCCAGAACATCGAATGAACGAACGTCAGAGAACGGCTTCCATGACCACGCCTGCCCCCGGTACTGCCCCCGGCAACCTGTTCATCGTCTCGGCGCCGTCCGGCGCCGGCAAGACCTCGCTGGTCAACGCGCTGCTCGAACGGCTCGACGGCGTGCGCGTGTCGGTGTCGCACACGACGCGACCGCAGCGGCCCGGCGAGGTCGACGGCGTCAACTACCACTTCATCGACCGCGCCGGCTTCGAACGGATGCGCGATGCCGGCGACTTCCTCGAATCGGCCGAGGTGTTCGGCAACCTGTACGGCACCTCGCAGCGCTGGGTCGAGCAGACGCTGGCGGCAGGCACCGACGTCATTCTCGAGATCGACTGGCAGGGCGGGCAGCAGGTGCGGCGGCTGCTGCCGGCGGCGATCTCGGTGTTCATCCTGCCGCCGGGCCGCGACGCGCTCGAACAGCGGCTGCGCGGCCGCGGCCAGGACGCGCCGGAGGTGATCGCGCGCCGGCTGGCCGAGGCGGTCGGTGAGATGTCGCACTACGCCGAGGCCGATTTCCTCGTCGTCAACGACCGGTTCGATACCGCGCTGGCCGAACTGTGCGCCATCGTCACCAGCGCCCGGCTGCGGCTGTCGCGCCAGTCCCTGCGCCACGCCGGGCTGATCGGGCAGCTGCTGCGCTGATCGGGCAGCTGCTGCTGGAAAGTGCCGGCCCGCCGCAGCGCCCGGCTTTCTCCGGCCGCGGCGGCTCTGTTACCATGTTCCGTTCCGCACTTATCCACAGCGGCAACCGGCTTGCCGCGGCGGCTTTACATTCCCACTCAGTAACGACAGACGCATTTACCGGAGCACTCGATGGCGCGCATCACTGTTGAAGATTGTCTCGACAAGGTCGACAACCGTTTCGAACTGGTCATGATCGCCAGCAAACGTGCACGCCAGCTGTCGGTTGGCGGCAAGGATCCGCTGGTGCAGGAGCAGGGCGACAAGCCGACCGTGCTGGCGCTGCGAGAGATCGCCGAGGGGCTGATCGACCGCGACAAGATCATGAAGGTCGAGGCCGAAGTGCGCGAAGCCGCCGCCGCCGCCGCGATCGAGGCGGCAGCGGCCGCCGCCGAGGAGCAGCAGCCGCAAGAGCTTTGAGCGAGCCCTGACCGCTGAAGCGCCAGGGGGGAGCCCGACCACATGCTGCAGTTCAGCATTTTTCCCCAGAAGCCGGCCGAACCCCGGGCGCTGACCATTGACTCGCTGAGCGACTCGCTCGCCAGCTACCTCTCCCCCGCCGAGATCGCCCAGGTTCGCGAGGCCTACTTCCTCGCCGAGCAGGCGCACGCCGGCCAGAGCCGCCACAGCGGCGAACCCTACGTCACCCACCCGCTGGCGGTGGCCGCCATCCTCGCCGACATGCACATGGACCATCAGAGCCTGATGGCGGCGATGATGCACGACGTCATCGAGGACACCGGCGTCGGCAAGGAAGTGCTGGTGGAACGTTTCGGCGATGCCGTCGCCGAGCTGGTCGACGGCGTCTCCAAGCTGACCCAGATCGAGTTCCAGTCGAAGGCCGAGGCGCAGGCCGAAAACTTCCAGAAGATGGCGCTGGCGATGGCGAAGGACATCCGCGTCATCCTGGTCAAGCTGGCCGACCGCCTGCACAACATGCGCACGCTCGGCGTGCTGGCCCCCGACAAGCGCCGCCGCATCGCGCGCGAGACGCTGGACATCTACGCGCCGATCGCGCAGCGGCTCGGTATGCACACGATGCGGGTCGAGTTCGAGGATCTCGGTTTCGCGGCGATGCACCCGATGCGCGCCGACCGCATTCGCGCCGCGGTGAAGGCGGTGCGCGGCAACCGCAAGGAGATCGTGGAGAACATCCGCTCGTCGATCGAGCACTACCTGCAGCAGGAGGGGCACGACGCCCGCGTGCTGGGGCGAGAGAAGCACCTGTACAGCATCTACAAGAAGATGAAAACGAAGCGGAAGTCGTTTTCGGAAATCATGGACATCTACGCCTTCCGCATCGTCGTCGACTCCGTCGACACCTGCTACCGCGTGCTCGGCTGCGTGCACAGCCTCTACAAGCCGGTGCCGGGACAGTTCAAGGACTACATCGCCATCCCCAAGGCCAACGGCTACCAGTCGCTGCACACGGTGCTGTTCGGCATGCACGGCGTGCCGATCGAGATCCAGATCCGCACCGAAGAGATGGAGGAGATGGCCAACAACGGCATCGCCGCGCACTGGCTCTACAAGAGTTCGAGCAGCGACGTGGCGAGCGGCTCGCACGCGCGCGCGCGGCGCTGGGTGCAGGGATTGCTGGAGATGCAGCAGCGCGCCGGCAACAGTCTCGAATTCATCGAGAACGTAAAAATCGATCTGTTCCCGGACGAGGTCTACGTGTTCACGCCGAGGGGCGACATCAAGGAACTGCCGCAGGGGGCGACGCCGCTCGACTTCGCCTACGCCGTGCACTCCGACGTCGGCAACAGCTGCGTCGCCTGCCGCATCAACCGCCGGCTGGCGCCGCTGTCCGAAGTGCTGCAGAGCGGCCAGACGGTCGAGGTCATCACCGCGCCCGGCGCGCAGCCGAACCCGGCCTGGCTCAACTTCGTCGTCACCGCGCGCGCGCGCACCGCGATCCGCCACTTCCTGAAACACCGCCGGCTCGCCGACGCCGTGCAGCTCGGGCTGCGGCTGCTCGACAAGGCGCTGGTCAATTTCAATACCTCGGTCGACAAGCTGACCGACGAGCAGAAACAGCGACTGTTGAGCGATGCCGGCGTCGACCAGTTCGAGCGGGTGCTCGAACAGATCGGCCTCGGCAACCGCGTCGCCTTCATCGCCGCGCGCCAGCTGATGAGCGAGCCGGCCGAGCTGGAGGGGAGCCGCGCGCAGCCCGATGACGCGCTGGTGATCCACGGCACCGAAGGTTTCCTGCTCAACTTCGCCAAGTGCTGCCACCCGATTCCGGGCGACCCGATCATGGGGCTGATCAGCGCCGAGCGCGGCATGGTCGTGCACACCGCCAGCTGCCACAACGTCGCCGAGATGCGCGACAAGCCGGAGCGGCTGGTGCCGCTGCGCTGGGCCGATGGCATCGGCGGCGAGTTCTCGGTGACGATCAAGGTGGTGCTGGAGAAGAGCCGTGGCGTCATCGCCGTCATCGCCACCCGGATCACCGGCGCCGACGCCAGCATCAAGAAAATCAACGTCGACGAGGACGACCCGCGCCTGTCGACGGTGCACCTGCTGGTCGGCGTCCACAACCGCGTTCATCTGGCGCAGGTGATGAAGCGGATTCGCACCGTCAAGGGCGTGACTAAAGTCGTGCGCATTCGTCACTAGAAAATTCAGAATCCGAACCTCGTCATTCTGCGCGCAGTCGCAGAATCCACGGTCAGTGCACGAAGCCGGATGGATTCTGCGACTTCGCTTTGCTTCGCGCAGAATGACGAGGCCGGGCAACACTCACAGAGGAGAGTTTCGTGAGCAGCAAGCGCACCATCATCGCCACCGCCGATGCCCCGGCCGCGATCGGCCCCTACTCGCAGGCGGTTCGGGTCGGCGACACGGTCTATCTGTCAGGCCAGATTCCGCTCGACCCGAAGACAATGGAGATGATCGACGGCGACATCGAGGCGCAGGCGGTGCGCGTGTTCGACAATCTGGCCGCGGTGGCGAAGGCGGCCGGCGGTGCGTTTGACGATGCGGTCAAGGTCAACATCTCGCTGACCGACCTCGGCGACTTCGCCCGCGTCAATGAAGTGATGAAACGCTATTTCAGCGAACCGTATCCGGCGCGCGCCTGCGTGCAGGTGGCGGCGCTGCCGCGCGGTGCGCAGATCGAAGTAGAGGTGATTCTGGCGTTGTGAGGTAGCGGTCCTCCCCTACTTCGCAGGGGAGAACCCGGAGCGGGACATCAGAACTTGAACTCGAACAGCTTGAGGCGCGGCTCGGCGTTCATGCGGTCGCGCACGTCCATGTAGTCGTCGCGTTCATCGCGTTCGTATTTCGGCGCGAGCTGCAGTCGCGGCGGTTGGGTATCGGTCTTGAGCTCGAACTTCGGCCGCTCCCAGTCGGGGGCTGCCTTCTCGCGCCACTTCGGCTGCTGCGCCCGCACCACCACCTCTTCGAGCTGCACCGGGTACTCCTTTTCGCTGAGGAGCTCCGGCTCGCGCGACAGCGCCTTGTTCTGCGCGACGGCCGCCACCGCCAGCAGCAACGCGGCGGCCAGCAGCAGTACGCGCGACAGCAGCGGCGCCGGCATCTGGATGACCGCCGTCCTCATGGCGCCACCCGATCCTGCCAGCTCAGCCCCTCGAACCAGTACTGGTGGGTGCTGGTGAGCCAGACGTCGGCTTCGCGCGCCTCGATCCAGGCGTTCAGGAAGTTGATGAAGCCGGTGTCACCACGGCGCACGGCGAACGCTTCGCGCGTTTCGAGCAGCGGTTTGCTGATCGGTACGTCGACCGTTTTCGGGTTGCGCAGCGCGAGGAAGCGCGGTGCCGGCTCGGCGCGGACGTAGGCGTGCAGCAGCCCCTTGACCAGCGCCTCTTCGAGCTGCTTTTCGTCGCTGAATTTCTTGACGCTGGCCTTCTCGAACAGCTCGCGCGCCACCTGTTCGGAGACGGTGTCGCCGATGACGCCGATCGCCACCTTGGCATCGTCGAGATCGTCGAGGCTGTCGAACGCGCTGGTCAGCGCGGTGTTGGTGGCGATGCCGATGCCGGAGCGGGCGTACGGCTTCGAGAACCAGACCTGCAGCGCGCGCGCCGGCGTGATCGACAGGCCGGAGACGATGATGTCGATCTCGCCCTTCTGCAGCGCCGGCACCAGCTGTTCCCACTCGTAGGTCCTGATGTCGGCCGCGACGCCGAGATCCTTGGCCAGCCGCTGCGCGATGTCGATCTCGGAGCCGACCAGCTTGCCCTCCTTGCCCTGCATCGCGTACGGCACCATCAGGTTGACGCCGACCCGCAGCGTCCTGGCGGCGACGATCTGGTCGAAGCTGCGCGGCGATGCGCCGGCGGCGACGGCGGTGCCGGGAACGAGGGCGGCGAGCAGCAGCAGCGGGGAGAGGAGACGGAGCAGGGCGCGCATCGGCGGCATTCCTTTTCGGACGTGGTCGGAGACGTGTGTGATCGAAGAATGGGAGCCGGGCCATTATTCGCGCGCCCCGCGACGCCGGCAAGCGCGGCGAGCCGTCGGCCACGACTGGATCAAACGATCAGCGTCGGCAGCCCTTCGCGGTAGCTCGGGTAGTGGAAGCGGTAGCCGAGCGCCTGCAGCCGCGCGCTGGAGCAGCGCCGGCCGCCACCGCGCAGTTCGCCGTCGCTGTCGGCGAGCGTGTCGTAGTCGATGCCGAGACGGGCGGCGAACCAGCGCTCGACCAGCGCGACCGGCGCCGGCTCGGTGTCGACGCCGACGTAGAGCGGATCGAGCGCGCGGCCGTCGGCGGCGCGCCGCAGCAGGAAGTCGAGCGCGCCGACGCAGTCGTCGCGGTGGATGCGGTTGCTGTAGCGCACCGGTTCGGCGCGGGTGCGGCGGCCGTCGCGCAGCTGGCGCAGCAGCCGGTCGCGGCCGGGGCCGTAGATGCCGCCGAAGCGGATGCAGCTGTGCGGCAGCCCGGCGTCGCGCAGCAGCCGTTCGGCCTCGAGCAGGCGGCGGCCGGAGAAGGTGGTCGGTTCGGTCGGCGAGCGCTCGTCGACCAGCGCGCCATCGTTCTGGTGGTAGACGCCGGTGCTCGATACCCACAGCAGGTGGCGCAGCGCATCGCGGTCGAGCACGGCGAGCAGGTTGCGCAGACCGTCGACGTAGGTGCGGCGGTAGCTGTCATCGTCGAAGCCGCCCGGTGTCAGCGCCACCAGCGCGAAGTCGGGGCGCAGCGCGGCCAGTGGCGCCAGCGTGGCGGGGTCGGTGACATCGGCGCTGAGGCGCTCGACGCCGGCCGGTACCGTGCCGGTTCGCCGCACACCGCAGACGCGCCAGCCGCGCGCGGCGGCGAGTTCGGCGACGCCGCCACCGAGATCGCCGCAGCCGATGACCAGCAGAGAGGGCGCAGTCATTGATTCACCTCATTGAGTCTGATAAACAGCGGCGTTAAATAAATAGCCAAACTAAATCACCAACGGAGCGGGATACGGTATGACCCTGACCGAACTGCGCTACATCGTCGCGCTGCACCAGACCGGCCACTTCGGCAAGGCGGCCGAACGCTGTCATGTCAGCCAGCCGACGCTGTCGATCGCCATCAAGAAACTGGAGGATGAGCTGAACGTCGCGCTGTTCGAGCGCACCCGCAATCAGGTGCGCACGACGCCGACCGGCCAGCAGATCGTCGCGCAGGCGCAGACTGTGCTGGAGCAGGCGCACCGGATCAAGGAGCTGGCCGAGATTGGCCGCGACCCGCTCGGCGCGCGGCTGGCGATTGGCGCCATCTATACGGTCGGCCCCTATCTGTTCCCGTGCTTCGTGCCGGGGCTGCAGAAGCTGGCGCCGCAGATGCCGCTCTACATCGAGGAGAGCTACACCGCCGTGCTGCGCGAGAAGCTGCGCTCCGGCGAGCTCGACGCCATCGTCGTCGCGCTGCCGTTCAACGAGCCCGACGTGGTGACGCAGGTGCTGTACGAGGAGCCGTTCGTCGTCGTCATGCCGGCCAGCCACCCGCTGGCGAAGCGCGACGCGATCACGCCGAAGATGCTGGAGCGGGAGACGGTGATGCTGCTCGGCGAGGGCCACTGCTTCCGCGACCAGGTGCTGGCTGCCTGCCCGGGGCTGAAGAAGTCGGTCAGCCAGCACGACGCGCAGGGGCAGTCGGTGATCGAGGGCTATTCGCTGGAGACGCTGAAGCACATGGTCGCCTCCGGCCTCGGCATCACCGTGCTGCCGCTGTCGGCAGCGCAGATCGCGCCCTATGGCGATGGCGCGCTGGTGGCGCGACCGTTCGTCGAGCCGCAGCCGGTCCGCACCGTGGCGCTGGCGTGGCGCGCCAGCTACCCGCGTCACAAGGCGATCGACGTCGTCAGCCAGGCGATCCGGCAGTGTCCGCTGGCGATCGCCCAGGCTGCCTGATCCATCCCCGTTGAGCACCGCGAACGATCCGCGCACGCTCGACCGCGTAGCGGTCACCGAGCTGCGCGGCGTCGGTCCGCAGCTGGCTGGCCGGCTCGCCGCGCTCGGCATCCGCTGCGTGCAGGACCTGCTGTTCCACCTGCCGCTGCGCTACCTCGACCGCACCCGCATCACGCCGATCGGCGCGCTGCAGCCGGGGCAGGATGCCGTCATCGAGGTGGAAGTCCGGCTCGCCGACATCGTCTTCGGCCGCCGCCGCAGCCTCGTCGTGCGGGTGCAGGACGGCAGCGGCTCGACCACGCTGCGCTTCTTCCATTTCTCCGCCGCGCAGCAGAAGCAGCTGACCGCCGGCACGCGGTTGCGCGTGTTCGGCGAGGCGCGGCGCGGTGCCGCCGGTCTCGAGTTCTACCATCCCGAATACCGCATCCTCGATGGCGACGCGCCGGCGCCGGTGGCCGAGACGCTGACGCCGGTCTACCCGAGCAGCGAGGGGTTGCAGCAGGCGAGCTGGCG
This sequence comes from uncultured Verrucomicrobiaceae bacterium, assembly GCA_964515735.1. GTDB lineage: Bacteria > Pseudomonadota > Gammaproteobacteria > Pseudomonadales > CAMLJR01 > CAMLJR01. The sequence continues at coordinate 32,929 of CAZEVP010000003.1, read as the reverse complement.
CAAGCTGTGCGGGCAGGCACTGCGGCAGCTCGGCCCCGACAGCCTGATCGACCACCTCGACGCGCTGCCGCCGGCGCTGCGACCGGGCGGTGCGATCCGCCTCGACGCCGCGCTGCGCTACCTGCACCTGCCGCCGCCCGACGCGCCGCAGGCGGCGCTGATCGAGGGCGTTCACCCCTACCAGCGCCGGCTCGCGTTCGAGGAGCTGCTGGCGCAGCAGCTGTCGATGCAGAAGCTGCGCGAACAGGTGCAACGGCACGGTGCGCCGGCGCTGACCGGGCCGAACGGGCTGATTCGCCGCTTCCTCGACCAGCTGCCGTTCGCGCTGACGGCGGCGCAGCAGCGCGTCGCCGCCGAGGTCGCCGCCGACCTGAAACAGCCGAAGCCGATGCTGCGGCTGGTGCAGGGCGACGTCGGCTCCGGCAAGACCGTGGTCGCCGCGCTGGCGGCGTTGCGCGCGGTAGCGAGCGGCTACCAGGTGGCGCTGATGGCGCCGACCGAGCTGCTGGCCGAGCAGCATCGCAACAACTTCTCGCAGTGGCTGGCGCCGCTCGGCATCGCCGTCGGCTGGCTGTCGGGCAAGGTGAAAGGAAAGGCGAGGGCGGCGCAGCTGGCGGCGATCGCCGATGGCAGCGCGCAGGTCGTCGTCGGCACCCACGCGCTGTTTCAGGATGACGTCGAATTCGCCCGGCTCGGGCTGGCCATCATCGACGAGCAGCATCGCTTCGGCGTGCACCAGCGCCTCGCGTTGCAACAGAAGGGGCAGAACCGGAAACAGTATGCGCCGCACCAGCTGATCATGACGGCGACGCCGATCCCGCGCACGCTGGCGATGAGCGCCTACGCCGATCTCGATACCTCGATCATCGACGAGCTGCCACCGGGCCGGCAGCCGGTACAGACGCTGGTGGTCGGCAGCGAGCGCCGCATCGAGATCGTCGAGCGCATCCGCACCAGCTGCGCGCAGGGGCGGCAGGCCTACTGGGTCTGCACGCTGATCGAGGAGAACGAGCAGCTGGAGGCACAGGCGGCCGAAGCGACCTGGCAGGACCTGACCGCCGCGCTGCCGGGGCTGCGCGTCGGCCTGCTGCACGGCCGTATGAAGCCGGCCGACAAGGCGGCGACGATGGCGGCGTTCAAGGCTGGCGAGTTGCAATTGCTGGTGGCGACGACGGTGATCGAGGTCGGCGTCGACGTGCCGAATGCCAGTCTGATGGTGATCGAGAACCCGGAGCGGCTCGGTCTCGCCCAGCTGCACCAGCTGCGCGGCCGCGTCGGGCGCGGCTCCACCGAGAGCTTCTGCGTGCTGCTGTACCAGACGCCGCTGTCGCGCAACGGCCGCGCCCGGCTGCAGGTGCTGCGCGATTCGAACGACGGCTTCGTCATCGCCGAGAAGGATCTGGAACTGCGCGGCCCCGGTGAGGTGCTCGGCACGCGCCAGACCGGCCTGCTGACGCTGCGCATCGCCGACCTGCAGCGCGACGCCGACCTGCTGCCGGCGGTACGCGAGGCGGCGGCGCTGTTCCAGACGCCGGCGCGGCGGGCGGCACGCGATGCGCTGATCGCGCGCTGGCTGCCCGATCGCGAGCGCTTCGCGCGCGTCTGAGCGCCGGTTCACGATCTGTAAAAGCCTGACACAGTTCGCATTTGCATCGCGCAACGGGTTCCACTGCCGGCTTGCGCTGGCCGACGCCGGTGAGCCTTCTATAGTTGTCTCCAACGTCAGTCGTCTTCGCTGTCGCCCGCCATCGCGTTGGCACATCCCGCCCGGAATCAAGAGAGCCGTATGACCATCCCCGCCGTCGTCGACCAGATCCTGCGCGACCAGAACATCGACTATCAGGTGCTCGACCCCGCGCCCGGCAGTGTCGGGCCGCACGCGGGCGACGTGCTGTCGGCGCTGCTGTGCGACGGTGGCAGCGCGCGCCTGCAGGTGATCCACGCCGCCGACTCGCTGCTCGATCTGGATGCGCTGAACCGGCTGACCGGTCGCGACTGGCGCGCGGTGGCGCCGGCCGAGCGCGACAGGCTGTGCGCCCAGCACCACATGCAGCAGCTGCCGGCGGTGCCGGCCGCGCTCGGCGTGCCGTCGATCGTCGACAGCCGGCTGCTGGAGCGGCCGGCGCTGGCGGTGACCAGCGGCGACGAACAGCGGCTGGTGCAGCTCTCTGGCGAGCAGTTCCGGCGCGCGCTGGCCAGCGCCACCGTCGCCGATTTCACGCGGCCGGTCGCCGAGCTGCGGCGGCCGGCGCTGGCCGATGTCGATGACGTCGTCGACATCACCCGCGCGGTGGCCAGCTTCACCCAGCTGCGCATCCGCCAGCGCCTCGAAGAGACGCTCGAACTGCCGCCGCTGCCGGACACCGCGCAGCGCATCCTGAAACTGCGTGTCGACCCGTATGCCGACATCCGCGACCTGACCAACATCGTCGAGATGGATCCGGCGCTGGCGGCGCAGGTGGTCAGCTGGGCCGGCTCGCCGTACTACGCCGCACCCGGAAAAATTCAGTCGGTGCACGACGCTGTCGTGCGCGTGCTCGGTTTCGATCTGGTGATGAACCTGGCGCTCGGGCTTGCGCTCGGCAGAACGCTGAGCCTGCCGAAGGATGCGCCGCGCGGCTTCACGCCGTACTGGAAACAGGCGATCTACGCGGCGACGGCGGTGGAGTCGCTGGTCGGCTGCATTCCGTCGCGGCAGCGGCCGACGATCGGGCTCGCCTACCTGTCGGGGCTGATGCACAACTTCGGCTTCCTGCTGCTGGCCGAGGTGTTTCCGCCGCACTTCGCCAGCTACTGCCGCCTGCAGGAAGCCAACCTGCACCTGAACTACACGCTGATCGAACGCTTCCTGCTCGGCGTCGACCGCGACCAGATGGCGAGCTGGCTGCTGCGGTTGTGGGGGCTGCCGGAAGAGGTGGTATTCGCGCTGCGCCACCAGAGCGACGTCGACTACGACGGTCCCGGTCACCGCTTCGCCAACCTGACCTACATCGCGGTGCGGCTGCTGCGGCTGCACGGCATCGGCGGCACGCCGCCGGAGCCGATTCCGGAAGCGCTCTACGAACGTCTGCACCTCGACCCGGCCGCCGCGATGGCGGCGATTCAGCAGGTGGTCGAGGCCAGCGCCGAGATCGACGTCATCGCCGCCAATCTCGCGGCCTGACCGCTGGACTTCGCAGGCTCACGATCCTCCCCTATTGCATAGGGGAGGACTTGTACTACGGGGCCGGCTCTCGCCCGATGGCCTCGATTCCCTCCGCCACCGCGTCGAACAACTGCTGCAGCGCGTCGTCCCGCAGCAGCTGCGCGTATTGCTGTAATTCGTCGTCGCGCAGATAGCGGTAGGCGTAGAGCAGATACTGTTCGGTGAACGGCTGCAGGTGGCGCTCGCGTTCGGCCACCGCCTCGGCCCGCAGGCCGTCGTCGGCCCGCCCGAGCCGCTGGCGCACGGCGCGCTCGATCGCCGTCTGCAACTGCGCCGCCAGCCGGCTGTCGCGCGCCGCCGTGTCGATCGCGCGCAGCAGCGCCAGTCGTTCCGGCGTCGGGGCCGGCGTCTGTTCACGCCACTGCTGCCATTCGCGCTCGACACCGGATTGCGTCAGCGCCCGCTCGAAGAAGCGCACCCGTTTCGGCAGCGGTTGCGACAGCAGCTCCCGGGTCTGCGCCAGCCGCTCCGCCGGCAGCTGCGCGGCGATGCGCTCGACCAGCGCCTGCTGCAGCGGCTTCGCGTCGAAGCGCTGCAGCAGCTCGCGCCGCCGCTGCGCATCGAGCGGCTGCGGCCGCTGCGCCAGTTCGTCCTCCAGAATGCGTTGCGCCAGCGGCCGCACCTGTTCCAGCAGCGCCAGCGCGCCGCTCCACTCCAGCAGCTGGCGCGTCTGCACCAGCGGGTCGGCGGCGCGCACCGGCAGCGCCAGCGCGCACAGCAGCGTCAGCAGCAGTGGTCTGAGTGCCGATGTCATCGATCGATCGCCGTCGACTCACCCTCGCTGCGCGCCACCACCACGGCGCCGCAGGAGTCGCTGAAGACATTGGCCGCCGTGCGCATCATGTCGAGCAGGCGGTCGGTCACCAGCAGCAGGCCGATCGCCTCCAGCGGCAGGCCGATGGCGCCGAGGATGACGCTGATGGCGACCAGGCTCGCCGACGGGATGCCGGCCATGCCGGTCGAGGTCAGCAGCGCCAGGAACACGATCAGGAACTGCTGCGTGAAGGTCAGGTCGAGGCCGTAGATCTGCGCGATGAAGATCGCCGCCACGCACTCGTACAGTGCGGTGCCATCCATATTGATGGTGGAACCGAGCGGGATGACGAAGCCGACGGTGCGGCTGGAGACGCCCGAGTTCTGCTCCAGGCAGCGCATCGACAGCGGCAGCGTGGCGGCGCTGCTGGCGGTGGAGAAGGCGGTCAGCAGCGCCGGCGCCATCGCGTGGAAATGCCGGTATGGCCTGACCCGGCCGATGAAGAAGAGCAGCAGCGGCAGCGTCACGAACACATGGAGGGCGAGCGCCAGGACGACGGTGGCGAAGAAGACCGACAGCGGCCCGATCGCGGCGAAGCCGGAGGTGGCGATGGTCTTGGCGATCAGCGCGAACACGCCATAGGGCGCCATGCGCATGACCACCATCGTCACCGACATCATCGTCTCGAACAGCCCCTGCCAGAAGTCGCGCAGCACCTGCGCCTTCTGATCCTCGATGCGCATCATGCAGTAGCCGAACAGCAGCGAGAAAATGATCAGCCCGATCAGCTGGCCGTCCGCGGCGGCGGCGATGACGTTGGGGGGAAACAGCTGCAGCAGGATGGCGGAGACGCTGGTATCGGTGCGGTTCTGCACCTGCGCCAGCGCCGCGTCGGTGGCTTCGTCGTGGCGCAGGTTCAGCAGCTCGCCGGCGGGGCGGCCGTCGACGATGCCGGGCGCGATCAGGTTGACCATCAGCAGCCCGACCAGAATCGCCAGCACGCTGGTCGACAGGTAGTAGACCACCGCCTTCATCCCCATGCGGCCGATGTTGGCGCCGCGCCCCATCGTGGAGATGCCGCTGATCAGCGCCGACGTCACCAGCGGCACGATCAGCATCTTCAGCGCATTCAGGAACAGCGTGCCGATGGTCTCGAAGATCGGCACCAGCGCCAGCGGGCCGATGTGGCCGTCGGGGCCGCTGAGCCAGCCGGCGATCATGCCGAGCACGATGGCGATCAGGATCTGCCAGTGCAGCGCGAGCCTGCCCTTTTTCTTCTTCTCGTCTTCCATTGCGTTCCCGCTGCGGTGGTTGGGTGGATCGGGCCGGAGGCGTCAGTTCAGCAGGTCGCGCAACGGCTTGCCGGGTCGGAAGCCGACGCTGCCCGACGCCGCGATCTCGACAGGCGCGCCGGTCCGTGGATTCTTGCCGCTGCGCGCGCCGCGCCGGCGCCGCTCGAATGTGCCGAAGCCGACCAGGCTGACACTGTCGCCATGCGCCAGCGCTGCGCCGATCTCGCGAAAGATCGCCGTCAGCGCGCGCTCGGCATCGGCCAGTGGCAGATCGGCGCGGTCGGCGATGAACGCGACGAGTTCACGGTTGCGCATCTTTTCTCTCCCTGGCGCGTCACTGCGCCACACAGCAGACGGCCCGGGTGCCGCCGGTGGAATACGCCATTTAACCCGCGCCGCGGGGGGCCGGTCAAAGGCGGCGCCTTGCGACGGCACGCCGATTCGCGCATCCTCGCCGGCCGCCTTACCGCCACCGTGACGAGAGCCTTGCCCGTCTCCGATTCCCTCAGCCGCCCCGTGCGCTGGCACCACTGGCGCCGCTTTCGCACGACGCAGATACCGCGCGCGCTGCGGCCGTGGCTGCTCGACCCCGGCTCGCTGACGCGCCAGCTGACGCAGCTGGCCGGCGGCGATTTCCGCGTGGAGCGGCTGAGCCAGAGCTGGCGACGACCACGCCTCGACGAGCGGCTGCTGCTCGGCCTCGGCCATGGCGAGTGGGCGCTGGTGCGCGAAGTGATTCTGTGGGGGCGGGGCGAGCCGTGGGTCTACGCGCGCTCGGTGCTGCCGGTGCGCACGCTGACCGGCGACCTCTACCGGCTGCGCCGGCTGCAGAACAGCTCGCTCGGCTCGCTGCTGTTCCGCCAGCGCGGCTTGCAGCGCACACCGTTCCAGCTCACCTGCATCGATGCCCGCACGCTGCCGCCGCGTCTTGCCGGCGACGGTGCGTTGTGGGGCCGGCGCTCGCGTTTCGAGCTCGGCGACCGCCCGCTGATCGTCGGCGAAATCTTCCTGCCGGCGTTCGCGCCGTCGCAGCCGCCGCGAGGGCGGTGACGGTCAGCGCATTTCGTGTATCATTTGATTCATCCATTGGTATCAATTGATATGTGGGGTGGGGCATGGTGAAGTCCCGGAATGCGAGTTATCCACGGGCGTCGATGCGCGCGGCGCCACCGCTCGAAGTGAAGGAGTCGTTCGCGGCCACTCGGCGCGTCGCGGCGACCGGCACCGGGTTGCCGACGCCGCGCGCGCTCTACCGCGCCAACCCGGTCGAGCGCATCGATCTGGCGCGCGCCGGCGTCAAGGCGAAGGGGGTGGCCGACACCGCCCGCCTGCTGCACATCAGCCAGGATCGCCTGATCGACACGCTCGGCCTGTCGCGCCCGACCGTGGCCCGCAAGGTGCGCGACGACGCCGCGCTCGACACCGAGCAGTCGGCGCGGCTGGTCGGCCTGCTCGCGCTGGTTGGTCAGGTCGAGGAGATCGTCGCTGCGGCCGCCGACGTCGATCCGGACACCTTCGATGCCGGCGTCTGGGTGGCCGGCTGGCTCGAACAGCCGCTGCCGGCGCTCGGCAACGTGCCGCCGGGCGAATACATGGACTGCGCCGAAGGGCAGCTGCTGGTCTCGCGCCTGCTGGCGCAGAGCATCGCCGGCGCCTATGTCTGAGCAGGTACGGTCTGAGCAGGTACTGATGTCTGAGCAGGCGCCAGTGTCCGGGTATCAGCACTGATGCCTTCGGTCTGGCGCATCGCCGTCGAATTCCCGACCCGGCCCGCCGACGACCTGTCGGGCACCGGCGCCGCCGCGTTCGGCGGGCGCTGGCATTCGGCCGGGCGACCGGTGGTCTACGCGGCGCAGAGCATCGCGCTGGCGTGTCTGGAGACGCTGGTACACATGAACGTCGGCGCGCTGCCGCTGCGCCGCTTCCTCATCCGCATCGACGTGCCCGACGAACTCTGGGCCGGCCGCACGGTGCTCGAACCACCGTACCCCGACGGCTGGAACCAGACTCCGGCCGGCATCGCCAGCATCGAGACCGGCGACCGCTGGCTGCAGGGCGCCAGCCCGGCGCTGCTCGACGTGCCGTCGGCGATCATCCCCGAAGAGCGCAACCTGCTGATCAACCCGCACCACCCGGATGCGGGGCGAATCACCGCGACCCGGTTGCGGGCGTGGCGGTACGACGCGCGGTTGTTGTAATGGATGGCGTCCCTCGTTCGCTGCGGGCTGCAGAAAACGAACGATCGAATATTCAGAAACCGGACCCCGGCTGCTTCAGAAACTCGATCTCCTCGGGCGTCGACGCACGCCCCAGAATCGCGTTGCGGTGCGGATAGCGTTTGAAGCGATCGACGATGGCCTTGTGTTGCAGTTCGAACTGGTAGTTGTCGTCTGGCGCGAACTGCCGGAACAACGCCTCGGCCTCGACGTGGATGCGCGCGGATTCGCTGTGCATGTACGGCATCAATAAAAAGCAGTTCTCGATCGGCGACAGCGACCGATGCACGCCGGCGGCCACGGCTTCCTGCGCCAGTGCCAGCGCCATCGGGTCCTGCGTGAAGGCCTGCGGCGTGTTGCGGAACACGTTGCGGGAGAACTGGTCGAGCACGATGATCTCGGCGAGGCGCCCCTTCGGTTGCGAGCGCCACTCGTGCAGCTCGCAGCGCGCAGTCCGCTGCAACAGCTCGCCGAAGCGCGACTCGATCAGCGCATCGAACGTCGGCTCCACCGCCCACCACTGTTTCGGTTCGATCTCCTCGAACCAGAACGTCAGAACTTCCCGATACATGGTCGACTCCTGTGCCGGTGCGGGTGGATGGTCGGTTGGCGACGGATCGAATCTTACCGTCGAAGGTGGCCCCGATGTCGTCGGCCAGACGGCGCCGTCATGGTTCCGCGGGTGCGGCACGCGCCCTTTCCCAGAGCTGGATCAGCTGCTTTTTCGCCGGGCCCCAGCGATAGCCTCCGAGCGCGCCGCTCTGCTGAATGACCCGATGGCAGGGGATCAGAAATGCGACGGGATTGGCGCCGATGGCATTGCCGACCGCGCGCGACGCGCCTGGATGATCCAGCGATCTGGCGATCCGGGCGTAACTGACCACGGCCCCCTCGGGTATTCGCAGCAGCGCCCGCCACACGGCAACCTGAAAGTTGGTGCCCGCCACATGGATCGACAGTGGTCCCTGCTTGCCGGCTTTCGCCGCCGCGAACATGGCGTCGATGACAGGGCGGGTCGCGGGTTCGCTTCTCGTCAGCGACGCCAGCGGCCAGCTCTTGCGCAAATCGGACAATTGCTCGTCGATCGGCGTGAAGTCCGCGAATCCGGCCCGGCAGATGCCGCGCGGGGTGACGGCCACGAACATCTCGCCGAACGGCGTCGGGTGTACGCCGTATTCGATCTGCAGATCGCGGCCCCCGCGCTTGTGCTCGCCGGGCGTGACCGCTTCGATCTGCACGAAATGGTCGTGCAGCCGGGAGCCGCCGCTCAAACCCAGGGTGTGGGATACATCCAGCAGCGAACGCGAGGCGTCGAGCAGGTGCTTGCCACGCTCCAGCGTCAACACCTGCAGAAACCGTTTCGGCGTCGTGCCGGCCCACTGGCAGAACATCCGCTGAAAATGGAACGGGCTCAGATGCACATGCGCGGCGATCTCCTCCAGGCCGGGCTGTTCGTCGGCGCGTTCGACCAGATAGGCGATCGCCTTTTCGATGCGCTGGTAATCGGACATGACCTCGATCCCTACATGCGCGCGATGGAGACGCCGCCGTCGACCAGCATCGCGGTGCCGGTGGTGAAGCTGGCCGCCTCCGACGCCAGATAGAGCGCCGAGCGGGCAATCTCGTCGGGCGTGGCCATGCGCTTCAGCGCGTGCAGATTGCCGACGAGCGCCCGCGCTTCCGGGGTGTCGGCAAATTCGCGCCCCGCCGGCGTGTCGGTGCCGCCGGGAAGCAGCGCATTGACGCGGATTCCCTGTGAACCATATTCCGCCGCCAACACCTGCGTCAGTCCGACAAGCCCCGCCTTGCTGGCCGCGTAGGCCCCCATGCCGGGTATCCCGGCGGTGTGACCGACGAACGTGGAGGTGAAAATCAATGAGCCGCCGTTGCGCGCAACCATCGCCGGCAGTTGGTACTTCGCACCGAGAAATGCACTGGTCAGATTGGTGTGAATGACCTGATTCCACGCCGCCAGCGACATCTCCGGCACCGGCCCCATCGCGCCCAGTATGCCGGCGTTGTTGAAGGCAATGTCCAGCCCGCCAAAGCGATCCACGGCCGTTTCCACCAATGCCCTGGCGAACGCTTCATCGCCGACGTCGCCCGCCAGTGCGATGGCATGTCCACCCTGTGCCGTTATCGTTTCGACCAGTGCATCGAGTTCCTGTTGTCGCCGTGCAGCGACGACGACGGCGGCGCCTTCTCTTGCGAACAAACGTGCGGTTGCATGACCGATACCGGAACTGGCGCCGGTGACGATGGCAACTTTATCGGCGAGTGCATTCATCGGATTGCCTCTGTTGTCCTGTCTGCGAACGATGTCGGGGACAGAACGTTACGAAGCCGGTGGCACTCTTCCAATCCGAATCTTGCGCTGTTTTCGAAGCACCGCCGTGCGCGCTGGCGAACGGTTTCGGGCGCAGCGGGCTACAGCGCCTGCCCGTCGAAGTGCCGGACGTTCAGCGCATCGAGATCGACATCGTCGAGGCAGCGCACGTTGATGGCCGCCATCTCCCGGCCATCGGGCCCCACACCCTCGCCGAACGGATGAATGCCGCAGGTCGTGCAGAAGCGTGCCGGACGACGTGCTTGTTGAAGATGCCGCGATATTTCATGGTGCACCTCCCGATCGATGATTCGTCATTCCGCTTCACGCATCGCGCTCGGCATCGAGTTCCCGAATCTGCTGGATGATCGCGATGAGTTTTCTGCCCGAAGTCGTCAGCGAATATTCGGTGCGCGGCGGCACCTCGGCGAAGCTGTGCTTGTCGAGCAGGCCATACGCGCTCAGTTTGCGCAGCCGCTCCGACAATACCTTGGTCGAGATCCCGTCGATGTGCCGCTCCAGCGCACCGGGTCGGTTGATGCCCTGCGCCACGGCCAGCAGCACCGACACCGACCATTTGCAGCCGACGACATCCTCCAGCTTGCGGTAGTGGCTGCGCGTGCGCCCGCCAATTTCTTTCGTCTGGGTTTTCATCGTTTTACACCGAAAAGTGCCTACCCCACCGCGCCGTTCCCGCTGTTGCCGGTGCGCACGCGGCGCTACCGTGACGATGCGCGCGCCATTACATCATCGCAGCAGAGGAGAAAGAAGATGAAAACCAAAGCCGTTTTCTATCATGCCGGATGCCCGGTCTGCGTCGCGGCGGAACAGGGTGTGGCCAGCGCGCTCGACCGCACGCGCTATGACGTCGAGATCGTGCACCTCGGCAGCGACGGATCGCGAATCGCCGAAGCGGAAGCCGCTGGCGTCAGGTCGGTGCCGGCGCTGGTGCTGGACGGCACGCCGTTCCACATCAACTTCGGTGCGAATATCGCGGACTTGAAGTAATCACATGGACGGGGCCGGCGCCTTCCGGTTTTCGGGGGCGCCGGGTTTGGAGCGATGAGCGAGGTCACTTCCTGATTTTCGGCTTCCCGCCCGCGGCGAATGCCCGCACCACTTCGCGCACGATCTTGCGCTGCTCGACCGTCAGCGTCAGCAGCAGGTCGACGATTTCCCGATCCTCCGGCGCCAGACCGGAATCCCAGCGCGCCCGCTTTTCACGGATGCTTTTTACCGACTCCTCGCCATAGCGCAATGCCTGCGGATCGACGGCCAGCAGATCGGCCAGAATCACCAGCTTCTCCTGCGCGGGAATCGAGCCGCCGTTGAGCCAGCGCGATACCGCCTGAAACGTCACCGAGCGGCCCCAGTAGCGCGAATTGAACAGCTTTTCGAGTACGGCCGGGCGTGGTTCGTGGCCGGCGGCGACCATCGCGGCCCTCAGGCGGTCGGAGAAGGCTTCTTTGTCATTCATGGGGGCGGACACTAAAGTCCGCTTGCATCTTTTATATAACTATCTATTTCTATAGAGGTTTAAGTATTGGTTTCATTGATTTGTGCTTCCTCATTCGGCGATCTGTGGCGCTACCGATCCCTCTGCGTCTTACGCCGGCTGAGGCAGTTTCCCCTCATACAGAAAGGCGCCGATCCCGAACGAAATGACGGTCGGCTGCCCCACCTGCTTGAACACGGCTTCGGTCGCCGTGATCTCGCACAGCCAGTCGTTCGTCTCGCGCGGTTTGTGTTCACTGAGTGTGGTGGGCGTGAACAGCCCGATGCAGATGCCGCGTTGCGGGTCGCGTGCCGACGGATACTCGAATGCTTCAACGCCAGCTTCGCGCATCGCGGTGCCGAGTTGCTGCGTCTGTGAATAATCCTGCGGATGCCGAAGCGCAGCTGTGAACTGCGCAAACGGTTCGCTGTGAAGTTTCACGCCGTTGCCGCAGCGATAACCCACCGAAAACAGTGTGTGCCCGGTACGAATGCTTTCCTTGATCGGCTCGCCCTCCATCGACTGCCAGAAGACGAAACGGTAGTAGGCCAGTTCGGCCAGTGTCGTTTCGGTGTTACTGCCACCGTAGAAGATGCCCGGTTCGTGCACGCGGCCGAAGCGCGAACCCCACGGCAGCGGCGGGTAGCGGAACGGTGTTTTCAGCAGGTAATGAAGGTCATCGGCGGCGATGGGATAAGGGGGCTTCACCTTTTCCAGCATCTCTTCCAGCAGCGCCTGTTCGGCCAGCGTATCGACGTAGTGGAGCGTCGCTATCTGCGACTGGCTCTCGACCAGCCGGAATAGCGTGCCGGCCAGTGGGACGATCTGTTCGGCGCCGCGACAGGCCTGCCAGATCATCAGACCTTGCCCCGCATCGCATCGACGAATTGCAACACGGCGACCAGCCCCTGAATGTGCGCGATCTGCTGTGCTGGTACGCCCCCGGTGAGCTTGTTGGGGGTGCGCATGAAGTGGCGAATCCACACCTCGTCACCACCGGTCAGCGCGTAGAGCGAGCGGGCGACGCGGATCAGCAGCAGTGCCAGCTCGCCGGCCTTGGAGTCGGGATCCAGCGACGGCGTCTGTCTCAGCCGGCTGACGGCGGTGCGGTGGATGCCGAGCACGGCGGCCAGCTCCGCCTGCTTCAGTCCGAGCTGTTCGGCCGCTTTCAATACCGCCTTGGCCAGCACCGCTCTGGGTGTTGGTGCTGTCTCGATCTGGGCCAGCATGGAGGCTCTTCCTTGTGAAATTCGAACAAACGGTAGCAAGTATGTGCATTTTGCACAAATGAGGCTATGTCGGGGGCGAGAATCGGGATGATGTGGGTGCTGACACCCTGGTGGCGAGGCAGCCTCACCACAGCCCGGTGGTCGAGCACATCACGAGGATTTTCGCGCTGGTGCCAATCCGATCAGCCACAACGCGGCGAAGGTCAGCAATCCCGCTATCGACAGGTAGTAGCCGACGAACTGCAGGCCGTAGCGGTCGGCCAGATAGCGGGCGATATAGGGCGCGAACGAGGCGCCGATGATGCCGGCGAGGTTGAATGTCAGCGAGGCGCCGGTGTAGCGCACCGCGGTCGGGAACAGTTCGGACAGCGACGCGCTGACCGGGCCGTAGGTCAGCCCCATCAGGCCGAGGCCGAGACAGAGGAACAGCAGCACGGCTGACAGGCTGCCGGCGCTGAACAGCGGCGCGAAGACCAGACCGAACAGCATCACCAGCAGCGCCGAGCCCATCAGTACCGCGCGGCTGCCGTAACGGTCGGCCAGCAGCGCCGACAGCGGAATGGTCAGCGCGAAGAACAGCACGCCGATCATCTGGATCACGAGGAAATCGCTGCGGCTGAAACCGAGCGCGCTGGTGCCCCAGCTCAGCGCGAACACCGTCATCATGTAGAACAGCACGAAGGTCGCCACCGCCGACAGCGTGCCGAGCAGCAACATGCCGGGGTGTTGCGTCAGCACCGTCGCCATTGGCAGCCGCACGCGCTCGTCGTTGTCGATCGCCTTCTGGAAATCGGGCGTCTCTTCCAGTTTCAGCCGCACGTAGAGGCCGACGAACACCAGCAGCGAGCTGGCGATGAACGGCACGCGCCAGCCCCACTGGAAGAAATCATCGTCGGAGAGCCACGCGCCCAGCAGCAGGAATACGCCGGTGGCGCCGAGAAAGCCGAGAGGCGCGCCGAGCTGCGGGAACATGCCGTACCAGGCGCGTTTGCCGGGCGGCGCGTTCTCGGTCGCCAGCAGCACGGCGCCGCCCCATTCGCCGCCGAGCCCGAGCCCCTGACCGAAACGGCACAATGCCAGCAGCGCCGGCGCCAGCAGGCCGATCGACGCATAGGTCGGCAGGAAGCCGATAGCGACGGTCGACAGACCCATCGTCAGCAGCGCGGCGACCAGCGTCGCCTTGCGGCCGATGCGGTCGCCGAAGTGGCCGAACACCGCCGAGCCGATCGGGCGCGCGAAGAAGGCGAGTGCGAACGTGGCCAGCGACTGCAGTACCGCGGTGGCCTGATCGCTGGCCGGGAAGAACAGCTGCGGGAACACCAGCACGGCGGCGGTGGCGTAGATGTAGAAGTCGAAGAATTCGATGGTGGTGCCGATCAGGCTGGCGAACAGAACCCGGCGCGGTGAGTTGCCACGCGCGCCGGCAGACGACTGGCTCATGTGAAGTGGTCCGGTTGGGGGGGCAGGGCGGCGCGGATTTTCGCACGACTGGTGGTGGCGTGGCGCGTGTCTCGCGCCGATGCCGTCGGTGGGCCGGTCGTCACTGCTATCGCGGTTGTGCGGCACCGAGCGGCGGCGGTTCGTTCAGCCAGTCGTCGCGCTTGCGTCGCGCCGTATCGATCGCCGCTTCCCAGAATGCACCGCCCGAGGTCAGCCATTTGAAGTTGAAGTGGTCGGTGCCGCGAAACTCCAGCAGCTCGACCCCGTCCGGCCCGGCGGTGTAGGCGTAGGGCATGTCGGCCGGCAGGAAGAAGCCGTCGCCCTTGCCGAGGTGCTGGCTGCCGAAGCGGATCGAGCCGGCGAGGATGTAATAGAGACAGTCGGAGTCGTGCGAGTGGCGCGGCAGCGGGTAGTCGCTCTTGAACCAGGCGTAGGTCAGGCTCATCGATGGGCACGAAAAGACCACGCGCGTGTCGTAGGCGCGGTCGAGGCCGGCCTGCAGCGAGCGCATCGCGAACTCGCCGATCTCCGGCGTCATGCCGACCACTTCCATGTGGCTGCTCTCGTCGAGCGACGGCGCGTCGCTGGTGTGGAAGATCTGGAAGCGGGGGTGGCTGTCGGACATGGTGTGCTCCTTCGGCAAGTGGCTTGTTCTCGGCATTCAGAAGCGCGCGATCACCGTTTCGCCGAACCAGCGCACGTACTCCAGATACTCTGGCAGGCTCGCGCTCGGTGGCACTATCGTGGTGTAGGTGACGCCGATCTGCTCGAAGCGGCGCAGCGTTTCCAGATAGCGTTCGGCGCCGTCGCGGTCCCCGGGTTCCGGTTTCAGTGGTGGCCCGATCGCGATGTCGAACGGGCCGGCGCGGCCGCAGGATGCGCGCAGTTCGCGCAGCATCGCGATCTTGTCGGCGAGCTGCTCGGTGGTCTGCAGCGCGATGTCGCGGTTGATCTTGCTCTGCCCCGGCCGCACGAAGAACGGGCACCAGCCATCGCCGACGCGCGCCGCGCGCTGTACCGCCTTGTCGCTGCTGCCGCCGATCCAGATCGGCGGCTGCGGGTCCGGTGCCGGTCGCGGCAGGTTGCCGGTCGCATCGAAATGGCGACCCTTGCGCACCACCACTTCACCGGACCACGCCTCGCGAATGACGTCGATCGCTTCGTCGAGCAGCGCGCCGCGCTCGTTGAAATCGACGCCGAGCGCGTCGAACTCGCCCTTCTGATAACCACCGCCGACACCGAGGATGAAGCGCCCGCCGGAGAGCACCTGCAGCGTCGCGGCCGCCTTGGCCGTCAGGAACGGATTGCGGTAGGGCAGCACCAGAATGTTGGTGAAGAACTTCAGCCGGGAGCTGCAGGCCGCGACGAACGCCAGCGCGGTGAACGGGTCGAGCGCGTCGTGGCCGTCGGCGCGCAGCCAGTCGGCGGAGGGGGCGGGGTGGTCGGTCAGGAAGCAGGCGTCGACGTTCGCCGCCTCCAGGGCCCGCGCCATCTCCCCGATCGCCGCGGCCGATTGGAACTCGCCGGATTTGTTGTGGCCGACCGGAATCAACATCGAGAATTTCATGGGTATTCCCTTCGTTATTGGTATCGGTTGCCGGCGCATTGCCGGAGGTCTCGTGTCCCGTGGTGGAGTATGGGCACTTCCGGCCCTGTTGGTACTGTTGGTGGCGTGTTCGAGCGGCAGCTTCGGTAAGCGGATTGGCCGCCTCGCGCTCCCCGGTGCCGGGCCGACTTTCATGAAAAACTGAATTATCGATTGCTGTATACACTTAAGTTTTGCTTTCATTCGGGATTGGCCCGCCGCGTGGATGCCCGGTGTGGTCATCGGTGCATTCCTGATCGGTAGCGAGACCGTTCGATGTCATACGAGAACAGACCGCCCATCTCCTATGGAAGGGGCATAAGACTTCTGTCGCGGATCGTGTTGTCGCTGTACGGCGCGGTGCTGCTGCCGGAGGAGGAGAATCCGCAGTCCGACGTCGGTACCGTCGCCGATGGTGGCGGAACGCTGGTGCTGGCCGATCCGCCGACCAGGCCGACCGGTCGGGCCTCGCTGAAGCGCGCCATCGCGCTGCGCGACAGCCCGATGATCCACTGCGACAGGGCGGTCGTGCTGGGCTGGAATTTCGAGGCGGGGATCGACAGCGACATCGCCGCGCTCGGCGACACGCGGCTGGAGATACGGGTGATACCAACCGACCTGTTCGATCGACTGCAGCAGGCGGGCTCACTGCAGGAGCTGTGCGGCCGGGTGGATTTCCCGCTGCTGGCGGAGGTGACCACCGCGGCTCGGTGAACCGGGCGCGTTGATATACTGCCGCGCCGCCCGCCGCACGAGTCACCGCCAGCCGATGCCGCTCACCCGACTGCGCCAGCGCCTTCCTCTCTACTTGCGCCTGATGCGCGCCGACAAGCCGATCGGCACGCTGCTGCTGCTGTGGCCGACGCTGTGGGCGCTGTGGATCGCGGCGAAGGGGGTGCCGGACTGGCATCTGCTGTTCATCTTCGTCGCCGGCACTTTCCTGATGCGCTCGGCCGGCTGCGTCATCAACGATTTCGCCGACCGCAAGGTGGATGGCCATGTGAAGCGCACGGCGCAGCGGCCGCTGGCGACCGGCGCGGTGTCGACGCGCGAGGCGCTGGCGCTGTTCGCCGTGCTCTGCGGGCTCGCCTTCATGCTGGTGCTGTTCACCAACACCTTCACCATTCTGCTGTCGTTCGTCGCGGTGGCGCTGGCGGCGCTCTATCCGTTCATGAAGCGTTTCACCAACCTGCCGCAGCTGGTGCTCGGCGCGGCGTTCGGCTGGGGTATCCCGATGGCGTTCGCTGCACAGACTGGTGAACTGCCGCGCGGTGTCTGGCTGCTCTACATCGGCAACCTGCTGTGGACAGTGGCCTACGACACTTTCTACGCGATGGTCGATCGCGACGACGATCTGAAGATCGGCATCAAGTCGACGGCGATACTGTTCGGCGACGACGACCGAACCATCACGGCGATCCTGCAGGCGATGACGGTCGGCGTGCTGTGGCTGGCCGGCCTGCAGTTCCAGCTTGGCTATTGGTATTTCATCTCGTTGATCGGTGCCGGCGCGCTGTTCGCCCGGCAGCAGTGGCTGATTCGCCACCGCGACCGTGATGCCTGTTTCAAAGCGTTTCTGGACAACAACCGGGTTGGTGCACTGATCTTCGCCGGCATCGTGCTGCATTACGCGGTAGGCTGAGCGGCGCTTCTTTCGCCATCGGTTCGCGCTCGCGCATGTACTCCATCCGCTTCATCGACAGCCTCGATGCCATTGCCGCCGACGACTGGAACCGCGTCGTCGGCAGCGGTTATCCGTTCATTCGTCACGAGTTCCTCGCCGCGCTGGAGCGCAGCGGTTGTGTCGGCACGCGCGCGTCGGGCTGGTTGTGCGAGCACGCGCTGGTCGAGCGCGACGGACGGCTGGTCGGGGCGATGCCGCTCTATCGCAAGCTGCACTCGTGGGGCGAGTACGTGTTCGACTGGCAGTGGGCCGATGCCTACGCGCATTACGGTCAGCGCTACTACCCGAAGCTGGTCGGCGCGATTCCGTTCACGCCGGCGACCGGGCCGCGTTTCGGTGTCGCCGATGGCGAGGATGCGCAGGCGCTGTGCGGCGCGCTGGTCGATGTGCTGCGCGAACGGGTGGTGGCGGAGGAGCTGTCGTCGCTGCATCTGCTGTTTCCGCAAGCCGCGCAGCGCGATCTGTTGTTGCGCGGTGGGCTGAGCCTGCGCCGCGGTGTGCAGTACCACTGGTTCAATCGTGACCCTTTCGACAAGAGCTATGGTGATTTCGACGATTTTCTCGGCGCGCTCAGTTCGCGCAAGCGCAAGGGGTTGCGGCGCGAGCGCGAGCAGGTGGCGCAGGCCGGCGTGTCGCTGCGCTGGCTGCGCGGCGGCGAGATCGATGCGCGGGCGTGGCACCGCTTTTACGATTTCTATCAGTCGACCTATGCGAAGCGCAGCGGTCGCGGCGGTTATCTGAATCGCGCCTTCTTCGAGCTGTTGGGGCAGGGGCTGGGTGATCGGGTGCTGTTGCTGCAGGCCGAGCGCAATGGCGAGGTGATCGCCGCGGCGCTGTATCTGCGCGACGACGAGACGTTGTACGGCCGCTACTGGGGCTGCATCGACGAGGTGCCGGGGCTGCATTTCGAAGCCTGCTATTACCAGGGCATCGACTACTGCATCCGCGAGGGATTGCAGCGCTTCGATGCCGGCGCGCAGGGCGAGCACAAGCTGTTGCGCGGCTTCGAGCCGGTGGTCACCGACTCCTGCCACTGGATCGCCGAGCCGGCGTTCCGTGCGGCGATCGACCGCTTTCTGCAGCAGGAACACCGGCATGTCGAGGCGCATCTGCGCGAAGCGCGCGAGCTGCTGCCGTATCGGCGCGAGGGTTCACACTGACCTCGCCGGGCAGAGCAGCCGGTATCGACTCGGGATCGTGTGTCGCCAGGGACGGCGACACCCGAGCCTGTACATGGATGTACGTCTTTGCGTATCCCGAGTCGATACCGGCTGCTCTGCCTTACGGCTGAACTCAGGCGATCTCGCGCTGCGGCTGTGCCAGCGCGTGGCCGTAAAGCTGTTCCTGCACGTTGTCGAACAGGCCGCGCCAGCCGGGGCGCCAGTGGTCGACCTCCCACAGCAGCTGGTCGCGCGTGGTGACGAAGGCGGCGCGGCTGCCGTAGTACTCGAATGCCGGGCTGATCTGCTGCAGCTTGATGCCGTAGCGCTGCAGGTGCCGCGAGAAGCGCGGTTCGACCACCATGAAGATCCACTCGTGGCCGAGTTCGAGAATCTGCGCGATCACGGCGTGGTAGAGCGACAGCGCGATCACCGGCGCGTCGACGGTGTTGCCGCTCTGCGCCAGCCGCTGGCGGAAGTCGGGCGCCACCGCCAGCCGCGATACCTCGCAGCAGCGGGTCGGGTCGAGCTTCTTCCAGTCGAGCAGGTGGCGGTCGACGTAGCGCAGGCCGAAGCCTTCGAACGGCAGGCCGCCGCCGTGCTGCAGCGGCAGCACCAGCCGGATGCAGCCGACGTCGATACCGCTTTGCGGGTGGGTCAGCAGCGTGTGCAGGCTGTGGCTGTCGTAGCTGTCGGCCTCGCGCCCCTCCTGCTGGGCCATCGCGTAGCCGAGTTCGCGACAGAAGACGTGATAGCGCAGTTCGTAGACGCGCCGTCGCAGCGCCTCGGTATCGGCCAGCCGCAGCTGGTAGTGCTGTCCGAAATCCTGCGCTCCGTGACCGTTCTGACGACTGGGGGCAGACATTGAGGTGCTCTCCGACAAGGGACGAGCGCCAGTCAGCAATCCCCATACCAGTGGCGTTAGGTGGCTGATGGTGAAGGGGAAATCTCTGCTTCTGTGATGCCGTTCAACGGCGGGTTGAGAATGGTGGCGGAAATCTGGCGCCGCCGATGCGACGCCATTCGTCACTTTACGGCAAGGCGCGGTAGAGCAGTTCGAGGCTGAACTGGCGGCCGATATCCTCGATGCCGCCGCGGCTGTTGACGATCGACGGCCAGACGTTGTCGCGGTCGAACAGGTTGCGCACGCTGAGGCGGCTCTCCCAGCGCGGCGTCCACTGCTTGCGCAGCACCAGGTCGGAGCGGAAGTAGGTGCCGGTGTCGTCGAGCGCGACCG
This sequence comes from uncultured Verrucomicrobiaceae bacterium, assembly GCA_964515735.1. GTDB lineage: Bacteria > Pseudomonadota > Gammaproteobacteria > Pseudomonadales > CAMLJR01 > CAMLJR01. The sequence continues at coordinate 13,306 of CAZEVP010000003.1, read as the reverse complement.
GGCTCACCGCCTGATCGCCGACCGTCACGCTCTCGTGCAGGCGGTTGCTCCAGAACAGCTCGACGCGCGGCTGCGGCCAGCGGTAGCCGAGGCCGAACGAGGCCATCCAGTTCGGGAACACCGACGACTCGACGCGCGTGGTGCGGTTTTCGTTCTCGATGTAGGCGCTGCTGAAGGCGACGGTCCAGCGCTCGCGGTGGTAGTTGACGCTGAACTCGGCGCCCTGCGATTCGCTCTCGCCGATGTTGGTGTAGCGGCGCCCGAGCGTCCGCGCCGACGGGTCGACCACCAGCAGGATGCGGTCCTCCCAGCGGTTGTCGAAGCCGACCAGCTCGAACTGCCACGGCCCGCGCGACCACGCCAGCGCCAGCTCGTAGCTCTCCAGCGTCTCCGGCTGCAGCGCGTCGTCGCCGGCCACGAAGTTGGTGCCGCGCAGCTCGTTGGCATTCGGCGCGCGGAACGCGGTGCCGTACTGCAGGCGGAAGCTGAGGTCCGGCGTCGGCACCCAGATCGCGCCGACGCGCGGCGAGAACTCGTCGCCGAAGGTGGAATAGTCATCGTAGCGGCCGCCGTAGAACAGCTGGTAGCGGCCGTTGGCCCAGCGCGTCTTGCCCTCCAGCGACAGCGAGTCGATGCGCTGGTCGAGCCCCTCGTAGTCGGCCATTGGGCGCGGCAGCGGCGTGCCGTCGAGCCGGAAGCGCTCGTTGTCGTGGCGGTCGACGCCGGCGCGCTCGATGCCGCCGGTCAGCGCCAGCTGGGTGCGGCCGCCGAACAGCGACAGGTCGGTGCGGGTCAGCCGCGCGCGGCTGCCGTAGCGGAATTCGAGGAACTGCTGCTTGTCCTCGATGAAATCGGTCGCCTGCTCCGAGGTCGGCAGGTAGTAGGACTGGCCGTAGTCGTTCTCCCAGTAGTAGCCGTCGACCTGCCAGCGCCAGTTGCGGGCGAAGCTGGCGCCGACTTCGCCCTTGACCATCCACAGCTCGGCGTTGTGGTCGGCGATGTCGTGGTTGCGGGTGTCGCCGGTCAACATGCCGCCGCCGGGAAACTGCTCGGCGTCGGTCTTGTCGACCAGCAGCTGCAGGTGATACTGCAGCGAGCGCCGCGCGCCTTCGAGCCGCAGCACGCCGGTGCCGGCGTCGTAGCGGCCGCTGCGTTCGGCGCGGTCGCTGCCGTCGCCGATCCGCACGTAGTCATAGTGGAAACCCTGATCGCCCTGGTGGCTGACCGACAGCGCCGTCTGCAGCGAGTGATTGTCGCCGAGCCGGGTGCTGCCGCGCACGGCGGCCTGACGGTAGTTGTCGCTGCCGAGTTCGCCGCTGACGCTCAGTTCGGGCAGGTGGTTGCGGTAGGTCGACAGCAGCAGCGCGCTGTGGAAGGCGTCGCTGCCGTAGAGGATCGAGCTCGGGCCGCGCACCAGCTCCAGGCTCTCCATCACCGGCAGCTGCAGCTCGGCGTTGCCGAACACTTCGGAGCCGAACGCGAAGGTGTTGATCGGCACGTTGTCGATCAGCGTGGCGCGGCCGCGCAGCGAGGTGGAGTCGTAGGAGCGCACCTGGATCAGTTTGCCGCCGGCCGGTGGCTGCAGCAGCATCACGCCGGGCAGGTGCAGCACCGCGTCGGGCAGCGCGCGGGCGCCGCGCCGCTCCCAGTCGCTGCGGTTGACGACGCTGACGGTGGCGGACGATTCGAGCGCGGTCTCGATGAAGGCGGAGGTGGCGGTGACCTTGAGCTGTGACAGGTGTTCGGGGGGGATGTCGAAGAAGTCTTCGCTGGCGGCGTGGACGGTGCCGGCGAGCGCTGCGATCAGCAGCAGGGACGACCTCGTGTGGTCAGCCATGACAACTGCCTCCAGAGCGGGTGCGGTCGCGGGCTGTGCCGCGGGCCGCGCTGCCGGCGAGGCGCCATCCCGGCGTTCGCATCGGCGTTATCAGTGAACGTGTGGCTGCTTCGCGCTTGGTTCCGCGCCCTCGGCGGGCAAAATGTAGTCGAGATGGTGCGCTTCTGCCGCCAGTTGTCGCGTCGCGTCGACGGCGGTGGAGACGAACAGGCGGAATTGCGCCTCCTCGATGCCGGCGCCGGTCAGCGCGGTGGCGCCGACCACCAGCTGCGGCATGCCGTCGTCGACCACGTCGAGGAACAGCTTCAGCGTCGGGTAGTCCATGTGCAGCCGGCCGAGGTCGGCGGAGAGCACCAGCAGCGCGCTCGGGCGGATCTCCAGCTCGGTGCTGAGCAGCAGCCCCCACGGCTCGATGAACAGGCGGCTGTCGACGACGCCATCGATCTCCTGCAGCGATGACAGGTGCAGGCCGGCGCACTGGTCGCACAGCGAGAAGCCGAAACCGGCGCGGGTGAGCCATTTTTCCAGCTGTTTGCGATCGAGGGTGTTGCTGTCGCTCATGGGGGGCGGGTCCTGACGGCGTGGGCCTGAATCGAAGGCGCGCCATTCTACACCAGCGCCAGGGTGCCGGGGCGGGGCGGTGAGCAGGGAAGAGCCACCTGGCGAGGCGTCAGGCGATGCTCTGGGTCTGTGTCGCGGCCGGCACCACGCCGCCGCCGAAGTAGGCGACCACCAGCTCGTCGTGCAGCTGGCCGAAGCCGATCTGCAGCTGGTCGATGAAGGCCTGCAGGTCGGCCTGCCGCAGCTTGTCGATCTGCGCGTGGTCGAGCTGGCGGCGCAGGCGGTGGATCACCAGCTGCACCTTGTCGTGGTTCGGCAGCCGCGCCACCGCGTTCGACACGCCGTTGATGCTGAAGCTGAGCGAGCGCGGGAACACCTCGGAGCGGAACAGGAAGCGCAGCACCTCGGTGCGGCGGATGCGGATCTGCATCTCGCGCCGGTACATCTGGTAGCCGGTCAGCGAGCGCAGCACGCTCATCCACTGCAGGTTCTCGTAGGTGGCCCTGGCCATGGTGGCGTCCGGCAGCAGGTTGGCGGAGCGGATGTCGACGATGCGGCTGGTCATGTCGGCGCGCTCGAGGAAGCGGCCGATGCGCAGGAACAGGTAGCCGGCGTCGTGGTTCATCGTGCCGGAGAGGATGCCGGTGATCTGCTGGCACTGGTGGATGATGCCGTCGAGGAAGCCGAAGCGGCCGCGCTTGGTCAGCGCCTGCGAGGCCTGCTCCTTGGCGTGCAGGTAGGCGCTGTTGATCGTCTCCCACACCTCGCGCGGGATGGCGTCGCGGATGGTGCGGGCGTTCTCGCGGGCGCAGGCGAGGCAGGCGAGGATCGACACCGGCGACTGCGGGTCGCTGATCAGGAATTTCAGCACCGAGCGTTCGTCGTACTCCTTGCCCGGGTAGTGGGCGTCGGCGCCGGTGATGGCGATCAGCTGGCTCCAGATCGGCGACAGCCCCTTCGGCAGGTCGAGCGTCAGGCTGGCGTTGACGTTGATCAGCCGCGCCATGTCCTCGGCGCGTTCGAGGTAGCGCGCCATCCAGTAGATGTTCTCTGCGACCCTTGCCAGCATTTCACACCCCCTCATCGATGATCCACGTGTCCTTCGAACCGCCGCCCTGCGACGAGTTGACCACCAGCGAGCCGCGCCGCAGCGCGACCCGGGTCAGGCCGCCGGTGGTGACGTGGATCTGGTCGCTGGAGAGGATGAACGGGCGCATGTCGACGTGGCGCGGCTCGATCCTGCCCTCGATCAGCGTCGGCACCGTCGACAGCGCCAGCGTCGGCTGCGCGATGTAGTTGCGCGGGTCGGCCTTGATCAGCTGCGCGAACTTCTCGCGCTCGGCCTTCGTGCTCATCGGCCCGACCAGCATGCCGTAGCCGCCCGATTCGTTGGCCGGCTTCACCACCAGCTCGTCGAGGTGTTCGAGCACGTAGCGGCACTGCTCTTCCTTCATGCACAGCCAGGTCGGCACGTTCGGCAGGATGGTCTCTTCGCCGAGGTAGTAGCGGATCATCTCCGGCACGAAGGCGTAGACCACCTTGTCGTCGGCGACGCCGGCGCCGGGCGCGTTGGCCAGCGCGACGTTGCCCTTCTGCCACGCCCGCATCAGCCCCGGTACGCCGAGCGCGCTCTCCTTGTTGAACACCTCGGGGTCGAGGAACAGATCGTCGACGCGGCGGTAGATGACGTCGACGCGCTGCAGGCCGGTGATCGTCTTCATGTAGACGCAGTCGTCGCCCTGCACGACCAGATCGCGCCCCTCGACCAGTTCGCAGCCCATCTGCTGCGCGAGGTAGGAGTGCTCGAAGTAGGCGGAGTTGTAGATGCCCGGCGTCAGCACCACCACCTGCGGGTAGTCGGCCGGGCGCGGCGACAGCGCCGCCAGCATGTCGAACAGCTGCGACGGGTAGTCGTCGACCGGCATGATCGCGTAGTCGCCGAACAGGTCGGCGAACACGCGCTTGATCACCTGCCGGTTCTCCAGCAGGTAGGAGACGCCGGACGGCACCCGCAGGTTGTCCTCCAGCACGTAGACGGTGCCGTCCTTGTCGCGCACCAGGTCGGAGCCGCAGATGTGCGCCCAGACGCCGAAGCGCGGGCTCATGCCGACGCACTCGGGACGGAAGTTCTTCGACTTGCGCAGCAGCTCGGCCGGAAACACCTTGTCCCTGACGATCTTCTGGTCGTGATACAGATCGTCGATGAACAGGTTCAGCGCCCGCACGCGCTGCTTCAGGCCGGCGTCGATGACGTCCCACTCTTTCTTCGGCATCACGCGCGGGATGATGTCGAACGGCCACTGCCGGTCGATCGAGCCGCCGCCCTCGTTGTAGACGGTGAAGGTGATGCCCATCTCCTTGATGGCGAGATCGGCGCTGGCCTGCAGCCGTTCCAGCTCGCTGCTCTCCAGCGTCGACAGATAGTGCGCCAGCGCCTTCGCCACCGGGCGCGGCCGGCCGCGGGGGTCGATCATCTCGTCGTACAGATCGCCGCTCTCGTATTCCTTCCAGTTGATACCCATCGACGACGTCTCCGAAAACTGTCTGGCCGAAAGCTGCTGGTTCATTGCGTCGTTCCGCCGTTCAACCGATCTGCTCCACCGTCACCGCCACACTGAGCTGATGCTGGCCGCCGCCGAAGCAGACGCCCTTGACCGGCGGCGTGTCGCCGTAGTCGCGCCCGAACGCGACGACGACGTGCTCGTCGCCGGCCACCAGATCGTTGGTCGGGTCGAGCTGCACCCAGCCGGCCGGCTCGCCGGTCCAGACCGCGAACCAGGCGTGCGAGGCGTCGGCGCCGATGCGTTTGCTCTCGCCCGGCTTCGGGTAGGTCAGCAGGTAGCCGCTGACGTAGGCGGCGGCGAGGCCGAGGCCGCGCAGGCAGGCGATGGCGAAGTGGGCGAAGTCCTGGCAGACGCCGGCGCGCTGTTCCCACACCTGTTGCAGCGGGGTGTCGATCTCGGTGGTGCCGGGCAGATAGTGGAAGTCGCTGAAGATCTGCGCATTGAACGCGATCAACGCCTCGCCGAGCGGGCGGCCGGGGGTGAACGCCCGCCGCGCGTAGTCGCTCCAGCACGGGTCGAGCGGCACCAGCGCGGTCGGGTAGGTGAACTCCCAGGCCGGCGGCTCGCCGGCGCCGCCGGCGAGACTGTCGGCACCGCCGCCGCCCGGTACGCGCGCGGACTCCCACGGCTGCGTCAGGATCGACAGGTCGGGCGCGCTCATCGTTTCGACCTGCGCCTGACTGTGGATGCGCAGCTCGCCGTGGCTCTTGTGCACCTCGAAGTAGTGCTGCAGGTTGCCGAAGCTGTCGCGCTGCTCGTGCAGGTAGCGCGGTTTCGGGTAGACGCTGAGGCGGTGGTCGAGCAGGCGCTGGCCGGCGATCGGGCGCGGCGTCAGCCAGGCCAGGCTGTAGCCGAGCGAGGCCGCCCACTGGTAGCGGTAGATGGTCTCGTGGCGGACGCTGAGCCGGCGGCCGGCCGCGGCGGCCCCGGTGTCAGCGCGCGAAGTGGGTGATGGGCTGGGTGTGGCGGAAGTATTGGTGGTCAAGATCGGTTCCCAGTTGTCGCAGTCGTCCGCTCAGTTCGCCGAGGAAGCGCGCCAGCAGCGTGCTGGCGGCCTCGGCGCAGGCCCATTCGCGCGCCTCCGCCAGCTTCAGCGGCGTCAGCACCGACAGCAGGATCTTCTCGGCGTCGGTCAGGCCGAACTGCGGACTCGTGTTGAGGAAGTGCAAGAGTGATTCCAGTTCCTGCAACTGGTGCAACATCGAGCGTGGATTGGTCACTTCCAGCAGCAGGTGCTGCCACACCGTCTGGTAGCTCAGCGCCATGCCGTAGCGGCGGCGGTGGCTGACCATGCAGCCGTTCGCCTCCAGCAGCATCTCCAGCGGCAGCGTGCCGGCGCCGTCGCCGTCGTCGCTGAGCTGGCGGCCGACCGCGACGACGCCGAGCGCCATGTTCTGCACCCGTTCGAGGCGGCGGCCGATCTGCAGCCACAGCCCGCCCTGAGTCAGCGCCACGCCCTCCTGGCTGGCGCCCCAGAACGCCAGCAGTGCGCTCAGGATCGGCTGCACCAGCTGGTCGACCGACAGTGCGTCGCGGTTGCGCTCGGCGTAGCCGATCAGCTCCTCCAGCTCTTCGACCACGCGCCAGCTGTCGGGCGGCCACAGGTCGCGCACCGTGTAGCTGGCCTCCAGCGCGCGGCGCAGGTTGAAGACGAGGCTGCCGGTATCGGGGCCGAGGATGGCCTGACGCAGCACCTCCGGTGCCGGCGCGGCGCCGGCGGCAGGAGGGGCACCGTCGACGGAAAAGGCGCCGGGCAGGTACAGCGTCAGCGCCGGCAGCCACTGCAGCAGCGCGTGGTGGTCGCTCTCCTGCGCGTAGTCGAGCCAGCTGTCGTAGCGGCGCTGGTAGACGCCGGCGACGCGCAGCTCCGATTCGGCGCGCTCCAGATAGCAGGCGGTCCAGAACAGGTTCTCGGCGGCGCGGCTGGTCAGCGCGGCGGCGGCCTGACGGCCGTGGCTGGCCGGGTGCAGCCGCAGCACGTCGCGCATCGAGCCCTTGCGGCGCAGCACCCAGGTGTCCTTCGACCAGCCGCCGCTCTGGCTCGAGATCAGGCTGGAGCCGGCCTCGCCGGCGACGCGGGTCAGGCCGCCCGGCATCACGTCGTAGTGGTTGCCGTCGCCAGCGAGGAACGCGCGCAGCACGAGGTGGCGCGGCTCCAGCCGGTCGCCGTCGACGGTCGGCAGCGTCGAGAAGGCGATCTTCTCCTGACCGACGAAGCGCCACGGCGTCGCCTTGATCCGCTGCACCAGCTGTTGTTGCTGCTTGCGCGTCAGCTGGTCGCCGAAGATGAGGTGGCCGGGCTGGTCGACCACCTTGATCACCATCGCGCTGATCTGCGAGCAGACGTGCCTGCGCTCCTTTTCCTGCCCGCACCACCAGCTGGCGACGTTCGGCAGCTTCAGCTCCTCGCCGAGCCAGGCCCGCGCCAGCGCCGGCAGGAACGGCAGCAGGCCGGCGCATTCGAGCACGCCGGAGCCGATCGGGTTGGCCATGCCGACGCGGCCGAGCGCCTGCGCCTGCGCCAGCCCCGGCACGCCGAGCATCGAGTCGCCGCGCAGCGCCAGCGGGTCGCAGAAGGTGGAGTCGACGCGGCGGATCAGCACGTCGACGCGGCGCAGGTCGTCGACCGTCTTCAGGTAGACGTTGCCCTGACGCACCGAAAGGTCATCGCCCTGCACCAGCGTGATGCCGAGCTGGGCGGCGAGATAGGCGTGCTCGAAGTAGACCTCGTTGCCGATGCCGGGCGACAGCAGGGCGATGGTTGGCGCCGGCCCCGGTTCCGGCGACAGCGCGGCGACGTGGCGCTTGAACTGCTGGAAGAACTGCGCCAGCGGCGCCGTGGCGTAGCTGTCGAAATGGCCGCCGATGCTCTGGCCGAGCACGCGGCGGGTGATGAAACGCGCCTCCAGCACGTAGCCGGCGCCGCTCGGCCCCTGCGTGCGGTCGGACAGCACCCACCACTGGCCGTCCGGCGCGCGCGCCAGATCAACCGCGTACAGGGTCAGCGCGCTGATCGGCGAGTGCTGCAGCGGCCGTAGGAATTCGGGGTGGCGCAGCACCAGCTCGTGCGGAATCAGCCCTTCGCGCAGCGCGCGCTGCGGGCCGTAGAGGTCGGTCAGCAGCAGGTTGAACAGCTGCGCGCGCTGCTGCAGCCCGGCCTCGATCGCCGGCCACTCGTCCTCCGGCAGCAGCAGCGGCAGCGGGTCGAGCTGCCAGGCGCGGCGCTTGCCGGCCGGATCCTGGTAGATGTTGTAGTGGACCCCCTGTTCCCGCAGCCGGCGCGCCGTCTCCAGCTGCAGGCTGGCGAGCGCCTGCGGGTCGCAGTTGTCGAGGTGGCGGGCGAGCGGCTGCCAGTGCGCCCGCACGCTGCCGTCGGGCGCCACCATCTCGTCGAAACCGCTGCCGGGGCGGTAGCCGTTGCAGAACGGTGCCGGCGCCGCCCGGAGTGTGCTGTCGTCCATCCACTGCCTTCTCTTTTTATCGATTACGCATCAAACCGCAAATCGAGCGTGCATGGGTATTGCGGGTTCGGTTTCGGCGGTGGTGGCGTCGCCAGCGGCCGCGGCGCGTGTGCGCTGAAACGGCCGATTCCGCGCACCTCGGCCGGCGGCACCGCGAAGCGTGGCTCGCGCTCGAACAGCGGCGGCTGCACCAACGCGCCGTGGGCGTGGCCGATCTGCTCGAAGCGGGCGACGCGGCGCGCCTCGGCCTCCAGCGCGTTGACCGGGAAGTGTTCATAGTGGCGCCCGCCCGGGTGCACGACGTGGTAGGTGCAGCCGCCCAGCGCGCGGCCGTTCCAGGTGTCGAACAGGTCGAACACCAGCGGCGAGTGCACGCCGATCATCGGGTGCAGCGCCGACGGCGGCTGCCACGCGCGGTAGCGCACGCCGGCGACATAACATCCCTCCTCCTCGGTCGGCAGCAGCGGCACCATCTTGCCGTTGCAGGTCAGCCGGTAGCGCTCCGGCGCGGCCAGACGCAGCTTCACCTGCATCCGCTCCACCGACGAATCGACGTAGCGCGCACTGCCGCCGGCGGTCGCCTCCTCGCCGAGCACATGCCACGGCTCCAGTGCATGGCGCAGCTCCAGCTCCATGCCGCCGAGCCCGATATGCCCCACCTTCGGGCAGCGGAACTCCATGAATGCCTCGAACCAGTGCGCGCGAAACGGCAGGCCGTGGTCGCCGAGGTGGTCGAGCACCTGCAGGAAGTCCTGCCACAGGAAATGCGGCAGCATGAAGCGGTCCTGCAGCGCGTGACCCCACTGCACCGGCTTGTGGGTATAGGGCTTGTCCCAGAACAGCGCGACGCAGGCGCGCAGCAGCAGCATCTGCAGCAGCGACATGCGCGCGTGCGGCGGCATCTCGAAGGCGCGGAATTCGAGGATGCCGAGGCGGCCGGTCGGCGTGTCGGGCGAGTAGAGCTTGTCGATGCAGAACTCGCTGCGGTGGGTGTTGCCGGTCAGGTCGGTCAGCAGGTGGCGCAGCGCGCGGTCGATCAGCCACGGCCGGTCGCAGTCGGCATCGCGCGCGAGGCCGGCCAGCTGCGAGAAGGCGATCTCCAGCTCGTAGAGTTTCTCGATGCGTCCCTCGTCGACGCGCGGCGCCTGGCTGGTCGGGCCGATGAACAGGCCGCTGAACAGGTAGGACAGCGAGGGGTGGTGCTGCCAGAACGTGATCAGGCTCTGCAGCAGGTGCGGCCGCCGCAGCAGCGGCGAATCGGCGGGGGTGGCGCCGCCGAGGGTGACGTGGTTGCCGCCGCCGGTGCCGCTGTGGCGGCCGTCGAGCATGAATTTCTCGGTGCCGAGCCGGCTCTCGCGGGCGCGCTGGTACAGCGTCTCGGTGATCCGTTTCAGCTGTTTCCAGCTCGACGCCGGGTGGATGTTGACCTCGATGACGCCGGGGTCCGGCGCCACCACCAGCTTCGACAGGCGCGGGTCGGACGGCGGCGGGTAGCCCTCCAGCCGCGGCGCCAGCCCGACCCGGGCCGATGCCTGCGTGATCGCCTGCAGCAGGCCGTTGAAGCCGTCGAGATCGGCCAGCGGCGGCAGGAACAGGTAGAGGTGGCCGTCGCGCACCTCGACGCACAGCGCGGTGTGGATCGCCATCGGCGCCTGCAGCTGATGGTCGGCCCGCAGCGGCGCGCGCAGCTCCGCGGGCGGCGGGCCGAACGGGTCGGCCGGGCGCGGCGCCAGCGCGTCCAGTCTGGCGTGGTCGGACAGCGACGCCAGCGGCAGCCGGTAGCCGAGCGGCGAGTTGCCGGGAATCAGGTAGAGCGCCCCCTGCCGGAACTGCCAGCGGCAGCTCTGCCAGCGCTCGCTGGCGGCGTCGAAGGCGAGCGGCAGGCAGAAGCCGGCCGGCCGGTTCAGCCCCTGCTGCAGCAACTTCGCCAGCGTGCGCTGCGCCAGCGCCTCGTGGTCGAGCGACGGTTCGGCGTCGAGCGGCAGCTGCGCGTTCTGCCACAGCGTGTGGAACGGATCCTCGAAGCACGGCTGCGCCGCCTCATGCGGCAGGCCGAGCACTTCGCACAGCGCGCCGATGAAATCGCGCGCGTTGTCGAGCGTGGCGCTGCCCTCGCGCGGCGGCTGCGGCCCGCGCCACAGCGGCTCGCCGTCGTTGAGCCAGTAGATCGAGTACTGCCAGCGCGGCAGCGGCTCGCCGGGGTACCACTTGCCCTGACCGAAGTGCAGCAGGCCGCCGGACGCGAAGTCCTCCATCAGCCGGCCGGTCAGGTCGAAGGCCAGCGCGCGCTTGTGCTCGCCGTCGGCCTCGGTGTTCCACTGCGCCGACTGCATGTCGTCGATCGACACGAAGGTCGGCTCGCCACCCATCGTCAGCCGCACGTCGCCGCGCGCCAGCAGCGTGTCGACATGCTCGCCGAGTGCGTCGATGTCGGCCCACTCCTGCTCGGTGAACGGCCGCGTGACGCGCGGGTCCTCGTGCAGCCGCACCACCTCGTTCGCGTATTCGAACGTCACCTCGCACGGGTCGACCAGACCGGTGATCGGCGCGGCGTCGACCGGCTCCGGCGTGCACGACAGCGGAATGTGCCCCTCGGCGGCGAACAGTCCCGAGGTCGGGTCGAGGCCGAGCCAGCCGGCGCCGGGCACGTAGACCTCGGTCCAGGCGTGCAGGTCGGTGAAATCGGCCTCGGGGCCGGACGGGCCGTCGAGGCTCTTCTGGTCCGGCGTCAGCTGCACCAGATAGCCGGAGACGAAACGCGCGGCCAGCCCGAGATGGCGCAGCAGCTGCACCAGCAGCCAGGCCGAGTCGCGGCACGAGCCGCGTGCCAGCGCCAGCGTCCGCTCCGGCGTCTGCACGCCCGGTTCGAGCCGGATCGTGTAGCCGACCGCCTCGAAGGCGCGGCGGTTGATGTCGACCAGAAAGTCGATGATCGGCAGCTTCGTGTTCCGGATACCGTCGAGCAGCGCGTGGAAGCGCTCGCCGCAGTCGCCGCGGCGGCTGTCGAGTTCGAGGAACGGCAGCAGCTGGTGCTTCAGCGCGGCCGGGTAGTCGAACGGGAATCTCTCGGCGTAGCTCTCGACGAAGAAGTCGAACGGGTTGTAGGCGGTCAGGTCGGCGACCAGATCGACGTCGACCGTCAGCGCCGCGCTCTTGTCCGGGAACACCAGCCGCGCGACGTGGTTCGAGAACGGGTCCTGCAGCCAGTTGATGAAGTGCGCCTGCGGCGACACCTTCATGCTGTAGCTGATGATCGGCGTGCGGCAGTGCGGCGCCGGCCGCAGCCGCACCAGATGCGGCGACAGCGCCACGCGGCGGTCGTAGCGGTAGGTCGTGGAGTGGCGGATGCCGACCAGAATGCTCATGAGCGCCCCTTCGTCGTCTCGTCATGCGGCAGCCGGACAGGATGCAGAGACCATGCCGGCCCATCGGCAGTCAGGTGACAACGATAGCGCGGTCGACGTTACGCCGGTGCGACGGAAACATCGAAAAAGGGGGTCAATAAAAAACCCCGCGGGCATTGGCCCGCGGGGTTTCCGGAAGCAAGCGATCGCGGGAGTGATTACTCCGCGCGAACTTCCTCGGCTTGCGGGCCTTTCTTGCCTTGGCCGGCAACGAAGCTGACAGTCTGGCCTTCAGCCAGCGACTTGAAGCCGTTGACCTGAATGGCGCTGAAGTGAACGAAAAGATCCGGGCCGCCGTTGGAAGGGGTGATGAAACCAAAACCCTTGCTGTCGTTGAACCACTTGACCGTACCAGTCTGACGATTAGACATAACCATTTCCTGACTAACTTGATGAAGGCTCCCGGCACGGTGTGTTCTGAAAGACGCACCGCTAGGGAATAACTGAGGCAGCAGGGAGTACCAGATCGACTTCGGAGGAGGCAGGCGAACCTGCTCAGACCACGATGGACGCAATACCAAGCTGACGACAGCCGGGCCACTTTACGCCAACTTTCCGTAAAAGCGAATCCTCCGCCACATTAATTTTTGGCGAAAAAATGTGCCGCCCGTCGCGGGTCGACGGACGGGGATGGGATCGGATGCGGTGCGCCTGGAATCATGGCGCGCCCTAGAGGATTCGAACCTCTGACCTCTGCCTCCGGAGGGCAGCGCTCTATCCAGCTGAGCTAAGGGCGCGAAGAGGCGCGAATCATACCGGGCCGCTGGCGGCATTGCCAGTAAAAACCCTTGGGTTCAGGTGGTTTCCCGGAGGTCATCTGGCTATAATCCGGCGCGTTTCACCTGTGCCCGACGCCCTTCCCGTCCTCCGTGAGGAAACGATTCGTGAGCAAGTCGAAGTTGAATAAGAAAGTCGCCGTCGTTCTGGGTTCGTTCTGTTTCGGTATCGCGCTCAGCCTCACCGGCCACGCGCTGACCGACAGCCAGAAAAAGGCGATCGAGGAGCGGGTCAAGCCGGTCGGCAGTGTCTGCCTCGAAGGCGACAGCAGCTGCGGCGGTGCGGTGGCGGCCGCGTCGAGCGGCCCGCGCTCGGGCGAGGATGTCTACAACGGTTCCTGCATGGCCTGCCACAGCACCGGCGCCGGCGGCGCGCCGAAGATGGGCGACGCGGCGGCGTGGAAGGCGCGCATCGCGCAGGGCGCCGACACGCTGCACAAGCACGCGATCGACGGTCTCAACGCGATGCCGCCGAAGGGGCTGTGCATGACCTGTTCGGACGACGAGGTGATCGCCGCGGTCGACTTCATCGTCAACAACAGCAAGTGATGCGCTCCCGGGCGTGAAGAAAAAGGCCACCGAAAGGTGGCCTTTTCGTTTCCGCCTTCTGAAACCTCTGAAAAGCGCGCGTTTTTCCCCTCTCCCTTCAGGGAGAGGGGAGTATTCGGGTTTTCGTTTACATCGCCCTGCTCACCACGCCCCG
>CAZEVP010000002.1:63502-102828 GCA_964515735.1 uncultured Verrucomicrobiaceae bacterium | reverse complement strand
TCGGCACCCCCATGTGCCTGTCGAGATCGGAACAGTCCAGTGTCTTGTCGGTCATTGGTGGCTCCAGAGTGAACGTGGAAAGAGGGCTTCGATCTCCCGCCGCAGCGCGGTGTGGATGCATGAAAAGCCGGAAGATCAGCGTCTGTTGTCGAGCGGTGGGCCAGCCTATCCCACAACGACAGGGCGCACCATTCTTTACAGGATCGCTGTTTGTCGTTACTCGATGAGTTAATGGGTCTTGTGAATATTGTTTTTCATCTATTTGTTTTTTAATTATTTTATGTGGTTATAAGGTCGCTTCGGAAAGGCGCTTTTCGGAGTGGTCTGATCAACACTGTTGTGAAAAAATAGCGGCCCACTTCATGGCGTGGCACCAGTGCTGTTATTGGCACCGGTGTCGGCACGCATCATCCATCGGGAATCAGCAGCGAGGAGCGACTATGGCAGGCTGTGCAATCATCACGGGTGCCGGCAGCGGCATCGGACTTGGTACCGCTCCGAAGCTGGTGGAGCTGGGTTACACCATCTTCGGCGTTGGCCGCGATCCGCAGAAGCTGGCGGAGCTGGAGAGGCTCATCGGCGATCCGGCCAAGGTCGCGACGCTGTCGATCGACGTCACCGAGGAAGATGCGCCGCAGCGGATCGTCGAGGCGGCGGTACAGCGCTTCGGCAAGATCGGCGCGCTGATCAACAACGCCGGCATCGGCCGGCCGAAGCCGCTGCACGAGACCGATGACGAGACGCTCGACTACGCGCTGAACCTGATGCTGCGGGCGCCGTTCCGGCTGTCGCGCGAGGTGCTGCCGCAGATGACGAACAACGCCGTCATCATCAACGTCACGTCGACCTTCGCCGTGGTCGGCGGCCTGCACGGCGGCGCCTATTCGGCCTGCAAGGGTGGCCTGACCGGTCTGATGCAGCACATCGCCTGCCGCTATGGCGCGCAGGGCGTCCGCTGCAATGCGGTCGCGCCCGGCGTGACGCCGACGCCGATGACCGAAGGCCGCTACGAGGACCCGGTGTTCCGCAAGATGAACAACGAGATGACGCCGCACACGCGCCTTGGCACGGTCGACGACATCGCCTCGACGATCGCCTTCCTCTGCTCGCCGGGCGGCTCGTTCATCAACGGTCAGACGCTGGTCGTCGATGGCGGCTGGAGTTCGACCAAGTACCTCTCCGATTTCGGCCTGAAATCGCAGTGGGTCATGCCGAACGAGTGAGTCGTGGTGCGCGCTGGTCGGAATCACCCGACCGCGAGTGACGAACGGGGAGCGCCGGCAGGTGCTCCCCGTTTTCGTTCAGAGGTCTATTTTTTCTTCAGCTTGTAGGCGACCACCGAGTCACCCAGCGTCGAGCCGTACATGGTGTGACCACCGGCGGCGATGACGATGTACTGCTCGCCACCGATCTCGTAGGTGATCGGCACCGCGGTTCCGGCGGCCGGCAGGTCGGTGCGCCAGACCTCCGCGCCGGTCTCGATGTCGAAGGCGCGCAGCCGGTCATCCAGCGAGTAGCCGATGAACACCAGCCCGCCGGCCGTCACCAGCGGGCCGCCGGCGCCCGGCAGACCGAGCTTCGACAGGCTGTCGGGCAGCGGCAGCGGGACCATCTTGTCGATGCCGCCGAGCGGGACATCCCACAGGATCTTCTTGTTGACCATGTCGACGGCGGTCAGCGCTGCCCACGGCGGCGTCGAGCAGGGGGCGCCGAGCGGCGACATCAGCGGCTCGACCCGCGTCACGAACGGCGCGCCGGCGACGGCGAAGTTCATCGCGCCGAGCGTCTCGATGGCCTGCGTCTCGTCGACCTTCGCCCTGTCGTTCGGGATCAGCGTGACCACGGTTGGCACGCGGTTGGTCGGCACCACCATGACGTGGCTGCGCGGGTCCCAGCCGCCGCCGCCCCAGTTGGGGCCGCCGCCGACCGACGGCGAGAAGATCGTCCCTTGCTCGCTCGGCGGGGTGTAGATCGGGCCGTAGTTGAACTTTTCGATCTTCCTGCGGCAGAGCCAGCGGTCGATCGGCGTGAAGCCCCAGGCGTCGTCGGGCGAGAAGCCCTGCGGCGCCAGCGTCGGCATGCCGACCGGGAACGGCTGCGTCGGCGACAGCTTCTCGCCGGCCACGCTGCCGGTCTGCGGCACCGGGCGCTCCTCGATCGGCACCAGCGGCTCGCCGGTGGCGCGGTCGAAGACGAAGATCAGCCCCATCTTGGTGTTCTGCACCAGCGCCGGCACGTTGCGGCCGTTGTGCGGGTAGTCGACCAGCATCGGTTGCGCCGGCACGTCGTAGTCGAAGACGTTGTGGTGGACCAGCTGCTGATGCCACACCACCTCGCCGGTGGCGCCGCGCAGCGCCACGACCGAATTGGTGTAGTGGTTGTCGCCGCCGCGATTGCCGCCGAAGAAATCGCCGGACGGGCTGGTGGTCGGCAGGTAGACCAGATCGAGCTGCTGGTCGGTCGCCATCGACGACCAGACATTGCCGCCGCCGATGCCGTCGGTGCCGTCGTCCCAGCTCTGCATCGCCGGGTCGTCGGGGTTGCGCGGCACCGGGTCGAACTCCCATTTCAGCGCGCCGCTGCGCGCATCGAAGGCCAGCACGCGGCCGCTCGGCGCGTCGACGCGCTGGTTGTCGCCGACCGCGGAGCCGATCACTACCACATCGTTGACGACGGCCGGGTCGGAGGTCGCCACCACCTCGCCGGGGAACAGCTCGGGCTTGGTGGCCTGCGCCTTGACGAAACCGTTATCGCCGAAGCCGGGGCAGGGCTTGCCGCTCTTCGCGTCGATGGCGGCGAGGCCGTAGTTGGCGGTGCCGATGAAGATGCGCGAGCGGCACAGGGCACCTTCCTCTGCCTGCGTGTCGACCCAGCTGGAGACGCCGCGGCACTTCTGCACGCGGATCTGCTTCGCCTGCGCCTGATCGATCGAGTCGAAATGCCAGCGCTCCCTGCCGGTGGCGGGATCGAGCGCGATGACGCGGCGCGTCGTCGAGCAGACCACCAGATTGCCCTCGATGATGCTCGGCTGATCCTCGAAGGCGACCAGCATGTTCTTGACGTTGGCGTCGGGCACGTAGCCGGTGTGGTACTCCCACGCCAGCTCCAGATCGGCGACGTTGCGGCGGTCGATCTGTTTCAGCGGCGAGTACTTGGTGCCGTGCGCGTGCGGATTGATCTCCTCGGCGCCGGCATGGGCGGCGAGCGCCAGCGCCAGCAGGCCGGCGAGCGCGGATCTGGCAGAAATGGTGTCGGGCATTGGCGGGAAACCTTGTTATCGGAAAAGGCCGGGCAGCGGGCCGGGTCGGCCGGCATTGTGTACATCGGTTGTCGGTGGCGTCAATTGGTGTCAGGAATTTGCCATCAATATATTTCGTGGGAATTTAACCCGTTACCACGCCGCCGGCGGCCGGGCCGCGATTCCCGTCGACTCGTTTAACCGTTAGAGTCGATGCCTCGTGCCGTGACCGTCGATGAGTGCTCCATGCAAGCGCCTTTTTTCCTGTTTTTTCGCGCTGGTTTTCTCTTTTTCCTCACTGACGGGGGATCGCGGGCACTCGGCGCGGCGCTGATCGCGCTCGCCGCACTGGCCGGTGCCGGCTGTTCCGGCGACTCGGACGAGCAGCGCCGGCCGCCACCCGAGGTGGTGGTGATGACGGTCGAGCCGGCGACCATTCCCCATGCCCTCAGCTTCGTCGCGCAGACCGAGAGTTCGCGTCAGGTCGAGATCGTCGCGCGGGTCTCAGGCTTTCTCGACCAGATCGCCTACCACGAGGGCGCGATGGTCGAGGAGGGCGACGTGCTGTTCCAGTTCGACCAGAAGTCGTTCCAGGCCGAGGTCGACGCCGCGCGCGGCGAGCTGCTGGCGCAGCAGGCGCGCTTCTCGACGGCGAAGGCCAATCTGGAGCGGATCAGGCCGCTGGTGGAGCTGGACGCGATGTCGCGCGCCGACCTCGACCGCGCGCAGGGTGAATACGATGCCGCCAACGCCGCCGTCTATGCCGCCCGCGCCAAGCTCAACGAAGCCGAGATCAACCTCGGCTACACGACGATCCGCGCGCCGCTGAAAGGGGTGGCCAGCCGCTCGCTGCAGCGGCAGGGGGTCTTCATCAACGCCATGTCGGAAGCGGCACACCTGACCTACGTCGCGGCGATCGATCCGGTCTGGATCAACTTCAGCGTGTCGCAGAACCAGATGGCGCAACTGCGCCGGCAGGTGACCGAAGGTCTCGTCATCGAGCCGGCGGACGGGGTGTTCGAGGTCGAGCTGATCATGTCCGACGGCTCGCTCTACCCCGAGCGCGGCCGCATCGATTTCCTCGAACCGAACTTCAGCCAGGACACCGGTTCGTTCATGGTGCGCGCCGTCATCCCCAACCCGCAGTGGGCGCTGCGCCCCGGCATGTTCGTCACCGCCCGGGTGGTCGGCTACATCCGCCCCGACGCCATCGTGGTGCCACAGCTGGCGGTGCAGCAGGGCTCGAACGGCCATCTGGTCTACGTCATCAAGGCCGATGGCAACGCCGAGATGCGGCCGGTCGTGGTCGGCGACTACTACGGCGACGGCGGCATCATCATCCAGCAGGGATTGAAGGCCGGCGACCGCGTCGTCATCGACGGCGTGCTGAAAGTGGTGCCGGGGCAGCCGGTCAGGATCGCGACGACCACCGGCCCGGCGGCCTGACGCAGCGCGCGACGGCGCATTTTTCCTTTTCTGGCGGAACGCGGATGTTCACCCATTTCTTCATCGACCGGCCGATTCTCTCCGCCGTCATCTCGATTCTGATCGTGCTGTGCGGCGCGGTGTCGCTGGCGGTGTCGCCGATCGAACAGTATCCGGAGATGGCGCCGCCGCAGGTGGTGATCAACGCCGTCTATCCCGGTGCCACCGCCGAGGTGATCGCCAACAACGTCGCCGCGCCGATCGAGACGCAGCTGAACGGCATCGACGATCTGCTCTACTACTCCTCGACCAGCTCGTCGAGCGGCAACACGCAGATCGCCGTCGTGTTCAAGCCGGGCAGCGATCCGAACATCAACCAGGTCAACGTGCAGAACAAGCTGAGCCTGGCGACGCCGCGGCTGCCGCAGGTGGTGACGCAGCAGGGCATCACCGTCGACAAGAAGTCACCGAGCATCATGATGGTGGTGTCGGTCTACTCGCCGGACGACCGTTACGACGCCACCTACCTCGACAACTACAGCAACCTCTACGTGCTTGACGAGCTGAAGCGCGTGCCCGGCGCCAACCGCGCCTCGGTGTTCGGTTCGCCCGACATCGCGATGCGGGTCTGGGTGCGCCCGGACCGGATGGCGCAGCTCGGCATCACCGTGCAGGAGGTGATGAGCGCGATCCGCAGCCAGAATCAGGCGTTCGGCGTCGGCCAGCTCGGCGCGCAGCCGAGCGAGCCCGGTGTCGAGCAGCAGTTCGTCGTCACCGCGCAGGGGCTGCTGAGCAAGCCGGAGGAGTTCGCCAACATCATCGTCCGCACCGCCAAGGAGGGAGCGGCGATCGTCCGCATCCGCGACATCGGCCGCGTCGAGCTGGCGAAGAAGGACTACTCGATCGCCGGCCGCATGAACGGCAAGACGGCGACGACGATCGGCATCTTCCAGCAACCCGGCGCCAACGCGGTCGAGACCTCGAAGGCCGTGCGCAAGAAACTGGAGGAGCTGAAGGCGAAGTTCCCGACCGGGCTCGACTACAAGATCGTGCTCGACACCAGTCAGTTCACGCTCTATTCGATCGACAAGGTGGTGCACACCTTCTTCGAGGCGGTGGTGCTGGTTGTGCTGGTGGTGTTCGTGTTCCTGCAGTCGCTGCGGGCGACGATCATCCCGATCCTGGCGGTGCCGGTGTCGATCATCGGCACCTTCGCCGGCATGCACCTGCTCGGCTTCTCGATCAACATGCTGACGATGTTCGGCATGATCCTCGCCATCGGTCTCGTCGTCGACGACGCCATCGTCGTCGTCGAGAACGTCGAGACCAACATGACCAGACACCGGCTGTCGCCGCTCGACGCCGCCAAGCGCGCGATGAGCGAGATCGCCGGCGCGCTGATCTCGATCGTGCTGGTGCTGGTCGCCGTGTTTCTGCCGGTGGCCTTCCTCGGCGGTGTCACCGGCACGCTGTACAAGCAGTTCGCGATCACGATCTCGATCGCGATGGTGATCTCCGGAATCATGGCGCTGACGCTGTCGCCGGCGCTGGCGGCGATCATCATCAAGGCGCAGCACGGCGAGAAGGGCCGTTTCTTCACCGCGTTCGAGCGCGGCTTCGAACGCCTGCAGCAGAGTTTCACGACACGCCTGACCTTCGTCATCGATCACGCCCGCATCGCGCTGATCGTGTTCGCCGGCATCGTCGTCGCCATCGTGCTGATGTTCCGCGTGCTGCCGTCGTCGTTCGTGCCGGAAGAGGATCAGGGCTACTTCTTCGTCGTCGCGCAGGTGGCCGATTCCGCCAACCTGTCGGTGACCGAGCGCTTCGCCGCGCAGCTCGCCGACATCGTGCACGAGGATCCGGCGGTGCAGGACGTCGGCACCGTGCTCGGTTACAGCTTCGTCGACGGCCAGACCAACAACAGCTCGGCGGTGCTGTTCGCGCTGCTGAAACCGTTCGACGAGCGCGGCGACGAATCGCTGCTGGCGTTCGACACGCTGAAGCGGCTCAACGCGAAGTTCGCGACGCTGAAGGAGGGGATCGCGTTCGCGGTCAACCCGCCGTCGATTCCGGGGCTCGGTTCCACCGGCGGTTTCGAGTTCTACCTGCAGAACCGCGGCGCCGGCGATGCGCGCGCCACCGACGCCGTATTGAAGGAGTTTCTGGCGAAGGCGCGGCAGCGGCCGGAGCTGCAGTCGCTCAACACCACGTTCCGCGCCAATAGCCAGCAGCTGTTCGTCGATCTCGACCGCGCCCGCGCCGAGGTGCTCGGCGTGCACGTGCAGGATGTGTTCGAGACGATGCAGGCGCTGTTCGGCTCGCAGGTGGCGGGGCAGTTCTCGCAGTTCAGCCGGGTCTGGTTCGTCGTCGTGCAGGCCGATGCCGAATACCGCGTGCGCCCAGAGGATTTCAACAACGTCCACGTGCGTTCGAGCAGCGGCGCCAGCGTGCCGCTGTCGGCGCTGATCACGACGCGCTACGTCTCTGCGCCGAAGATCATGACTCGCTTCAACGGCTTTCCGGCGGTCAAGATCACCGGCAGCCAGGCGCCGGGCTACAGCTCGGGGCAGGCGATCCGCGCGATGGAGGAGGTGGCCGCCGAGGTGCTACCGGGCGATTTCGCCTTCGCCTGGGCCGGGCAGGCGCTGCAGGAGAAGGCGTCGGGCTCGACCTCGACGATCGCCTTCGCGTTCGGCCTGATCGTCGTTTTCCTGCTGCTGTCGGCGCAGTTCGAGAAGTGGACGCTGCCGATCGCCGTGGTGCTGACGGTGCCGATCGCCATTCTCGGCGCGCTGCTGCTGACGTGGCTGCTCGGGCTGGAGAACGACGTCTACTTCCAGGTCGGGCTGATCACGCTGGTCGGGTTGTCGGCGAAGAACGCGATCCTGATCTGCGAGTTCGCGATCGAGCGCGTGCGCCACGGTATGCCGGCGCGGCAGGCGGCGATCGAGGCGGCCGGCGCGCGCCTGCGCGCGATCGTCATGACGTCGCTGGCGTTCGGCCTCGGCTGCGTGCCGCTGGCGATCGCCACCGGTCCCGGCGCCAACAGCCTGCGCGCGATCGGCACCGGCGTCATCGGCGGCATCATCGCGTCGACGGTGATCGCGATCTTCTTCGCGCCGCTGTTCTTCTGGCTGCTCGAAACGGTTGGCGAGCGCCGCGCCCGCAACAGGCAGGAGGAGCGGTGAGATGACAGTGGAGGGTTCGGTGGACGGTTCGGTGAGACATTCGCTGCGACGACTGCTCGGCGCGAGCGCGCTCCTGCTGCTCGCCGGCTGCGCCGTCGGCCCCGACTGGAAGCGGCCCGAGGTCGACGCGCCGCCGGCGTGGCGCATCGACGACACCCGCATCGACGATACCCACATCGACTACGCGAGCGCAGCGGAGGTGGCCAACACGCGCTGGTGGCAGGCGTTCGGC
Source organism: uncultured Verrucomicrobiaceae bacterium (assembly GCA_964515735.1). Taxonomy (GTDB): domain Bacteria; phylum Pseudomonadota; class Gammaproteobacteria; order Pseudomonadales; family CAMLJR01; genus CAMLJR01. Next base: position 94,742 of record CAZEVP010000002.1, on the reverse strand, counting down.
GATCCGGTGCTGAATCAGCTGGTCGACGAGGCGCTGCGCCAGAATCAGGATCTGCTGCAGGCGGCGGCGCGCGTCGAGCAATTTCTCGGTGCGCTGCGGACGACACGCTCGCAGCTCTACCCGCAGTTCGGCTACGACATCGATACCAGCCAGAACCGTCTCAGCCGCAACGGCACGTCGCCGCTGCCGCCCGGCGGCGATCGCACCTACGACCTCTACGGCGCGGCGCTCGGCGCCAGCTGGCAGATCGATCTGTTCGGTCGCGTGCGGCGGCAGTCCGAGGCGGCGCAGGCGCAGCTCTTCGCCAGCGAGCAGGGGCGGCGTGGCGTCGTGCTGAGCGTCGTTGCCAGCGTCACCAGCAGCTACGTCGCGCTGCGCGCGCTCGACCGCCAGCTCGAGATCGCGCGCGCCACCGCCGGCAACTACGAGAAATCGCTGCGGCTGTTCGAGCTGCGTCACAAGGGCGGCACGGTGTCGGAGGTCGAGCGCTCGCAGGTCGAGTCGCAGTACCAGCAGGCGCGCGCCGTGGTGCCGAGCCTGGAGCGCCAGATCGCGCGGCAGGAGAACCTGCTGAGCTTGCTGCTCGGGCGCGCGCCCGGCGACATTCCGCGCGGCCTCGGCATCGAGGCGCTGCTTGACCCGGACATTCCGGCCGGCCTGCCGTCGACGCTGCTCGAACGCCGTCCCGACATCCTGCAGGCGGAGCAGAACCTGCGCGCGGCCAACGCCGGCATCGGTGCCGCCAAGGCGCTCTATTTCCCGACGCTGTCGCTGACCGGAATGCTCGGCGTGTCGAGCACGTCGCTGAACGAATTCAGCAACAGCTCGTCGGCCACCGATTCGCTGGCGGCGGCGATCAGCGGGCCGCTGTTCACGTTCGGCGCCATCTCGGGGCAGGTGAAGAGCGCCGAGGCGGCGCAGCGCGAGGCACAGGCGTTCTACCGGCAGACGGTGCTGAACGCATTCCGCGAAACCAACGACGCGCTGGCCAGTGCCGAGAAGCTGCATCTCGAATACGACGCGCTGGCGAAACGGGCGGCGGCGCTGCGCACCTACGCGCGGCTGTCGCGCGCCCGCTTCGACGGTGGCGAGGCCAGCTACATCGAGGTGCTGTATGCGGAGAACGAGCTGTTCTCCGCCGAGCTGAACGCGGTGGCGACGCTGGCGCAGCGCCACGCCGAGCTGATCAACGTCTACAAGGCGATGGGCGGTGGCTGGATCGAGCTGGCCGATCCGCTGGCGCCGGCGGCCGGGCCGCAGCAGGCTGCCGGCGAACCCGTGGCACCCTGAACAGAAAAGAAAACGGCACCCGAAGGTGCCGTCATGTTTCGAACTGCGTCGCCGTGTGGTTCAGGCGCTGCGGATCAGGTGGTCAAACGCCCCGAGTGCCGCCGTCGCGCCAGCGCCCATCGCGATGATGATCTGCTTGTACGGCGACGTGGTGGCGTCGCCGGCGGCGAACACGCCGGGCAGCGTGGTCTGGCCTCTGGCGTCGACGACGATCTCGCCGCGCGGCGTCAGTTCGATCGTGCCCTTCAGCCAGTCGGTGTTCGGCACCAGACCGATCTGCACGAAGATACCTTCCAGCTCGACCTCATGCAGTTGCTCGCTGCTGCGATCTTTGTAGACGAGGCTCGTTACTTTCTGACCGTCGCCCTTGACCTCGGTGGTCAGTGCGCTGGTGATGACGGTAACGTTCGGCATGCTGTTGAGTTTGCGCTGCAGCACGGCGTCGGCGCGCAGCTGCGCATCGAACTCGATCAGCGTGACGTGGGCGACGATGCCGGCGAGATCGATCGCCGCCTCGACGCCGGAGTTGCCGCCGCCGATCACCGCGATGCGCTTGCCCTTGAACAGCGGGCCGTCACAGTGCGGGCAGAAGGCAACGCCGCGAGTGCGGTACTCGGCTTCGCCCGGCACGTTCATCTCGCGCCAGCGCGCGCCGGTGGCGACGATCACCGTCTTCGCCTTCAGCGTCGCGCCCGAGGCCAGCTCGATCTGGTTCAGCTCGCCGGCGTTCTGCGCCGGAATCAGCTTGCTGGCGCGCTGCAGGTTGATGATGTCGACCTCGTACTGGCGCACATGCTCTTCCAGCGCGCGTGCCAGTTTCGGCCCCTCGGTCTCTTTCACCGAGATGAAGTTCTCGATCGCCATCGTGTCGAGTACCTGGCCGCCGAAACGTTCGGCGACGACGCCGGTGCGGATGCCCTTGCGCGCGGTGTAGATCGCCGCGGCCGCGCCGGCGGGGCCGCCGCCGACCACCAGCACGTCGAACGGCTCCTTCTCGTTCAGCTTCTCGGCGGCGCGCGCCTCGGCCTTCGAGTCAAGTTTGGCGATGATCTCGGCCAGCTCCATGCGGCCCTGCGCGAATGGCTCGCCATTCAGGTAGACGGCCGGCACCGCCATCACCTGACGCTGCTCGACTTCGCTCTGGAACAGCGCGCCGTCGATGGCGACGTGGCGGATGTTCGGGTTCAGCACCGCCATCGTGTTCAGCGCCTGCACCACGTCCGGGCAGTTCTGGCACGACAGCGAGAAGTAGGTTTCGAAACTGAATTCACCGTCGAGCGCGCGGATCTGCTCGATCTCGTCGTCGCTGATCTTCGGTTTGCGGCCGCCGACCTGCAGCAGCGCCAGCACCAGCGAGGTGAATTCGTGGCCGAGCGGAATGCCGGCGAAGCGCAGGCTGATCTGCGTACCCGGCCGCTCGATGGTGAAGGAGGGGCGGCGCGCATCGCTGCCGTCCTCGCGCAGGCCGATCTTGCCGGACAGCGACACCAGCTCGTGCAGCAGTGCCGACAGTTCGCGCGATTTTTCGCTGTCGTCGTACGAGGCGACCAGCTCAATCGGGTTTTCGAGCAGTTCGAGATAGCTCTGCAGCTGCTGTTTCATGGTGGCGTCCAACATGACGTCCTCTCCTTCAGGAAATTCGGTTGCTCAAATCGTGTCTGGGCTTGCATTGCCTGACCCCGACGGGTTGCGGCGGGGTGTGGCTGTGTTTTTCAGGTCGCGACCTGACCGTCGGAGCTGGATCACAGCTCCGGGGCTTGATGCTTGTTTTGGGTAATGCTTGTTTCGGGTGGTGCCCGCCCCGCGGCGCGGGGCGGTTTTGCCAGCCGGCTCAGATCTTGCCGACCAGGTCCAGCGACGGAGCCAGGGTCTTCTCGCCTTCTTTCCACTTGGCCGGGCAGACTTCGCCCGGGTGAGCGGCGACGTACTGGGCGGCTTTCACCTTGCGCAGCAGGTCGGAAGCGTCGCGGCCGATGCCTTCGGCGGTGATTTCGACAGCCTGGATCACGCCTTCCGGATCGACGATGAAGGTACCGCGGTCAGCCAGACCCTGATCTTCGCGCATCACTTCGAAGTTGCGGGTCACGGCACCGGTCGGGTCGCCGATCATCGTGTACTGGATCTTGCGGATCGTGTCCGACGCGTCGTGCCATGCCTTGTGCACGAAATGGGTGTCGGTCGACACGGAGTAGATCTCGACGCCCATTTTCTGGAACTCGGCGTAGTGGTCAGCGACGTCGCCCAGTTCGGTCGGGCAGACGAAGGTGAAGTCGGCCGGGTAGAAGAAGAACACCGCCCACTTGCCCTTCAGGTCGGCATCCGAAACCTCGATGAACTTGCCCTGCTTGAAGGCGGAGGCTTTGAACGGCTTGATCTTGGTGTTGATGACGGACATCAGAGTTGCTCCTTGTGGTTGGGGTTGCAGGTGAATCTGTACCTGACAGTGGTGAAGATAACGGCTCGGGCGCGATAGAAAAAATGGATCGTTTAAATAACCGTTATTTGATCTGGCTATGGAATGAAGCATGACTGCTCATTCCTTTTTCGATCAATGACTTAGATCAAGCTGATGATATCTGTCATAACGGGGGCGGATCGAGGTCGGCAGCGGTGGCCGCGATCGCATTGCGGTCGGCCCGCAGCCATAACCTCCGGAGAGTAGGGATATATCGTCTATGCTGGTGAACAGTTTTTCGCCACCGGCCGGGGACTGCACATGCTCGTCGATCTTTACACATGGGTCGAACGTACCTTCTTCTTCACGTTGACCCGCAAGATTCTCGGCAACATGGCGTTCCTGCTGGCCTGCCAGGGGGCCGCGCTGTGGCTGGCGCTGGCCGGCGGTCGTGACAGTCCGCTGTTCCTGCTCGGCGTGGTGCTGCTGTTCGCCAGCTTCCTGTTCAGCACCTTCTACCTCTGTTACCTGATCGTGCGGCCGGTGCGCGCGCTGCTGGCGCAGCTGCAGGCGATCAACCGTCAGGCCGGTGACCTGTCGGTGCGCCTGCCGGCATTCACCCATGACGAGTTCCGCCAGCTGTCGGAGGCCTACAACCAGTTCATCGGCGGGCTGGAGGAGATGCTGGGCGACATCGCCACCACCGCGCAGCGCGCCGACGATGCCAACGAGGCGGTCGAGCGCGCGCTGGCCGGCGTGCTGGCGCGCACCGAACAACAGGCGGCGCTCAGTGATGGCATCAGTCACGCCAGCGACGAGGTGAGCGGCGCGCTGAGCGGCATTCGCGGCGACGTCGATGGCGTCGTGCGCGCCAGTGAGCACAACTGCGCGGCGGCGCGCAGTTCCAGCGGCGAGCTGGAGGCGGCGGTCGACGACATCCGCGCGATCGGCTCGCTGCTCGGCCACTTCACCGAAACGGTCGGCGGACTGCAGGAGAACGCTGGCAACATCCGCAAGATCCTGCAGATGGTTCGCGAGTTCGCCGACCAGACCAATCTGCTGGCGCTGAACGCGGCGATCGAGGCGGCGCGCGCCGGCGAGGCCGGTCGCGGTTTCGCGGTGGTCGCCGACGAGGTGCGCACGCTGGCGGTCAAGGTCAACGAGGCGACGCAGCAGATCAGCGATTTCATCAACGCGATGGACAAGCTGGTGGTGCAGAGCCGTAACGAGTCGGACTCGCTGAACCAGCGTGCGCAGGAGGCCTGCACCGCGATTGAATCGGCCACGGCGACGTTCGAGCAGATGCTGGCCGACCTGCAGCAGGGAACGGCCGCGCTGGCCCGCGTCAACGACGCGGTGGCGCAGCTGGCGCAGCGCTACGGCGAGGTCAACACCTCGGTCGGCAGCATCGCCGGGCTCGGAGGTGCGATCGCGGCGGAGATGCGCGCGCTGGAGCAGCAGAGCAGCCTGCTGCGTCAGCAGACCGCTGCGACAAGAAGCCAGTTGAGTCGCTTCGGCGGCGGTCACTGACGCGCGTTCGATTTGCCGGGCGTGGGAAATCGGACATCGGTTCAGTTCCAGCGCAACGGCAGATTGGCCAGCGTCAGCATCTGCCCGGCATGGAAGCGGATCGGCTGTGTGTCATCGATCCGGAACGGCGGCAGCCGCTGAAGCACGACTCTGTAGAGGATCTGCAGTTCGAGCCGGGCTAGGCTGGCGCCGAGGCAGTGGTGCGGTCCGGTGCCGAACGCCATGTGCGCGCGCTGTTCGCGGTGGATGTCGAAATGCTCCGGCGCGGTGTAGGCGGCGGCATCGAGATCGGCGGCCGGCAGATAGAGCAGGATCTTGTCGTCGGCGCGCAGCTGCCGGCCGCCGAGTTCTGTGTCGTGCACGATGCGCCGCACCGGGATGGTGAAGGTGTAGCGGCGCAACAGCTCCTCGCTGGTTGCCGCGATCAGTGTCGGATTCTCCCGCAGCTGTTGTTGAAGAACAGGGTCGCCGGCGAGATGGCGCATACCGAAACCGATGCCGTTGATGACGGTGTCGAGACCGGCGAGGAAGAATAGCGTGCTGTAATCCTCCATCAGTTCGAGCGTCATCGGCTCGTCGTCGATCCGCAGTGACCACAGCTGGCTGATCAGATCGTCCCGCGGCGCATCCCGGCGCGCCAGAATCACATCCATCATCGCGTCGGCGACCTTGCGAATGCGTCGCCCATAGACCAGCGGATCGTCGTTGCTCGGTGCGAACACCTCGCGCACCAGCGCGCGGAATTCGGCCAGCCGCCCGGCCGGCAATCCCATCAGTTTCAGAAAGACACGCACTGGAAACTGCTCGGCGACGGCGGCGATGAAATCGCAGCCGCCCTGATCGGCCACCTCGTCGATCAGCTGTTGCGCCAGCGTCTCGATCTCGTCGCGCATCGCCATGACCGTGCGCGGCGAAAAGACCCGCTGCAGCGGCAGCCGGTATTTCGTGTGCTGCGGCGGGTCCATCATGATCGGCGTCAGTTGCGGAAAGCGCGGTGCGTCCGGCGGCAATTGCGCGGCCAGTGCTACTTGTTGCCGCGGTGACAGCAGTGAGCTCGAAAAGGTCTGCGGCGTGCACAGCACGGTGTGGGTATCGGCGTGGCGCAGCGCGATCCAGTGGCCGCCGTTGCGCGGCGACCAGAACAGCGGCGGCGCGCTTTGCAGCAGAGATAGCGCGCGGCGGTGCGGATCCTGCAGCAGTTCCGGGTCGTGGAAAATGTCGAAGTCGAAGAGGGCAGATTCCGGCACGTGGGCGGGGCGCTCGGCCAGCGAATTCGGGCTGCTCATGGTCGTTCTCCTCAGTTGTTCGTTGTTATCGGTTGGAGAGGGCGCTGTCGTGTATTCGTCTACTGCAACCTGCTCTTCACCAGCGCCACGGCCAGCGCCAGCGTGATCGCCGAGATCAGCGCCATCGGCCAGGCGTTGCGCCAGATCTCGGCCGGCGGCATCGCTTTCAGGAAACTGCCTTCGAGAATGATCAGGAAGTGCTTGACCGGAATCGCCTCGGCGATCAGTTGCAGAAAGGCCGGCATGTTCTCGACCGGCGTGGCGAAGCCGGACAGCAGGATCATTGGCACGGCGACGGCGAAGGTGCCGAGGATCGCCTGCTGCTGCGTCGAGCTGACGGCGGAGATCATCAGGCCGAGCCCGACCGCCGAGACGATGAACAGCAGCAGGCAGAGCGAGAGCAGCAACAGCGAGCCCTGGAACGGCACGCCGAAACCCCAGACGCCGGCCGCCACCATCGCCAGACCGAGCGCGAAGCCGATCAGCACCGGGGGCACCGCCTTGGCGATGATGATTTCGGTCGGCGTCGTCGGTGCCACCAGCAGCTGATCGAAGGTGCCGAGCTCGCGCTCGCGGGCGATGCTCATCGCCGTGATCAGCAGCGGCACCAGCATCGCCATCGTGCCGACCAGGCTCGGCAGGATGAACCACTGGTAGATCAGGTTCGGGTTGAACCAGTGGCGCACGGCGACGATGTCGGGCGGTTGCTGCGAGGGTGGTCGCAACGACGCGCCGAGACGGCCGGTGATCTGTTCGACGTAACCGAGCGCGACCTGCCCGGCGTTGGCGCGGCGACCGTCGACGATCACCTGCAGCGGTGCCGGCTCGCCGGCGGCGATGCGGCGCGAGAAGTCGGCCGGAATGTCGAATGCCAGCAGTGCCTCGCGCCCGTCGATGGCGTCGTGCAGCGCCTGCGAACCGTGCACCAGCCGCAACTCGCCGACGAAGCTCGATGCCGAGAGATCGGCGATCAGCTCCTGCGCCCAGCGCCCGCCGTCGCGGTCCTGCACGACGAGGGTGGCGTTGCGCACCTCCAGCGTCGCCGCGAAGCTGAACAGCAGCAGCTGCAGCAGCGGCGAGATGATCAGCACGCTGCGCGCCTTCGGATCGCGCAATGTCAGCAGTGCCTCCTTGACGATCTGCGCGCGCAGCCGTGGGTGCGGTCGCAACCATTGCAGCGATTTTTGCAACAACAGATGCAGCCATTCGCGCGCGGTCGCGATCACGGGTCGAGGCTTCTGCGCAGTTTCAGGCGCGCGATGGCGAAGAAGCCGGCGCCGATCGCCAGCATCGCCGCCATGCCCGGCAGCAGCACGCGCCAGACGTCGCCGGTGAGGAAGAGAGTCTGCAGCGATGCGACGAAGTAGCGCGCCGGCACCAGCAGGGTCAGCCAGCGCAGCAGCGCCGGCATCGAGTCGATCTCGAACAGGAAGCCGGAGAGCAGCAGCGCCGGCAGGAACGCGCTGAACAGTGCGAACTGCGAGGCGAGGAACTGGTTCTTCGCCAGCACCGAGATCATCAGCCCCTGACCCAGCGCCGGCACCATGAATACCGCCGAGAGCAGCAGCAGGGCGCCCCACGAGCCGCGCAGCGGTACCTCGAATACGGTGATGGCGAGCAGCGCCGAGCCGAGTGTGGCGAACAGGCCGAGTGCGAAGTAGGGCAGCAGCTTGCCGATCAGGATTTCGACGACGCGCGCCGGTGTCGACAGCAGCGCCTCCATCGTGCCGCGCTCCCACTCGCGCGCCACCACCATCGCCGTCAGCAGCGTGCCGATCATCGTCATGACGATGGCGATGGCGCCGGGCACCAGCATGCGCCGGCTCTCCAGCTCGGGGTTGTACCAGACGCGCGAGCGCAGCTCGACCAGCGGCTGTGGCGCGAAGCCGCGTGCCTGCATCCAGTTGCGGATGACGCCCTGCGTGTAACCGGCGACGAAGTTGGCGTGGTTCGGCTGCGAGGCGTCGGTGACGATCTGCACCTGGTAGCCGTCGGCGCGCGTCGCCAGCCGGCGCTCGAAATCCTGTGGAATCACCACGTAGCCCTTGAAGCGGCCGGCGGCGACGGCGGCCTCGACCTCGTGGCGGCTGCGCGCCGGCTGCACGGTGAAATAGCGCGTCGCGGCGAAAGCGGCGGCCAGCGAGTGGCCGGCCTCGCCGTCGCTTTCGAGCACGACGCCGATCGGCACGCTGCGGATGTCGAGCGACACCGCATAGGCGAACAGGAACAGCAGCAGCACCGGCAGCACGAAGGCGATCAGCAGTGCGGACGGGTCGCGCAGCGTCTGCAGGCTCTCCTTGTGTACCAGCGCCAGCAGCCGCCGCGGCGACAGGCGCTGGCCGGTGACGCGCCGCTCGTTCATGACGCCTCCGGGCGCTGGTCTTCGCGCTCGACCAGACGGATGAAGGCCTGTTCCATCGACGGCTGTTCGCCGCCGTGCGCGACCGAATCCTTCAGCGCGTCGGGCGTGTCGAGGGCGATCAGACGGGCGCGGTACATCAGCGCGACGCGGTCGCAGTATTCGGCCTCCTCCATGAAGTGTGTCGTGACCATCACTGTCACGCCCTTGCGCACGAGGCCATTGATGTGGGTCCAGAATTCGCGCCGTGTGATCGGGTCGACGCCGGAGGTCGGCTCGTCGAGGAACAGCACGCCGGGGCGGTGCATCAGCGCGCAGGCCAGCGCGAGGCGCTGTTTGAATCCGAGCGGCAGCGAATCGGGCGACTGCTGCAGAAAACGCTGCAGCTGGAAGGTCTCGATCATCTCGTCGATGCGGCGGCGTTTCCCGGCGCCGTCGAGGCCGTAGACGCCGGCCGAGAAGTCGAGGTTCTGCGCCACCGTCATCAGGCCGTAGAGCGAGAATTTCTGCGCCATGTAGCCGAGGTTTCGCTTCGCCTTCAGGCCCGCACCGCGCAGCTGGTGGCCGGCGACGAAGGCCTCGCCGCTGGTCGGTTTCAGCAGGCCGCACAGCATCTTGAAGGTGGTCGACTTGCCTGCGCCGTTGGGGCCGAGCAGGCCGAAGATCTCGCCGGGGCCGACCGTGAAGGTGACGTCGTCGGCGGCGGTGAAATCGCCGAACCGGCGCGTCAGGTTGCGGCACTCGACGACGCGCTCGTCTTCCCACTGCTGTGGTTCGATGCGGCTCGCCAGCGTCGAGGTGCCACCGGGGCCGCCGCCGAGCAGATCGACGAAGGCATCCTCGAAGCGCGGCGCCACCGGCGCGATACGCGCGTGATGGTCGGCGGCGAGCCGTTTCAATTCGTCGGCATCGTGTCCGGCGCGCAGCACCAGACGCAGCGCGTCGCCCTGCACGACGCCGTCGCAGATCGACGGCAGGTCGAGCGCCTGCTGCAGCAGATCGCGGCGGTCGCCGCGCGGCGCGGCGACCAGCAGCGCGCGGCCGCTGAGTCGATTCGTCAGATCGGACGGTGGCCCTTCGAACAGCAGTTCGCCCTCGTTCAGCAACAGCACGCGGTCGCAGCGTTCGGCTTCGTCGAGATAGGCCGTGGCCCAGACCACGGCCATGCCTTCGCCGGTCAGCGCCTGCACCATGCGCCACAGATCCTGGCGGCTGACCGGATCGACGCCGACGCCGGGCTCGTCGAGCAGCAGCACCCGCGGCCGCGCCATCAGTGCGCAGGCGAGGCCGAGTTTCTGTTTCATGCCGCCAGAGAGTTTGCCGGCGAGCCGTTCGGTGAACGGCGCGAGGCGGGTGAAATCGAGCAGCTGTTCGAACAGGCGCGCGCGTTCGGTGGTCGGCAGGCCGCGCAGGTTGGCGTAGAGCCGCAGGTTCTCGATGACCGACAGATCCTCGTACAGGCCGAAGCGCTGCGGCATGTAGCCGACGCGATCAGCCAGCGCGACGGCGTCGCGCACGCTGTCGAGGCCGGCGACGGTCAGTGCGCCGTCGCTCGGCGCCATCAGGCCGGCCATCAGCCGCATCAGCGTGGTCTTGCCGGCGCCGTCGGGGCCGACCAAGCCGGTCAGCTGGCCGGGCAGGATGGCGGCATCGATGCCGCGCAGCGCCTCGGTGTCTCCGAAGCGCTTGCGCACGGCGTGCAGCATTACCGCGGGTGTGGCATTCGCTGTCGTCGATGACGCCGCCACGGCCATGTCGAACACCCTCAGCGCTGAGCGGGATCGCGCAGGTGGACGGTGACCGGCATACCCTGCAGCAGACGGCCATCGGTATCGGCGACGACGATGCGCAGCCGGTAGACCAGATCGGTGCGCAGTTCCGGCGTCTCCACCGATTTCGGCGTGAACTCGGCGCGCGGCGAGACGAAACCGACCTGTGCTTCGTAATGCCTGTCACTGCTGTCGCTGCGCACCCAGACCTTCGTACCGGGGGCGACGCGCGCCAGCTGCGTTTCCGCCACGTAGGCGCGCACGTAGACCGGCTCGGTCAGCGACAGTGTCAGCACCGTGGCCGGCCCGCTCAGCAGGCTGCCCGGTTCGCGCACCCGCGCCATGATAGTGCCGTCAGAGGGGGCCAAGAGGCGGGCGTCGTCGAGCGCGGTCTGTGCCTGCGCGCGTGCGGCGGTGGCGGAGGTCAGCCGCGCTTCGCCGGCGGCGACATCCTCGCTGCGCGACCCTTCGCGCAGCAGCGACAGCGATTGCTGCGCGGCGGCGAGCGCGGCCTCGGCCTCGCGCCGCGCCGTGGTGGCGGCATCGAGCGCCTGCTGGCTGGTCATGCCCCTGGTCTTCAGCGCGCTTTGCCGCTGGTGTTCGGCGCGTGCCAGTTCGAGCGCGGCCTGCGCCTGTGCGACCTGCGCCTCGCCGCGGCGCACTTCCTGTGTCCGCGAGCCGCGCCGCAGTTTTTCCAGTTCGGCCTGCGCTGCCTGCACTTCGGCGTCGGCGCGGGCCAGCGCCTCGCGCAGTGGCTGATCGTCGAGTTCTGCCAGCAGGTCGCCGGCCTTGATGCGATCGCCCTCGTCGACGTGGACGCGCTGCAGCCGCCCCGGCTGGCGGAACGCCAGCTCGACCTCGCGGATGTCGACGTTGCCGTAGAGCAGGTCGCCGTTGCGGCGGTCGGCGTCCGCGCGCTCCTTCCAGACCCAGCCGGCGACGAGCAGCAGCGCGCCGATCAGCAGGGCGGGGCGCAGGTAGCGTTTCATGGTCTCTTCTCCTCAGCCGAGCAGCTGCAGGCGGATGTTCTCGGTGACGGCCTGTTTGATCCGGCTGATCTCCCGCTCGTCGATCGCCGGCCACGCCAGCAGTCGTTGCGTGGTAGTGCGCGCGGTGCGCCAGACGATCACCTGCCCGAGCATGCCGATCACCCGCAGGCGCGCCGCCGTCCGGTCCCGTTCGCCGCGCAGCCGCATCACCAGCTCGACCAGCAGCGTCAGCGTCGGCCCCATGAAGCCGTCGTAGATATGGTCGAAAGCGGCGGTCGGGTGCGCCTGTTCGCGCAGCATCAGCTCGCACCAGTGTTCGGTTTCAGGGCTCAGCATCAGCGACAGCGTGGCGTCGACCATGGCGAGGATCGGCGGCATCCAGGTCTTGCGGCGCGCGGCGGTGGTCACCGTTGTCGGGGCACTCGCCAGCAGCTGATCCGCCTGTTGCACGACCGGGCCGACCAGTGTCTGCACCCGCTGCGTGATGTGCTCGAACACGGCGAGGTAGAGCCCCTCCTTGCCGCCGAAGTGGTAGCCGATCAGCGCCTGGTTGACGCCGGCCCGCTCGGCGATGGTGCGGGTGGAGGCGGCGTCGAAACCGTCGTGCGCGAATGCGACCAGCGCGGCACCGATCAACGCTTCGCGGGTGGCATCGCCGCGGACGGGGGCGGACGTGGGGGAGGGTCGGTTCATGGCCGGGGAATTTAATCAAACGACAAAATTAGTCAAGTGATCAATTTCGGTGGTGCTGGCCGGCGCTGGCGGCGCTGACCGGGATGCAGGGAGCGGGACGGGGATCGGCGAGTGACAAGTCTCGATTTCGACACTGCGTCGCTTTTCGGAATTGCGCACATCCCGCCGCAACCGGTCTCCTTGGTAAGCTCCGGGACCATCCAGGCCGCCGGCGTAGACCTGCACTTCGTCACCGCGGGCAAAGGTACACCGCTCGTGCTGATCCATGGATTTCCACAGACCTGGTATCAGTGGCGCCGGTTGATCGGTCCCCTGGCCGACGGCTTTACAGTAATCGCGCCCGACCTCCGAGGGATCGGAGCAACACCGGGACCGGCGACGGGTTATGACAAGCAGAGTCTGGCAGCGGATATTCGAGCCATCGTCGAACACGTATGCGGCGATACGCCAGCGCTCGTGGTGGGCCATGACATGGGATCGTTTGTCGCCTTCGCCTACGCGCTGCGATCCCGCTCGCAGAGCCTCCCCGCCGGAAAGGCCGATATCGCCACTGGCCACCGATTGACAAATCCGGCCATCGCGGCCGGCTTGCCGTGTCGTCAGGCAAGGGGATTGATTAGACTCGGCGGTTATCCAACCGGTCGACAGCGACGACCGTTTTTAGCGATGAGGTTCACCGACATGCTAGAAGGCAAACACTTCCAGAACGCCTACATCACACGCGACATCGAGAAGGCGCTCGACACTTTTCGCACACGGCTGAACGCGCCGCAGGATATCCGCTGTTTCGAAGTGACCGTCGACGTCAAGACGCCGGCCGGCAGCGGCGCCGCCACCAACAAGCTCGCCTTCATCTGGATCGACAACCTGCAGTACGAACTGATCCAGCCAGTCTCCGGTCTGGTCGACGTCTACAGCGACCAGCTGCCGGTCGACGACAGCCTGAAGTTCCACCACATCTGCATGCGTGTGAACGACTGGGATCGCTTTCGCTCAGAGGTCGACCGCAAGGGCTATTCCGTCGTGCTGGAAGGCGGCGGCGACGCGCTGAAATATGTCTATCTCGACGCGCGCGACACGCTCGGCCACTACCTCGAATACGTCTGGATGACGCCGGAGCGCTGGACCCAGCTCGGCGGCCGCTGATCCCCCCCCGAGACACTACAGCGTCACCCGCTCGCCATCGCGCGCCGCAGACGTGCGGATGGCATCGAGCACCTCCATGCAGGCCACGCCGTCGCGGAAGGTCGGCGGCGCCACCGCGGTGACTGGCTCATTGCCATCGACACCGGCGCGCAGCACTTCGCACAGGCGGGTGAACAGCGCCAGTGCCATCGGTTGCTGTGCGCCGTTGGCGTCGAGCGGCGGCATCAGCTCCGCCGGCACCGGCAGTTCGCGAACGCCGTCGCGGTCGGCAAGCCGGACGACGCCGTTCTCCGCCCAGATCGTCCCCTCGGTGCCGGCGACGCGCACCATCTCCGCCGCTGGCCCCCACGCACCGGCCGTCTGCTGCATCACACCCTCGACGCCATTGGCGAGACGGAAGCGCAAGAGGTAGCTGTCCTCGGCGCCGCCCGCGCGCGCCGACACGGTCGGCAGTGCCGCGCTGAGGCTGGAGAATTCTCCGAGCCAGGTGCGCACCTGATCGACGATGTGCGAACCGTGCGCGCCGAGCCAGCCGCCGCCGCTGCTCTCGTCGAACCACCAGTGCGGCATCTTCGCGGCGGGGTCGGCGACCAGCGACATGTAGTTGTTCAGCGTCAGGAAGCGTGGTTCGCCGATCAGCCCGTCGGCCAGTGCGCGCGCGATGACCGCGCGCTCCGGCTGCCAGCGGAATTCGAAACCGATCAGATGGGTGACGCCGGCGCGCTCGGCCGCCTCCAGCAATCCGCGCGCCTCTTCGACGTCGGCCGCCATCGGTTTTTCGCAGATGACGTGGCAGCGGTGCGCCAGCGCCGTCAGCGTCAGCGCGGCGTGCGTGTGCGGCGGTGTCGCGATGGTCACGGCGACGGCACCGGTCTTGCGAATCGCCGCGTCGAGATCGGTGAACACGCCGTCGACACCGCAGGCCGCGGCGCGGCGCGCGGTGCGCCCGGCATCGGTGCCGACGACGCCGACCACATCGAAGCCGGCCGCGCGCAGCGCGGGAACGTGGACGCGACAGCCGAAGCCGGTGCCGACCACCAGAGCGGGTGGCGCCTTTCCTCTGTTCGTCGAACTCATGTCATCTCCCGAATCTGAATGTCTCGAATGCGACATGGCGCCGTGAAAACGCGACCGTCGCGAATGCGGCCGGTACTTTGGTCCGATTGGCTGGCGCTCGCAACTCCCTGCGCGGTGATGGTTGCACACTGTCGAAATGGCAGTAAGATAGTGATCACTATTTATCGGGCGGGGTGCCGGGCAGCGGGCGCGACCCCCCGCTCCCGCAGTTCACGACGGGGATCGAAAGATGTCGCAAGTGATGGAAGGCGTTCGGGTTCTGGAAGTGGCGCAATACACCTTCGTGCCGGCGGCCGGTGCGCTGCTGGCCGACTGGGGCGCTGACGTCATCAAGATCGAACACCCGGTGCGCGGCGACCTGCAGCGCGGCTTCCTCAACATGGGCGGCATGAAGATCAACCCCAACCGCAACACGATGATGGAGCACCCGAACCGCGGCAAACGCAGCGTCGGCATCGACATCGGCACGCCGGAAGGGCTGGAGCTGATCTACGAGATCGCGCGCAGCGCCGACGTGTTCCTGACCAACTATCTGCCGGCGGCGCGGCGCAAGCTGAAGATCGACGTCGAGGATCTGCGCAAGATCAACCCGAACATCATCTATGCGCGCGGCAGCGCCTTCGGCGACAAGGGCGCCGAGCGCGAGGCCGGCGGTTTCGACAACACCGCGTTCTGGACCCGCACCGGTATCGCCCACTCGATGACGCCGGCCGAACTCGACGGCGTGCTGATGCAGGGGCTGCCGGCGTTCGGCGATTCGATCGGCGGCATGAGTATCGCCGGCGGCATCGCGGCGGCGCTGTTCCGGCGCGAGCGCACCGGCCAGCCGAGCGAGGTCGACGTGTCGCTGATGAGCACCGGCTGGTGGGCGGCTGGTTCGGCCATCGATCTCGCCATCGAAAACCAGCAGGTTGGTCGCAACCGGATGCCGGGCGCCGGCTGCTCGGTCGGCAACCCGCTGATGGGCAATTTCAAGACCTCCGACGGCAACACCATCGTGCTGAACATGGTCACGCCCGGCCCCTACATCCGCGACACCTTCGAGCATCTCGGACTCGCCGCGCACTGCGACGATCCGCGTTTCGCCACCGTCGAAGCGCTGATGCAGAACTGGGAGGCGGCCGGTGCGCTGGTGCGCGAGGCTATCGCCAGCCAGCCGTTCGACTACTGGCGCAATCATCTGCGCACGCTGCAGGGGCAGTGGGCGCCGGTGCAGACGATCCTCGATCTCGCCAGCGATTCGCAGGCGCTCGACAACGACATGCTGTTCGAGGTGGAGTCGATCGACGGCGGCGAGCCGATCAGGCTGGTGCGCGGCCCGGTCCAGTTCGATCGCGAGCCGGTCAATACCACGCGCGCGCCGCAGGCTTCCGAACACACCGAGCTGTTCCTGATGGAGCTCGGCGTGGAGTGGGATCGCATCGAACAATTGAAAGGGAAGGGCGTCATCGCCTGAGCGGCGCGACGTTCAATGATCAACGGCTTGCAACGATCAATCAGAGGTAGCGAATGGCCATCGGCAATCTGGACGGACTGGGATATCGCGGAAAAACGGTCGTCGTCACCGGTGCCGCGTCGGGCATGGGGCAGGCGACGGCGCGCATCCTCGGCGAACTCGGTGCCGTGGTGCATGCGGTCGATCTGCAGAAACCGACGATTCCGCACGAGAAATTCCATGAAACCGACCTGACCAGACCGGAGCAGGTGACGAAAACGGCGGCGGCGCTGCGCGACGCCGGCCCGATCGATTTCGTCTTCGCCTGCGCCGGCGTGCCGCAGAACGCGGGGCCGATGGTCTGCATGGCGGTCAACTACATCGGCACGCGCCAGCTGGTCGAGGCGGTTCTGCCGGCGGTCGTCGATCGCGGCGGCATCGCCATCATTGCCTCCGATGCGGCGATCGGCTGGCAGAAGAACCTGGCGCAGAACCTCGAACTGCTGGCGATCGACGACCCGACCGAGGCGCGTCGCTGGTGCGAGCAGAACCCGGACAAGGTGCGCGACGGCTACACCACCTCGAAGGAGATGCTGACGGTCTGGGTGCAACACAGCGCCATTGCGCTCGGCCAGCAGCGCGGCATCCGCATCAACTGCACCTGGCCGTGCCCGACCGGCACCGCCTTCATGGAAAAGGCCGATCTGGCACCGGAGTTTCTCGATCAGTATCCCTATCCGCTGCTCGGTCGCATGGCGACGGCGGAAGAGCAGGCATGGCCACTCATTCTGCTCAACAGTCCGTTGAACAACGTCGTCACCGGCGCGGTCCTCTACACCAATCAGGGCTTCGTCGGCGGCATCTTCACCGGTTCGCTCGACGCCTCGAAACTGTGGACGTCGAAATCGAAGA
The DNA here is from genome assembly GCA_964515735.1 of uncultured Verrucomicrobiaceae bacterium. GTDB lineage: Bacteria > Pseudomonadota > Gammaproteobacteria > Pseudomonadales > CAMLJR01 > CAMLJR01. Next base: position 77,861 of record CAZEVP010000002.1, on the reverse strand, counting down.
AGTAAGGAGCAGACACGATGAGTGTTCCACGCGCACGGCCGAGACTCGACGACGACAACCGCCCGTTCTGGACCGGCGGCGCCGACGGCAAACTCAACATCATGAAGTGTCGCGACTGCGGCGAGTACACGCACCCGCCGCGCCAGATCTGCCGCCACTGCCGCTCGGAGAACATGTTCGCCGATGCGGTGGCGGGCACTGGCAGCATCGACACCTACACGATCAACTACCAGAAGTGGACGCCGGCGCTCGAAGTGCCGCTGGTCATCGCGCGTGTGCGGCTCGATGGCGTGCCCGGCGTCTACCTGACGACCAACATCGTCGGCTGCCCGGTCGACGAGGTCGATTTCGACGACCGCGTGCGCGTCGTGTTCGAGGAGCAGGACGGCATCTGGTATCCGCTTTTCGAAAAGATTGGCGACGGGAAGGGCGACTGAAATGACGACGAAGAATCGCGAAGCCTACATCACTGGTATCGGCATCTCCGAAGTCGGTGTCCGCCTGACCCGCTCGCCGATGGGGCTGACGCTCGATGCCGTGCGCGAGGCGATCGACGACGCCGGCCTGACGCTCGATCAGATCGACGGCGTCTCCACTTATCCCGGCCGCATGTCGTCGTTCATGGGCTTCTCGCCGATCGGCAGCGACGAACTGATCGAAACGCTCGGCCTGAAAACGCGCTGGCACCTCGGCGGTGGCGAGATGACGGCGCAGCTCGGCGCGATCACCGCCGCGGCGATGGCGGTCAAGAGCGGGCAGGCGCGCCATGTGCTCTGCTTTCGCACCGTGTACGAAGCGGCGGCGCTGGCGCGGCCCGACGAGTTCGCGCCGCTGAACCGCAAGACCGTCGACGGCGCCGGTCAGTGGGTGGTGCCGTTCTTCGCCTATTCGGCATCCTGCTGGACCGCGCAGTTCGCGATGCGCCACATGAAGCGCTACGGCCTGACGCGCGAGCAGTTGGCGCAGGTGGCGCTCAACGACCACGCCAACGCGTCGCTCAATCCGCGCGCCATCGTCAAGAAACCGCTGACGATGGAGGAGTACATGGCGGCGCGGATGATCACGACGCCGTTCTGCCTGTACGACTGCGACCGCTTCACCGATGCCTCGACGGTGCTGATCGTCTCCGCCGACGACGCGGTCGGCGAGACCCGCAAGACGCCGATCCGCATCGCTGCCTCGGCCGGTTCGGTCGAGCGCTACAGCTGGGATCAGGCCGAATGGGCCGCCGCCTACCCGACCGGCAAGGCGCTGTGGGAACAGACCGACTACACGCCCGCCGACGTCGACACCGTGCAGTTCTACGACGGCTTCGCGTTCCAGCCGATCACCTGGCTGGAGGGGCTCGGCTTCTGCGAGGTGGGCGAGGGCGGCAAATTCCTGGAGGGCGGCAAGCGCATCGCGCTCGATGGCGAACTGCCGATGAACACCGGCGGCGGCCAGCTCGGCTGGGGCCGCCTGCACGGCTTCGGTTACGCCTACGAATCGGTGGTGCAGCTACGCGGCGAGGGCGGTGCGCGGCAGATTCCGGGCGACCCGAAGGTGGCGGTGGCCACCTCTGGCGGCGGGCCGATGGCGGCGGCGCTGCTGCTGGCGCGGGATTGAGGCGGGGCCGGTCGGGAGAATGCCGGCCGGATTCCGGTCAAAACCGGTAGCGTCAGGGCGAGGCAGGCGTCAAGAGGGCAGTACGGCGGGGGCGTGGATAATGCGGAGATACTGACCCGTATCAAAGCATTGGTTTCTCGCCTCCCTATGATGGAAGCAGATATTGGGGGTCGGGCAGCCGTCGCGCTGCCGTGGCCAGACATCGAAAACCGATAATTTTCCAGACCTGATTTTCCAAACACGCGAGGGCGATGCTATGAACATGAACGACATGGTACTGATCAGTACCGACGACCACATCTGCGAGCCGCCGGATCTGTTCGACAAGCATCTGACCGGCGACCTGCTGAAGAGCGCGCCGAAGCTGCTGACCGACAAGAACGGCAAGAACTACTGGTCCTATCAGGGCCGGCAGCAGCCGGGCATCGGCCTCAACGCCGTGGTCGGCCGCCCGCTCGAAGAGTACGGCATGGAGCCGAACGCGATCACCCAGCTGCGCAAAGGCTGCTACAACGTCCACGGCCGCATCGACGACATGGACGTCAACGGCATCGCCGCGCAGATGAACTTCGGCAACTCGATCGGCTTCGACAACCGCACCTTCCACCAGGCCCCGGACAAGGATCTGGCGCTGCATCACCTGCGCGCCTGGAACGACTGGCACATCGACGAGTGGTGCGGCGCCTATCCCGGCCGCTTCATCCCGCAGGCGATCCTGCCGACCTGGGACATGAAGGCGATGATCGAGGAGATCAAGCGCGTCCACGCCAAGGGCTGCAATGTCGTCAGCGTCAGCGAGAACCCGACCAAGCAGGGGCTGCCGAGCATTCACAACGAATACTGGGACCCCTTCTACAAGGCGATCGCCGAGCACGACATGACGATCTCGCTGCACATCGGCAGCGGCAACCCGCAGCCGCACGCGTCGATGGAGACGCCGATCGAGGCGTGGATCACGACGATGCCGCTGTCGATCGCGGTCGGTGCCGCCGACTGGCTGCAGCTGAAGGCGCTGCACCAGTACGACAACCTGCGCATCGCACTGTCGGAGAGCAGCATCGGCTGGATTCCGTACTTCCGCGAGCGCGCCGACTTCTCCAACTGGCGCCACAAGGCCTGGACCCACTCGATCTTCCAGGACACCAAGCCGAGCGAAATCTTCAACAAGCACTTCCTCTGCTGTTTCATCGACGACCCGTTCGGCCTGAAACACCTGGAGGACATCGGCGAGGACATCGTCGCCTACGAGACCGACTACCCGCACTCCGACGCGATCTGGCCGGAAGTGCCGGAGTACCTGTGGGAGCAGCTCAAGCACCTGACCGACCGGCAGATCGACAAGGTGACGCACGCCAATGCGATGCGCTTCTTCAAGTTCGATCCGTTCAAGCACCACAAGCGCGAGGAGCTGACGGTCGGTGCGCTGCGCGAACGGGCCAAGGCGAAAGGCGTCGACACCACGCCGATCTCCAGCGGCGGCGCGCGTCCGGTCGATCCGGGTACCGAACGCCCGATCACCTCGGGCGACCTGATGGCGATGTTCCAGAAACACGCGGATACCATCGCCGAATCGAACGCCGCCTGATCGGGGCGTTTCGGCCCACGGAACGCGGAGCCTCGTGCTCCGCGTTTTGTTTTATATCCCCGGCAAAACTACTGTCGAGAGCCGGCCACTTTTTATCGGCCCGGCCGTCGTGCCACTGCCCCTCTTCGCAAACGATGCCAGAATGGCCGGCACCGTTTTCGAACCACCGGATAAATCATTCAAAGAGGGGGGATCGTCATGGCAAAACTCGTTGTGGACCGGCTGATCGACGCGGCGCGCAAGCAGACCGGGCTGGAGACGTTCGACAGCGACAGCTACCGCGAAGGGCTGGAAGTGCTGGTCGCCGACATGAACGAGATCGCCCTCTCGGAGAGTGGTGCGGCGCGCAACGTCGGCAGCCTCGTCGGTTATCTGGCCGCGCGCCTGAAGACCACCGACTACCTGAGCAAGCGCCCCGAACTGCTGCAGCGCCCGATCGAGAAGCCGGTGTTCGTCTTCGGCATCCCGCGCACCGGCACCACGCTGCTCAGCAACCTGTTCGCCTGCGACCCGGCGCGCCGCTCGCCGCTGACCTGGGAGATCGACGACCCGGTGCCGCCGGCCACCACCGCCACGCTGCGCACCGACCCGCGCGCCATCGCCCGGCTCGAACAGGAGAAGGCGATGCTGGCCGCCAATCCGGCGATGGGCAAGTACTACCGCAACTCGGCGATCTACCCGAACGAGTGCGTCTTCTTCATGGCGCACGATTTCAAGACGCTGATGCTGGAGTCGCGCGGCAAGCTGCCGAACTACCGCGACTGGCTCTTCTCCACCGACATGACCTCGGCCTACCAGTACCACAAGCGCTTCCTGCAGCTGCTGCAGGCCGATGCCCCCGGCATCTGGAACCTGAAGATGCCGTCGCACGCGCTGTGGCTGGAGACGCTGCTGAAGGTCTACCCGGATGCGCGTCTGGTCTGGACCCACCGCGACCCGTTCACGGCGATGGGCTCGTTCTGCAGCATCATCTCGCTCGGCCACATGGGCTTCACCGGCACCGTCGACAAGGAGTGGATCGCCGAGAACTGCAGCTATCAGGCATTCGAACACGCCAATCGCATCATGGATGCGCGCGATCGGCTCGGCGAGGAGCGCATCATCGACGTGCATTACGCCGAGATGGTCACCGACCCGATCGGCGCGATGCGCAAGCTCTACCGCGCGCTCGGCGACGAGTTCACGCCGCAGGCTGAAGCGGCGATGCAGCAGTGGCTCGACGACAACCCGCAGAGCAAGTTCGGCAAGCACGAGTACAACCTGGAACAGTACGGGCTCAGCGTCGACAAACTGCAGGATGGGTTCGAGCGCTATCTGTCGCGGTATGAGGTGGCGCGGGAGGGGTGACGAGCTGGTTCGCTGATCGGGTGTCAACCTTATCTGAATCGATTTCCCATCATGTCAGTCAAGGCACAACGAAATGATGTGACGGCCGGATTTGGTCCATTCTCCTTCCGCGCCGAACAGCGTCATGAGTTCGACAAAGGCGTGGTAGAAATCCGTCGCTACTTCTGGTCGCACGGAGTGGAGGGAACCACTCCCGCTGTTCGGGACGCCGTCGTGCTCAACATGGCGATCACCTCACGACCGGCTCAGACAAAGGTTGACCGGGTCGAGGCATACGGCAGACCAACGGGAAGCGATGCCGGACGCCTGCTCGTCATGATTCCCGGAGCGCGCTATCACGTCTCTGCGCCAAGCGGCGCCTTCCGTTCGCTGCATTGCTCCCTTCATTGCTCCGAATTCGAGCGGTTGTTCGGAGAAACGATCGATTGGGGCTCGTTGAGCCAACTCGGGGGCGAGCTCTCTCCCGGCACGGAAATCGAGCGTCTCATGATGCGAATCTACGATGAGCTCGTTCGCGAGCGAATTGGACAGGCTGCCGTCATCGAGTCGTGTGCCACGACACTGTGCGTCGAACTGCTTCGCCGCTTCCGTCAGGGACGGCCACGCCGGCCGGATGTTCATGCGGGAGGACTTCCCGCATGGCGGATGCGCTTGCTGGTGGAACGTGTCCACGCTGACATGCCTGCTCCCTCGGTTACCGAACTGTCCGACCTGTGTGGCTTGACCACCCGCCAGCTCAGCCGTGTCTTCAAGGCTGAGACGGGCATGACCATCGGCCGCTATGTGGATGAGGCGACGATGGAGCGTGCGCATCGCCTGCTGACATCCACCGAACTGACGATTGCCGCCATCGCGCGTGAACTAGGTTTTGCCAATTCAGACAGCTTTGCCCAGTCCTACCGCAGGATCACCGGCGTTCCTCCGAGCCATTCGCGCCACCGCTGAAGCGTCAGCCCCGCTATTTTCAGCCATCCCTTTTATTTCGGACATCACGGCATCCGGATTCATTGAGTATGGCCGGAATTTTCTCGTATCGTTCCATGAAATAAAGACATTCGAAGAGCGCAATTCTCGACACCGGAAGATGTCTGCCGGAGAGCGATGCGACCTGTCGGAGGGATTGGAAATGGTACAGAAAACCGAACGTAAACCAGCCCGGGAGAGTCACAGCCTGCTTGGTCGGGAACACGCGCATTCAGCATGGGTGACCAACGATCTCGATCGTGCCGTGGAGATCTTCTCGCGCCGATATGGCATCTCCGAGTTCAGTTTCATCGGCGGGCAGATGCCGAAGGGAGGTCACATCAAAGTCGCCTTCGCCTGGGCCGGGGGACAGGTTCTGGAAATCATCTGCGCCACGGGTGAAGGCACCGAGTTCTACAACGAGGTGCTGCCACAGCACGAATTCGCCATCCGCTTTCATCATCTTGGTTTCATCGTCCACGACGAAGCGGGTTGGAAAGCGTTGGAGGCCGATCTTCGCGCTGGCGATTGGCCGATCGTTCATCAAACGCTGACCGGCACCTTCATCGACGCCTACTACATCAAGGCTCCCGAGCTTGGCCACTATCTCGAATATGTGCGCCCGCTGACTGCCGGAATCGACTTCTATGCAGCAGTGCCAGCGAATTGAAAATTACCCGCGAAAAAGTGCCCGCGAATTGAAATCGGAACAGTCATGACAGCAGCCGCTCTCGAAATTCCTGCCCACGTTCCTGCGGAGTGTGTGTGGGACCATAGCTTCTCCGCCTTTCTTCACGAAGGCGATGACCCCTATCTTGCGGCCAGCCGACTTCATGAAGGTCCTGGCGTGATCTGGGTGCCGACGGCCGCGCACGGCCGCCCCGCATGGATATTCACGCAACACGCACTGATTCAGGAGGGGTTCTCCGATTGGGAGACCTTCTCCAGCAAGCGCGGCGCCAATGCGGCGGTGATGGATCCGAATTGGCTGCTGCTGCCGGTCGAAGCCGACCGTCCCGACCACCAGCACTATCGGAAGGTGCTCAACCCACTGTTCACGCCGGCCGCGATGAACGGGCGGGTTACAGCGGTGCAGGCCCTGTGCGACAAGCTGATCGATGCCTTCATCGAGCGCGGCCGGTGCGAATTCATTTCCGAATTCGCCAGCATCCTGCCAAACGCAATCACGATCTCTCTACTGGGCATGCCGGCAGACTCGCTGCCCCAGTTCATTGCCTGGGAGGAGGAGTTGGTGCATGGCGCGACAACGGAAGTTCGGCTGGCTGCCGGCAAGGCCATTCTCGACTATCTGAAGCAGCACATCGCCGAGCAGCAGGCCCGGCCCGAGGGGGCGACCGACATCATGCAGGCGATTCTCGCCGGTCGCATGCCCGATCGCGCGTTCACCGAAGCCGAGATACTGGGCTTCGTCTACCTGTTGTTCGTTGCCGGACTCGACACCGTTTATTCGACGCTCGGCTGGATCATGCGCCACCTGGCTTCCGACCCGGTGCTCCAGACACGGCTGCGTGACAATCCCGAGGAAATCCCTGCCGCGATCGAAGAGTTCACCCGTGCCTTCGGGGTCAGCGCCCCTTCGCGAACCGTTGCGCGCGACACGGTGTTCCACGGTGTATCGATGAAGGCGGGCGAAGCGGTGCTGCTGCCCACCTTCCTCGCAGGTAGGGACCCGCGCGCCTGGGCCAACCCGCACACGATCGATATAGACCGTCGCCCGAGGCATATCACTTTCGGCACCGGCCCGCATGTATGCCTCGGCGTTCATCTCGCCAAGCGCGAGATGAAAATCATGTTGCAGTCCTGCCTCAGCCGCATGCGTAACATCCGCCGCCCCGAGGGCGGGCGCTACGAATACCACACCACCAACACCATCGGCGTCGATCGGCTCGATATCGAATGGGATCTGGCGTAAGCCCGCGAAAATAAGACAAGGAGTACGGAATGAAAACTCTGGTTGTAGGCGGTGCCGGCTTCGTCGGCAGTGCCACCTCGCTACTGCTGCACGATGCTGGCCACGATGTGACGATCATGTCGCGATCGCGCCCCCGCTCGGGATCGCGGCTCGACGAGATCAGGTTCGTGCCGGGTAACTACATCGAGGACGATTTCAGCGACGGTCGCCTGCTCGAGGGTTACGACTGGCTGGTATTCTGCGCCGGCAGCGACATGGGCAACTACCCACCCGCAGGTGAGGTTTCCCAGACCGATTTCTTCGAGAAAGCAAATGTCGTCGCGCTTCCTCGATTCTTCGAAGCGGCGAAGCGCGCCGGCATCTGCCGCAGCGTCTACATGGGAAGCTTCTACTCCTTCGTTGCCCCACAGGTGATCGATCACGTCGCCTACGTGCGTTCCCGGCACATCTCCGATGCGGCGATTCGTGCATTGAGCACAGCGGATTTCAACGTCTGCTCCTGCGCGTTGCCATGGATCGTCGGCTACACACCGGGTGTCGCGGTATCCCATTGGCATTCTCTGGCACTGCTGGCGCAGGGCAAGCTACCGGGTGTTCCCGAAAGCGCTCCCATTGGCGGCGCCAATTTCATGTCGAGTCGCGCCGTCGCTCAATGCATGCTCGGTGGTCTCGAACGCGGCGAATCCGGAAAATCTTATCTGATCGGCGATGAGAACCTGAGCTGGAAGGAGTTCTTCGAGCTGTGGTTCGCGGCCGCAGGACGGCCACGCGACTTGCCAACCGCACCGGGCAACGTGCTGGTGCCGGATTTCGTCCTTTCCTACCTCGACTACGGCACACCCGGCTACGAACCTCCGGCCGAAGAGACAGCGCTGCTTGGATACGAGCGTGGAACGCTGCGGCAGACGGTTCTGGACAGTTTCACCTACTACAAGAATCTGGCGTAACCCGAACAGAGGCCAGATATCTGCATGACTGACCAGGCTTGCCGGTGCCCTTATCACGGCGACGAGGATCAAAAACCTCCATCGAAAGATTCCCAAAATTCCTCATTGCTGGAATCAACCTGATTCAGGTCCGGCAACAAAGGGAAATACCTAACTTTAATAACGCATAGGGGACGAAATATGAGTCAGACAATCGTAGGGCTGGAGTTTTCTGGACGTCACCCGCTCGCAGCTGCGGTGCGCCGCAGCCTGACAATGGGAACCGCCGCGGCCGCAATGACATTTTTCACGCTGCCATTGGCAACCGTCGCACAGGCGCAGGAGTCATCGCAGCAACAGGCGCCAGCGGCACGCAGCGCCATCGAGGAGGTGCTGGTGACGGCGCGCCGGCGCGAGGAGAGCGCGCAGTCGGTACCGGTGGCGGTCAACGCGTTCGGCGCCGAGAAGCTGCAGGACTTCCGCATCGAGAAGATGGAGGATCTGAAGGCCATCGCGCCATCGCTGTCGGTCAGCTCGTCCGCCGGCCGCGCCAACTCACCGGTCTACTCGCTGCGCGGCGTGCGTCCGACCGAGTCGCTGTACGGCCAGGACCCGACCGTCGCCATCTACTTCGCCGACGTGGTGTTGTCACCGGCCAAGGGCAGCAACCTCGGCATGTACGACCTCGGCTCGGTGCAGGTATTGAAAGGGCCGCAGGGCACGCTGTTCGGCCGCAACACCACCGGCGGCGCGATCCTGCTGACGCCACAGCGCCCCGGCGATGAGGTTCGCGCCGATGTGACTCTCGGCTTCGGCAACTACGATCGCAACGAGGTGCAGTTCGGCCTCGATCTGCCGGTGGCCGACAACTTCAAGCTGCGCTTCGCCGGCCGTACCGTCGACAGCGACGGCTTCCAGACCAACGTCGCCGACAACCAGCTCAACGGCGACAAGCTCGGCGGTCGCCGCGACCGCTCCGCCCGCATCACCGCCGTCTGGAACATCAGCGACACGATGCAGAACGACACCATCCTGACCTGGGACGAGATGTACATCGATGGTCGCGGCCAGGTGCTGCAGGCGGTCAATCCGGGCGCGTTCACGACGCCGGCGTTGATCTCGACCTTCTACGAGCCGTTGGCACAGACGCTGGAGCGCGCGCGTCATCGCAGCAAGACCAGGATCGAATCCGATCTGCAGCAGCGCAGCGAGGCCGAGGTGTGGGGCCTGTTCAACACCACCACGGTCGAACTTGGCGACGACCTGACGCTGAAGAGCATCCTCGGCTATCGCGACCTGCAGGCCTATGAGGCAGTCGACATCGATGGATCGGCGGTACAGCCGCAAGTCGTTTCATCCGACCAGACATCGACGCTGAAGCATGGCAGCTACGAGTTGCAGCTGCTCGGCAAGGCTTTCGACAACCGGCTCGACTGGGTGACCGGGCTCTACTTCTACTACGAGGATGGCGTCGAGGATTCGCCCGGCTACAACCGTGGTTTGCGCGTGCTGCAAACCGCCGACATGACCAACAAGAGCTACTCGCTGTTCGGGCAGGGCACGTACCACTTCACCGACCAGTGGTCGGCTACCGCTGGCGTGCGCTGGACCTACGACGACAAGGAGATGACCATCGCCAACCGCGCAATTGTTGGCGGAACCACGCTCTGTACGATGTTCGACAGCAACAACGTGCAGTTGCCGGCCAGTCAGTGCTCTGTCAAATCGGATGCCTCCTTCGATCAACCGACGGGTACCGTATCGGTCGAATACAAGCCGACCGACGAGATGTTGTTCTACGTTGCCAGCCGCTATGGCTACCGCGCCGGCGGTTTCAACGTGCGCGCGACGCGCTTCGCCGAGCGCGAGCCGTTCGATCCGGAGACCGTGCTGGACCTGGAGCTCGGCGCCAAGATCGACTGGTACGTCGGCGACTGGCAGATGCGCAGCAACGTCGCCGTCTATCAGCAGTGGTACGACGACATCCAGCGCACGGTGGGCGTCAACAGCGGTGGCTTCCCAGGCTCATCCATCCAGAACGCGGCGGAAGCGGAGATTTTCGGCATCGAGATCGACCAGACCATCGCGCCGACCGAGAACCTGAGCTTCACGATCAGCTACATCTACACCGATCCGAAGTACAAGGAGTGGGTCAACCCGGCCACCGGCGCCGATCTCTCCAGCACACCATTTGCTTTCACCCCGGAGCATGCCGCCAGCCTTACCGCCACCTACAGCTGGCCGCTCGGCAGTGCCGGCACGCTGCGCTTCACGGCGGGTGCCTCATATCAGGATGACGTCTGGATCAACTCGCTGCATACCGCTGAGGATATCGCCGTCATTCCGCTCAGCGTCCACTCGACGATGCAGCAGGATGCGTACTGGCTCTACGACGCCAGCGTCAGCTGGAGCGAGGTGATGGGCGGGCCGGTCGACATCACAGCTTATGTCAAGAACCTGACCGACGAGGAATACGCGCTTGGCGGCATCCAGCTCTACAACAACGCAAGTGTCGGGCTGAACACCAAGGTCTACGGTGACCCGCGTACTTACGGCCTGCAGTTCCGCTTCAGGTTCTGACCAGTCAGAAGCTGGAGAATGCTTTCGGGCATGGATGCCTGCTTTGTCAGTCCCCGATTGGCTGTTGTTCCCTCTGGTGCGCCACGCGCGCCCTCAACGAAGGTCAGGTAGCACATATGCCTCGATTGATCATCACGACGCTTGGTGGTGAAGTACTGACGGTGGAAGCCTGTACCGGCGGCACGGTAATGGAAGCCGTTCGCGATGCCGGTCTGACTGAAATGCTGGCGTTGTGCGGTGGGTGCTGTTCGTGTGCGACATGCCATGTGCACGTGGATCCGGAATTCGTGGGCCGATTGCCACCGGTCAGCGAAGACGAGAGCGCACTACTGGAGGGGTCATCGTTTCACAATTCCCAGTCGCGCCTTTCATGTCAGATCCGCATGACCGATGCGCTGGATGGCTTGAAGGTAACCATCGTGCCAGAGGAGTGAATGGTGGTTCAGGGGCGGCGAGAAGGATTTCCGTGGAGTCATGTCGCTGACTGGAAGGCCAGCAGGCGTCGCGCGGCATTGACAGGCAGCGACACGCGCTCACGGGGGTTCATGCCGGCTTCGGCCAGCGAGCGCTGTGGCACCTCGACGCTGACGATGATGTCCCGGGGAAGTAGCGCCAGCAGTTCCGCCAGCGGAAGTTCTCCGCTGCCCGGCACTTTGCGCTCATGGAGTGCCTCTTCCATATACGAAGCGCAGGCCGGAGCAAGCGGTGCATCGCACAGTTGAACGTAGCCGATTGCGTCGGCATCGAGCTCCGCCATATCGGCAAGCGTCCCGCCCAGACGAAAAAAATGCATGGTGTCGAGCAGTATGCGGAAGTGCGGTTGCCCGACATGGCGTACGGCGGCAAGCGCTGTCTGCAGGCTGGCAATGGGACCGGGACCGATCTCCGTCACCGTTTCGATGCCGCGCTCGAACGCCATCTCCGCAAGGAGTGCGAACTCATCCATGGTCCGGTCGAGATCGGGTTCGACGCTGACGGCGTTGATCCGTGTGCCGTGCAGCTCGCGAACCAGATCGAGGTCAGATGCCAGTTGGCGAACACTGGCGTTCCTGCGCACGGCGAATCCCTCGACGAGTGCAATGGAGACACCGCAGTGGCGCAGGGCGGCGATCGTTTCGCGACGCAGCGCCGCATCGTCGCGAAGCGACCAATCCGGATAGCCGTGGGGGTTGTAATGGCGCTGGGCGACGAGGCCGGTACCGATGTGGCGACAATCGAGGCTGGCAGCCAGTTCCACGAAAGAAACCGGCGGCATGCCGAATACGCACAGCCGTTCGATGCCGAGCCTGTCCACCGCCAGGATTCCCCGCTAGTCGAGCTCCACGCGCGCGCCATCGCCCTTTGCCGAAGCCCGGATGGCGTCCATGACTTTCATGCAGGCCAGGCCGTCATGGAACGTCGGGAGGGATACCGGGCTGGCTGATGTACGCCCCTCGATTCCCGCGCGGAACGCTTCGCACAGACGGGTATAGGGCCCCAGCTCCAGTTGAGAAAACTGGTGACGTGGGTCGCTGCTTGGCACGGGTGGTGGCGGCAGCACCAGATCCTCTGGCACCGGCAGCTCCCGGACGCCGTTGCGATCGGCGAGTTTCACCACTCCATTCTCGATCCACAAAGTCCCGTGGGTGCCTGCAATTCTGCTCATCGATGCCGGTGATCCCCATGCCCCCGCCGTCTGCTGGATCACCCCTTCGACGCCGTTGGTCAGCCTGAAACGAACCGAATAGCTGTCTTCGGCGACACCGCTGCGGTCCGAGACAAGCGGCAGAGAGGCACTGAGGCTGGCAAATTCCCCAGCCCAGGTGCGCACCTGATCGATGATGTGCGAGCCCTGCGCGCCCAACCAACCACCGCCTGCCGTTTCATCGAACCACCAGCGCGGCATTCTCGCCTCGGGTGAGGCAACCAGCGGCAGGTAGCTGGTCAGCGTCAGGAAGCGGGGTTCGCCAATCAGGCCTTCTGCGAGTGCCCGTGCCACGATGGCGCGATCCGGCTGCCAGCGGAATTCGTTACCCAGAAGATGGGTAACGCCTGCACGCTCTGCGGCCTGCACCATGGCATGCGCTTCCCCGACATTGCTGGCCATCGGCTTTTCGCAGATGACGTGGCAGCCGTGTGCCAGGGCTGTCAGTGTCAGTGCTGCATGGGTATGCGGTGTCGAAGCGACGGTTACCGCGACAGCGCCGGTCTTGCGGATCGCCTCATCGAGATCGATGAACGCGTCTGCGACACCACTGCTCTGCGCGCGTCGAGCGGTGCGTTCGGCATCGGTGCCGACCAGACCGACGACATCGAAACCGGCAGCGCGCAGCGCAGGCACATGGATGCGGCATCCAAAACCGGTTCCGACCACCAGCACCGGTGGTGCGGTATGTTTCACGTCATTCATCGACTCTTGCTCGCAAGTGGATATTCGGGGTGCCAGCCGGGCCATTCGGTCAATGCTGCCTTTGAGGCTGCTCAGGTGAGTACCGGCGCAACCTGAACCTTGGTCTCATTGTTCGCCCCGCGCAGCTTGTCGAACGTTGCCGGCAATTGATCCAACGTCACCACCGAGCTGATCAATATCTTCGGATCGACATGGCCGCTGTCCATGACGTCGGCTGCGTACTGAAAATCCTTCAGCGCATAACCGACCGGAAACTGCAGCGAAACGCCCTTGAAGCCGGTGACGGCCGGGACGATCGTGTCCGGCGACGTGCAGAACCCCATCGAGATCACCTGACCGAGATCGCGCACATGCTGAATGCCCTTCATCAGGAAGCCGGGCGTACCAACGCACTCGAAAACGATGTCTGCTTGGCCTCCAAGTGCTTCGATGACTTCACCGGCTTCGTTGTCGCCGTACTGCACGAAGGCATTCGCACCCATCTGCAGTGACATCTCTTTTCTTCGTGCCGAGCGCGACATGGCGACGATGCGCCCCGCACCGAGGCGCTTCGCCCAATAGATCGTGCAGAGCGCCACCGAACCGGCACCGAGCACCAGTACGCGATCACCGGGTTGGATGCGCGACATCCGCACGCCATAGAGCCCGACCGCCAGCGGCTCAATCAGGGCGCCATCGGCGGCCGACAGCGTGCTCGGCAGCTTGACGGCAACGCTGGTCGGAATCTTCATCATCTCGGCGTAACCGCCCATGACGCCGGGGGCGTGGTGACACAGTGCGAGATTGCCGTGATGGCAGGCGGGGCAGTGACCACAGCCGGTGGAGGGGAGGGCGGTGATCAGGTCGCCGAGTTTCAGCGTGGTCACGTTGGAACCGAGCGCGATCACCTCGCCCGAATATTCATGGCCCGGCACTGAGCCGGCCGCGAACTGCCACTGGTGGCCCTCGGTCATGTGCAGGTCGGTGCCACAGATGCCGCAGCGATGCACCTTGATGACGACATCATCCGGCCCCGGTGTCGGGTCGGGCAG
>CAZEVP010000002.1:0-63402 GCA_964515735.1 uncultured Verrucomicrobiaceae bacterium | reverse complement strand
TGCTGCATCGCGGCGCGTACCTCGGGCGTCAGCTCCAGTCCGGCAAAGGCATAGATGGTTTCGAGCGTTTGCATCGGCTCGCGATGGAAATCGCTGTGGATGACGTCGAGAACCTGTGAACGGTGCGCCTGCCGCACCGGCTCGGCGTCGCGAATCGCCTTCGCCCATTTCTCCATTTCACGAATGCCCATAAGCCGCGCGCGCAGATCGCGCCGACCATCCTCGACGACGTCGTGGTTGCGGATCAGCATCGCGCACAGCGATGGAATGGCCTTGGCCGGATCGCGGTGGGTCTGGATCACCTTGGCATCGGGAAACACGGCGAACAGCAGATCGAGATTGGCGATGTGGCCGGGATTCTTCAGTAGCCAGCGCTTGTTCGGCTCGTTGCTGCCGATCAGCTGCAACACGCGATAGAGATGGTCGTAGCAGTGGCGCTCGCTCTGCGTCTGGCACCAGAGGTCGTAGCTGGCGGCGCTCCACATGCAGCTCCACAGGTTCGACACGAAGCCCTGACGCATGACTAGGCAGCACTCGTCGACCTCGTCGGCCACCATCAGATGTGCAGCGCGCCGTTCCGGCACGGCGGCGTGGCGGCGCTGCAGCTGTTCGACGGCGAGCTGGAACTGCGGGTGGTTCTCCCACTGTTCGCGCGGCGGGCGCGGCATCGGTGTACCGATCAGCCAGGTCTGCAGGCCCTGAAACTGCGGGTCGACCGCCATCAGCTTGTGCAGCGCCGTGGTGCCGGTGCGCGGAATGCCGGTGATGACGATGGGGGCAGTGATGGCGTGGCGGTCGAAGCCGGGTGTCTGCTTCATTTGCCGGAATGCGTGAGCCCGCGCATAGAGCGCCTTGTATATCTCGCCCCAGGCGATGCGCCGCCCCTGTTCGGTCAGGTGCGGATCGTAGTCCAGCGACAGCAGCAGCACGTCGAGCCCCGGGCGGTAGTCACCCGGACCGAAATCATCGGTACCGAGTTCGCGCGCGACCAGCTCGTGAAGTTCGTCGCCGGCATCGGCGAACCGCTTCGGTGGTGTGAAACGATCTTCCATTCAGGTGATACCTCGCATTGACGATGGGCTGCGCGATTCAGGTGGTTTTCGGGCCGCCGAGCATCGGGCCGCCGTACACGCAGAGCGTCTCTCCGGTGATGTAGGCGGAGGCGTCGCTGGCGAAGAACACGATGGCGCTGGCGACCTCTTCCGGCGTGCCGGCGCGGCGCAGTGGAAATTCGGCGGTGCCCGCCGCGATGTCGATGTTGGAGTTCTTCAGGTGCTCGGTCGCGATCTCGGAGAGGATCATGCCCGGCGCCACGCAGTTGACGCGGATGCCGTGTGGTCCCCACTCGGCGGCCGCGACGCGGGTGAACATCTGCAGGGCCGCCTTGGCGGCGGAGTAGTGGGCGCCGCTGCGCGTGCCGTTGACGCCGGCCATCGACGAGACGTTGACGATGGCACCCGAGCCCTGCGCGATGAAATGGCGGCCGGCCTCACGCGTGCAGAAGTAGGCGGCATCGACGTTGAGTGCGAAGCTGCGGTCCCACTGTTTCGTCGTGATCTCCTGCAGCGGCGTCATCTGCGTGCCGCCGGCGTTGTTGATCAGGATGTCGATATGGCCGAACGCTTCGATCGCAGTGTCGATCAGGTGC
Source organism: uncultured Verrucomicrobiaceae bacterium (assembly GCA_964515735.1). Lineage (GTDB taxonomy): Bacteria > Pseudomonadota > Gammaproteobacteria > Pseudomonadales > CAMLJR01 > CAMLJR01. Next base: position 61,754 of record CAZEVP010000002.1, on the reverse strand, counting down.
CCGACCTGCTCCTCGTCGCGTACGTCGGTCGGAACCGCCAGACAGCGACGGCCGGTCGCGGCAGTGATCTCGTCCGCCGTTGCCTGCAAGCGTTCGAGCGTGCGGCCGGCGATGACGAGATCGGCGCCGAGACGCGCCAGCAGCAGCGCGGTGGCGGCACCGATGCCACTGCCGCCGCCGGTGACGATGGCGACCTTGCCGCTGAAGTCGTAGCCGGGGACGTTCATCGTCTTACCACCGCCGCCGACGCTGACAGGCGCGCACGCGCCGGCGCAGCTCCTCTTTGCGTTGTTCCGGTGTTACCACTGGTGTATCGGCCGGCAGGTGGTTGCGCAGCTCGGCGAGCGGCACGCGCTTGATGATCGGCGTGGGGTTGGTATCGCAGTCGAACCAGCGACCGTAGATGCCGCCTTCCTTGTAACCGGCGGGGTCGAGCCAGTTCGGCACACCGGGATCGACCAGCGAGATCACCGCGCGGAATCTGCCATCCGAGCTGACCCTGGCGCTGTGGCCGTTGAGGCTGGAGAGGCGGTAAACGTATTCCAGTGCATTGAACAGTGGATCGTTGAGCTGGATGTTCCAGTACGGGCGATTTGCCGGCAGCTCGGTCTCGATGATCAGCGCTTCGCCATCGTCGAGCTGGAAGCAGGCCGGCCAGTAGACCTGTTTCGCCAGCGCACCCTTCATCCGGATCGGCTCGAACACGTTGAAGCCGACACGCTCTTTCACGCCATTCTGCATCCGGTAGTAGCTGCGCGTTTTGCGCGACGGAAATTTCGCCATCTCGCGAATGCCGTCGATGATCTGCTGTGGTGTCAGGCGCGGTTTCGGCGGCACGTCGTCGAGGCATTCGATCGACAGCCTGGGGTCGACCTCGTTCTCCCAGTCGTAGCTGCGCAGCCGCACCATCATGCCGGTCGCCTCGGGATGGATCGGCGCCCAGTTGCCGGTGTGACCGGCGGGGCGTTCGGCGCTGAACAGCAACTCGAAATCGCCGTTGACGTCGACACTGAACTCCGAATCGTCGATCTCGTTGTGGCCGCCGATCTGCGAGATATCGTCGACCATGCCGGACATGAAGCGCTGCGTCGTGAAGCTGAGAATCTTCACCGTGCCGCGATTGCCGCTGACCCGGTAGCGCAGGTCGCCGCGGATCGGGCTGTAGAGATAGATGTCGTCCGGGTTCGGCTGCAGCGTAAAGACCGGGTTCCACAGCGGCGCCCAGTCCGGGTGCTCCGGCGTGGCGTGGAAGTAGGCGAAATAGCTGTAGGAGAGGCTCATCATCGTCTGGCGGTAGACGTCGGCGCGGTAGGCCGGATCGTCCGGGTGCCAGGTATTGGCCAACTCGGCGACGGCCGCCTCCAGTTCGCCGAGGTATTCGAGAAGGTTCGGTGCGATCGGAAAACTCATGGCATCTCTCTGCGTTGATGAGGATGGTTCAGTTGCCGGGTACGCCTTCGAAGAAGGCGATGCCGGCCGGCTCCGGAAACAGGTATTCGAAGTAGTGGCCGAGTTCCGGCACGTCGACGAAACAGGTCTGCATGAAACCGGGCGTGTTGTTTTTGGATAACAGCGTCCAGCCGTTGCTCTCGATCTGCGAAAACAGACCCTGCCACTGCGCCTCGTCGTGGATCAGGAAACCGAGGTGGTGGTGCTGGATCGCGAAGCGGTTCGTCGGCAGGCGCCCTACATAGAGATCGGAGCCGGGTCCGGTCGCGGTCAGCAGCTCGTACATGGTGGGGCCGACCCACGCCAGTTCGACATGAATGTGGCCGCCGCTCGGCATCTGTCCGGCGAGGCGGCGGAATTCGCGGATGCCGAAGCGTTGCCGGAACAGATCGCAGGCTCGCTCGATGTCGTTGGTGGCATAGGCCATCTGGAACTGCTCGGTGCGCAGCAGCCCGGCGGAGGGGTCGAACTGGCCATCGGGTCTTTTCATCGTGTTATCCATCCCGGGTGATTGCAGCGGCTGGTTGTCAGCCTCTTCAAGCGACCAGATACGTATGATAGTATCCACTATCTATTGGGGCATGCAAGCATCGGTACCAAGGATGCAGCGGTGCCATTGAAGGCAGAGGACGGGCGACGTATTGGCCACCAGACCCAGACCAGCGACGAAAGCGAAGCCGGCGAAAGCGGCGACCAACGGACGGCGCAAACGGCGCTCGCCGGAGGAGATTCGCGACCGTCTGATCCACGCCGCGCGCGAGGAGTTCCGGCAGTTCGGCTTCGTCGGCGCGACGACGGCCGCCATCGCGCGCAGCGCGGATGTGACCGAGGCGCAGCTGTTCCGCTACTTCTCGTCGAAATCGGAGTTGTTTCGCGAGGCCGTGTTCGAACCGCTGAACGAACACTTCGCCCTGTTCAACGCCCGCCATCACGCCAATCTGGCGGATACCGACAGCGTGCGCGAACAGACCCAGCTCTACATCGATGAGCTGCGTCATTTCCTCGACGAGCACTCGAAGCTGCTGCTGTCGCTGGTCGTCGCGCAGCTGTTCACCTCCGGCAGCATGAAGAGCGTCGGCGAGATCGACAGCCTGCAGGCTTACTTCGAGCGCGGCGCGGCGATGATGAGCAAGCGTGCCGGTCGCAATGCGAAGGTCGATCCGAAGTTGCTGGTGCGCGTTTCGTTCGCCGGCGTGCTCGGTTGCGTGATCTTCCGGGACTGGATCTTTCCGTCGGGTCTGGCCGACGACGACAGCATCAACGCGGCGATCACCGATTTCGTCATCGACGGCATCAGCAGCAATGCCGGTGCCGTCGACAAGGAGAAGCCGGCCACCAGCCGAAAGAAGAAGAGGGTAGAGCGATGAGCACGAGCAATCATGCACTGGTTCGCGAGTTCTTCAAGGTCATCGCGGCCGGCGAACTGCCGGAGACGATGGTGACCGACGACATGACGGCCTGGACCGTCACCTCGGGCACGTTCGACAAGGCCCGCTTTCAGGGCGGCGTCAAACTGCTCGCGGCCATTTTCGGCGGCACGCTGGTCTACACCATCGATGCGCTGACGGCCGAGGACGATCGCGTCAGCGCGGAGGTCAGATCGCACGGCACGCTGGTCAATGGCGACCCGTTCGAGAACACGCACGTATTCCTGTTCCGCATCCGCGACGGCCGCATCGCCCGGGTGGCCGAGTACATGAACCCGATGATCGTTCAGGAGAAGATCGTGCCGCTGATGCAGGCGGCGATGAGCAAGCGCTCGTAATCGATCGTCCGTCGCAACGTTTCACGAGATTTTCCGGAGGGCATTCATGCCGTACCCCTCGTCCCCCGTTCCGGCGCTGGTTGCCGGCACTGGCCATGGTCTGCGCGTCATCGTGCCTGCGCTGCGCGCGTCGGGATTCGACGTCGTCGGCATCGTCGGCAACGACCCGGCCCGCACGCAGCGGCGTGCGGACAGCGGTGGCGTCGCGCGCGCATTTACCGATCTCGATACCGCCATCGTCGAAACCGGCGCGAAGGCGGTGGCCATCGCCACGCCACCGCATACTCACGCCGCACTGGTGCACACGGCGCTGGCGCGCGGCTGCCATGTGCTGTGCGAAAAACCGTTCGCCAGAGATACCGACGAAGCGGCCGGAATGCTGGCGGTTGCCGAGCGTGCCGGTGTCGTGCACCTGATCGGCAACCAGTTCCGGATGATGCCCGAGCGTATCGTGATGGCGCGCGCCATCGCCGACGGGCTGATCGGTGAGCCGCGGCTGGTGACGATCACGCAGTACTCCGGCATCGTCGCCAACCCGGAGACGAAGATGACGCCGTGGTGGTTCGACGAGCAGGCCGGCGGCGGCTGGCTCGGCGCCTCGGGTTCGCACATGGTCGACATGATTCGCACCTGGCTGGGTGAATTCGAGTCGCTGAGCGCGTCGCTGGCGATCGTCGCCGATCGCGACGAAGGGGCCGACGACACCTACCTGATGCGCTTCAGGATGGCCAGCGGCGTGCCCGGACTGGTGATGCAGACCGGTGGTGCGTGGGGTGGTTTCGCGTCGATGAACCGCGTCGCCGGCACCCATGGCACGCTGTCGATGGAGAGCGGCAAGGTTTTTCTCGCCGACCGCAACGGCACCCGCGAACTGCCGATTCCTGCCGAACTCGAACTGCCCCACGAGGCGCCGAGCGACGATCCGCGCAAGCAGTACCTGCATGTCGAGATCCCGCCGGCGCGACGCCTCGCCGAGATCTGGCGCGCGGCAATCGACGGCAAGGCTCCGTCGGTGCCGGTGGCGACGTTCGCCGACGGCGTCGCCGGCATGAAAGTGATCGATGCGATTCGGGCCTCGGCCACGGCCGGTGGCGCGGTCGTTTCTCTGTGAAACCTGAAAAAGACGAGGTTCCGGTGAGCCGATTCGATGAGGTGTTCGACTGGGTCGTCGTCGGCAGCGGCGGCGGCTCGATGTGCTCGGCGTTGCTGATGCGCTCGCTCGGCAAAAGCGTCCTCATTCTGGAAAAGACCGACATGGTCGGCGGTACCACGGCGCGCTCCGGTGGCGTCATGTGGATTCCGAACAACCGCTTCATGCAGCGGGACGGTGTGCCCGACAGTTTCGAGCAGGCGGCCACCTATCTCGATGCGCTCGGCGGCAACGATCCGGATGCGCGCGGCGCCACACAGGCGCGCCGCCATGCTTATCTGCGCGAAGCGCCGCGCATGCTGGAGTTTCTGATCGGGCAGGGAATCAGGTTCGACCGCGTCAGCGACTGGCCCGATTACCACGATGAACTGCCGGGTGGATCGAAGCGCGGGCGCACGGTGATAGCGCAACCATTGGACGTGAACGAGCTGGGTGACTGGAAACGGAAGTTGCAGCCGACCTCGATTCAGTCGCCGGTGCCGCCGCTGCTCGCGCGGCTGGGAATCTCGTTGCCGGTCACGCTGCCGGAGTTGCTGGAGCTGCCGGCGGTCAACCGGTCGTGGCGGGTGAAGTGGCTGGCACTCAGGGTCGCACTGCGCGGCATCATCGCGAAGCTGTCCGGCAAACAATGGGTGGCCGGCGGCGGGGCGCTGCAGGGGCGCATGTTGCAGGCCGCGTTGCGCGCCGGGGTCGAGATCCGGACCGAGTCTCCCGTACAGCAACTGATCACGGAGCAGGATGCCGTCAAAGGTGTGGTCACCACCCGCGACGGCCAGCCGTGGTCGGTGGGAGCACGGCTCGGCGTGCTGGTCAACGCCGGTGGCTTTGCGCGCAATCAGCGTATGCGCGACCAGTACATTCCGGGCACGTCGGTGCAGTGGAGCATGGCCATCGCCGGCGATACCGGCGAGATGATCGAAGAGATGATGAAGCACGGTGCGGCGATCGCGCAGATGGAAGAGCGCGTCGGCAGCCAGCAGACGATGACGCCGGGTGCCGAACTGCGCGAATTCAAACCCGGTGTGCAGGCGATGACGGCGTCGCCGCATTGCATTCTGGTCGACCAGAGTGGCGCGCGTTACATGAACGAGGGCGGCTCCTACATGCGTTATTGCCAGGGGATGCTGGCGCGCAACCAGAGCGTGCCGGCCATACCGAGCTGGGCGATATTCGACAGCCAGTACCTGCAGAAATATCTGCTGCCCGATACGTTGCCGTGGCGCAAGGCGCCACAGAGCTGGTTCGATTCGGGCTATCTGAAGCGAGCCGACACGCTCGAACAGCTGGCGCGATCGATCGCTGTCGAGCCGGCTGCGCTCGCGGCGACCGTCGAACGCTTCAACGGTTTCGTCGCCAACAATCGCGATGACGATTTTCAGCGTGGTGAACGCGCCTACGATTTGTGGCTGGGCGATGAGTTCAACAACGGTTCCGCAACGCTCGGTTCGATCGAGGTCGGGCCGTTCTATGCGATACCGGTGGTGCCGGGCGATGTCGGCACCTATGGCGGTGTCGTCACCGACGAACATGCGCGCGTGCTGCGCGAGGATGGTTCGGTGATCGCCGGTCTCTACGCCACCGGCGTATCGACGGCTTCGGTGATGGGACGTGTCTATCCCGGTGCCGGTTCCAGCGTCGGGCCGTCGTTCACGTGGGGATATCTGGCTGCGCGGCACGCCATTGGTCAGTGAAGACTGGCCAGTGAAGGTTGCTGAGACGATCGGTCAGTGATGGTGTGTCCGCTGCGGGCGGCGATGCTACCCGCAGCGGATTTCAGTCTCAGGAGACGACGCGGCCGCCGTTGACGCCGATCGTCTGGCCGGTGACGTAGCTGGACTCTTCCGATGCCAGCCAGGCGCAGGTGTTGGCGATGTCCTCGGGCACGCCGGTGCGGCGCACCGGAATGAACTTGGTCAGATCCTCGACCGACATCTTGAAGCGATGCTTGTTCGCTTCCGACATGATCGTGTTCATCACCGCGCCGGGCGGAATGTTGTTGACGGTGATGCCGAGCGGGCCGACGGCCTGCGCCAGCGAGCGGGTCATCGCGATGACGGCACCCTTCGAGGCGGAGTAGTGCACCTGCTCGACGCTGCCGGTCTGCGCGCTCGACGACGAGATGTTGATGATCCGGCCCCAGCGCGCCGCCTTCATGTCCGGCAGCACCACCTGCGTCACGATGAACGTGCCCTTGCAGTTGATATCGAACATCTGATCCCACGTCTCCTCGGTCAGCTCCTCGAACGGAATGAAGTTCGAGATGCCGGCGTTGTTGACCAGAATCGTGACCGGGCCGAAAGCGTCGCGCAGCTTGCCGGCGGCGGCTTCGATCTGCGCGCGATCGGCGATGCTGCCCTGCAGTGCGATGGCCTTGCCGCCGGCGGCGCGGATTTCGGCGGCGACCGCTTCGCAGCCTTCGAGATTGAGATCGAGCACGCCGACCGCGACGCCATCGCGTGCCAGCCGGATCGCGCAGGCCTTGCCAATACCGGCGGCGGCGCCGGTCACCAGTGCAGTTTTCGTCATCGCTTGCTCCTCGTTGATTCGCTGACGCTTACAAAGCGGATGCGCATGATAACGGCTTTCCGGCAGGCGATGGTTTTGCGCTGTTGTTCAAAACGGACATGACTGGTATGGAAAACGGGCACGCGAAGCGGAATGTCGGTCAGTGCGGCGAGGTCAGGTAGTTGCCGTAGCCGATGATCAGCGTCGACGCCACCAGTGTCGCGATGCCGAGCCAGACGGTGTGGCGTACGGCGCGGCTCGCTGCCGCCCACTCCTTCAGCGCGAAGCCCCACAGCGTCGAGAAGATGATGATGCTGGCCATGTGCAGCGTCCAGCTGGAGAAGCCGTAGCGCCCCATCTGGCTCTCGCCCATCGTGTAGAAGAAGAACTGGAAGTACCACACGGTGCCGCCCAGCACGCACAGCAGATAGTTGCGCAGCAGCGGCGGGTTGCCGCCATCGGCATCCGGTGCCGGGCCGGGGCGGCCGAGCAGTTCGCCGGCCGAGCGGTTGCGGCGGATCAGCCAGCCGCACCAGAGCGCGTTGGTGGTCAGCCCGCCGAGAAGCACGATGCAGAGCACCGGCAGCCCCTGCGACAGCGGATCGGTGCCGGCGGCGAGCGTCAGCTGGCGAATCGGTTCGCCGGCGGCGAGGCCGAACGCGAAGCAGCTGCTCATGACGCCGGAGAAGATCGCGATCAGCAAACCCTTGCGCAGATCGAACTCGGCGATCGATGCCCGGCGTTGCACCTCATCCAGTTCGCGCTCCTTGGCGCGCCCGGCCTGCGCGACGATCAGGATGCCGAGGATGGTCACGGCGATGCCGGCGAGTGTCATCTTTCCGCTGTCGGTCGCCGCGAGCGCGGCCAGTTCGCCACGAAAGATCGGTGGTCCCATCGTGCCGATGACCGTGGTCAGGCCGAGCGCCACCGCCATGCCGAGCGACATGCCGAGGTAGCGCATCGTCAGGCCGAAGGTCAGTCCACCAAAGCCCCACAGCGCGCCCCAGAGCCAGCACCAGAACAGCGTATCCCGCGGTGTCGAGGCGAGCACGCCGGTCAGATCGGCGCTGCGCAAGCTGGCGAACAGCCACGGCGCGACGAGCCAGCTGAACAGTCCGCCGACCAGCCAGAAAATTTCCCACGACCAGCGGCGGACTCCGCGATAGGGCACGTAGAAGCTGGCGGAGGCGAGGCCGCCGATCCAGTGGAACAGCAGGCCGAGCAGGGGATCGGGTTGCATCCGGGAAATCCTTGTTATTGGTTTTGTGGTTATTGGTGTCGGGGTTCGCGGCGCTGCCGAAGCATCAGCGCGATGTCGGAGGGTCGACCAGAATGTCGCGGCCGATGTCGGCGATGCGCGTGCAGCCGGTGAGTGCCATCGCGACGCGCATCTCCGCCTCGATCAGTTCAAGCACGTGGGCGACACCGGCCTCGCCGCGCGCGGCGAGCGCATAGACCCAGGCGCGGCCGAGCATGACTCCGTGCGCGCCGAGCGCGAGCATGCGCACGACGTCGAGACCCGAGCGCACGCCGCTGTCGGCGAGCACGGTCAGCCGGTCGCCGACGGCATCGGCGATGAGCGGCAGTGCGCGCGCGGTGGCGGGAACGCCGTCGAGCTGGCGTCCGCCGTGATTCGAAACGACGATGCCATCGACGCCAAGCGCGGCTGCGGCGCGCGCGTCGTCGACGTCGAGAATGCCCTTGAGGATCAGTGGCCCACGCCACTGCTCGCGCACCCACTCCAGATCCTTCCAGCTCACCGACGGGTCGAAGTTGTCGCGCATCCAGGCGAAGAAATCTTCGAGGCCCGTGTCGTCGCCAAGCACGGGCGCCACATTGCCAAGGTGATGAGGGCGTCCGCGGATACCGACATCCCATGCCCACGCCGGGCGCAGCGCCGCCTGACCGAAACGGCGCAGCGCGCCGGTGAGTCCCGGTGCGCCGGCGAGTCCTGAACGGTAGTCGCGATAACGCGAGCCCGGCACCGGCATGTCGACGGTGAAGACCAGCGCCGGGCAGCGCGCCGCGTGCGCCTGCGCCAGCAGATCCTTCATGAAGGCGCGATCGCGGATCATGTAGAGCTGGAACCAGAACGGCGCGCCGGCGCCGGTTGCGACCTCGTCGATCGGGCAGGCGGAGACGGTCGACAGGCAGAACGGCACGCCAGCCTTGTGCGCGGCGCGCGCGGCCTGCACTTCACCGCGGCGCGCGTTCAGCCCGGCCAGCCCGATCGGCGCGAGCATCACCGGCAGCGACAGCGTCTGCCCGAACAGTGTGGTGGAGAGATCGATTGCGGAGACATCGCGACACACGCGCTGGCGCAGGGCGATCGTCGCCAGTTCGTCGGTGTTGCGGCGCAGCGTGACCTCCGCGTAGGAGCCGCCGTCGATGTACTCGAACAGGAAGCGCGGCAGGCGCCGCCGCGCCAGTTCGCGATAGTCGGTCACTGCTGCAGCTTTCATCGTCATCGTTTCTCTTCCATTTCCGCGGCGCTTCCTTTCATTTCTGCGGCGCGTCCTTTCATTTTTGCGGCGCGCCGCCAGCGCGCCCTGTAGTCGTCGAGTTCGAGCGGGAGCGGGGCGATGCGGGCGAGCGTTCCGGGCGCTGGCAGTGTCGGTGCGATCAGGCGCAGCGCGCCGTACGGCACGCCGCCTTCATCGCCGTCGTGCACCAGCACCTGCAGTTCGGGTCGCAGCGTCGCCAGTGCCGGGACGAACGCCGACGCTCGCGCGAACCGTCCCTCGATCAGCAGGCGATCGCGCGTGCCGATCAGATCGAGCAGCGTGTCGACCATCAGCGCGGCATAGAGGGCGACGGCGGCGCGCCGCAATCGAGGATTCTGCGGTTCGTTGTGCCAGCGGCCGCGGCAGTGAGGGTAGGGGCCGACACCGGGCACCCAGCCCGGCAGCAGTTGCACGTCCGCGTCGATCACCGCGCGCAATGCGGCAACGGAATCGGAGCTGTCATCGAGGCCGCCCAGCAATTCGATCTCGCGACCGCCCATGAAACGCGCGGACGGAATGGCGCGCCCTTCGACGTCGACATTGACGAGACAGTCGCGCTGTTCGGGCAGCGCTGTCAGATCGACATGAGCGTTGCGCCCCGGCGTGCGCATGGCGACGAACCAGGTGCCCGTCGACAGCACGGTCGCCTCGCGGCCGGTGAGTTCGTCGTAACCACGTGCGGCGAGCAGTGCGGCGTTGGAGTCGTGCAATCCGCAATGGACCTGTACGTCGGCACCGAGTCCGCTGCGCGTTCGCCACTCTGTCGTCATCGTGCCGAGCACCTCATCGGCGCGACGCAGCGGCGCCAGTCGCGTTGCCCAGCCGCATTCGTGCGCGAGCGGCGATGGTTGCCGCGCGGCGGGTTGCCACAGATCGCTGTGGCAGCCGAGGCTGCTGACCTCACTGGCCATGACACCGCTGAAACGCCAGCCCCAGTACTGCGGCCACGGCAGGATGCGCGCGTCGCCGGTGAACAGTTCCGGGTTTTCCCGCTGCAGCCGGAACAGCTGCGCGCCGAGATTCAACCCGGCCGGCAGTGCGGGCGATCCGGTCAGCGTGAACGGATCGCGCCGGCGTTCGTACTCGGTGCGCAGCGTTGCGGGCAGCTCCTCTTCATAGTCCGGCACGGCGGTGGCGAGCCGACCGTCGCGGACGATCGCGGCGGCGGCGCCGTGGCCGACCGGAACGATGGCGGCGATGGCGCCCGAGCGCGCGAAGTCGCGCAACGTTTCGGCGCACCAGGTTTCGATGCCGTCGGTGTCGAGCGCGCGCCGGCCATCGACCGCGACCGGACGATTGGGGCGCGAGCGCTGCGCCAGCAGTTGCCCCTGCCGGTCCCACAGGCTCAGCTTCGCCAGACTTTTACCGACGTCGAAAACGACCACCCGTCCCGACAGCACATCTCTCTCCATATCCGGACGCATCCATTCTCCGAATGCGGTGATCGATTATTATCAGATATGATTGATATTGACCATATCCGTGATTAGAGTTGGCGCATGACTGCCGAAACCGCAACCCCCTTCGCCATTCCCGAAAACCGCTGGTCGCAGACGCGGGCATCGTCGCTGGCGCCGGAACAGCTGCTGCTGTATCGCTCGAACCTGCTCGGCTCCGACCTCACGGTGACCAACTTCGGTGGCGGCAACACCTCCGCCAAGCTGAGCGGCACCGACCCGCTGACCGGCGCCGCGGTGCCGGTGCTGTGGGTCAAGGGTTCCGGTGGCGATATCGGTTCGATGGCGCTCGATGGTTTCGCGACGCTCTGCCTCGACAAGCTGCATCAGCTGGAGTCGCTCTATCGCGGCGTCGGGCACGAGGACGAGATGGTCGGCTACCTGCCGCACTGTACCTTCGCGCTCAACCCGCGTGCGGCGTCGATCGACACACCGCTGCACGCGTACCTGCCGTTCACTCACGTCGACCACCTGCACCCGGATGCCGTCACCGCGCTCGCCGCCGCCGACAATGGCGAGGCGATGACCCGCGAAGTCTACGGCGATCAGGTCGGCTGGCTGGTGTGGAAACGCCCCGGCTTCGATCTCGGCCTGCGGCTGCGCGACCATGTCGCGGCACATCCGAACCTGCGCGGCGTCGTGCTGGCCGGCCACGGCCTGATCTGCTGGGGCGACACGGCGAAAGCCTGCTACGACAACTCCATCGACCTGATCGCACGGGCGGCGCGTTTTCTCAATCAACGTCTCGGTAGTGTCGCCGCTTTCGGCGGTGCGGTCGTGCCCGCACTGCCGGCGCAACAGCGCGCGCAGATCGCGGCGGGCCTGATGCCGCGCCTGCGCGCGATGATGCAGGGCGAGCGCCCGAAGGTCGGCCATTTCAGCGACGACCGCGAGTCGCTGGAGTTCGCCGGCAGCCGCGACTTCCTGCGACTGGCGGCGATCGGCACCTCCTGCCCCGACCATTTCCTGCGCACGAAGATTGCGCCGCTGGCGCTCGATCCGGCGCAGCTCGATGACGATGACTATCTGGCACAGGCGGTCGCGGACTACCGCGCCGCTTACGCCGCCTATTACCAGCGCTGCGCCGGGGCCGGCGATCCGCCGATGCGCGATGCCAATCCGGTGATCGTCATGGTGCCGGGCGTCGGCCGCTTCAGCTTCGCGGCGGACAAGAGCACGGCGCGGCTGGCCGGCGAGTTCTACGGCAACGCCATCAACGTCATGCGCGGTGCCGAGGCGATCGGCCGCTACGTCGGCCTCGACGAGCGCGAGGCGTTCGGCATCGAGTACTGGCAGCTCGAAGAGGCGAAGCTCCGACGGATGCCGCCACCGAAACCGCTGGCCGGACGCATCGCCCTGGTCACCGGCGCCGCCGGTGGCATCGGCGCGGCGACGGCGGCGCGACTGTTGCGCGACGGCGCCTGCGTGCTGCTCGCCGATCGCGATGCCAGCGCGCTGGAACAGGTGCGGGCCGGTTTCGCCGGGCAATTCGGTCGGGATCTCGTGCGGGCATCGGTCTGCGATGTCACCAGCGAAGCGCAGGTCGCGGCAACCTTCGCCGATTGCGCGCGCGAATTCGGCGGGCTCGACATCGTCGTCGCCAATGCCGGACTCGCTTCATCGGCGCCGATCGAGGAGACCTCGGTCGAACTGTGGCGCCGCAACTACGACGTGCTCGCCGAAGGTTATTTCCTGACATCGCGCGCCGCTTTCCCGCTGCTGAAGCGGCAGGGTGGGGCGATGGTGTTCATCGGCTCGAAGAACGCGCTGTCGGCGACGCCGAACGCTTCGGCCTACGCCTCGGCCAAGGCGGCGGCGGTGCATCTCGCGCGCTGTCTGGCGCTGGAGGGCGCACCGCACGGCATTCGCGTCAACGTGGTCAATCCGGATGCGGTGATTCGCGGCTCGCGCATCTGGGACGGCGACTGGCGCAAGGAGCGGGCGCAGGCCCACGGCATCGATTCGGGCGAGGCACTGGAGCAGCACTATCGTGCGCGCAGTCTGCTCAAGCGCGATGTGCTGCCCGAGGATATCGCCGAGGCGGTGCACTTCCTCGTCTCCGATGCCTCGGCCAAGTCCACCGGCAACATCCTCAATGTCGACGCCGGCAATGCGCAGGCGTTCACGCGCTAGCGGAGAGATAAGAAGATGAAAGAGCGCGCATTGCCGATCGCTGTCGATCTGATCGGTTCGCACAACGAGCGGCATCTGGATGCCGTGCGTGACGACTACGACAGCCTCGCGCGCAGCCTGCGGCGGCGCGGCGTGGAGATAGACGCCATCAAGCAGCGGGTCGCCGCTCTGCAACTCGCGCTGCCGAGCTGGGGCGTCGGTGTCGGCGGCACGCGCTTCGCGCGTTTTCCTATCGCCGGCGAGCCGACCTGTCTCGACGAAAAGCTCGAGGATTGCGCGGTCGTGCAGCAGCTGTGCCGCGTGACGCCGCGGGTCTCGCCGCATTTTCCGTGGGACAGAGTGGCTGACCCGGGCGCACTGCGGGAGCGGGCGGCGAGCCTCGGGCTCGGCTTCGACGCGGTGAACTCGAACACATTCCAGGATGCACCGGGGCAGGCGCGCAGCTATCGATACGGATCGCTGACACACACCGATGCCGCCGTGCGCGCGCAGGCCGTCGAACACAACGTCGAATGCATCCGTCTCGGGCAGGCGCTGGGCTCCAAGGCGCTGACGGTCTGGGTCGGCGACGGCACCAACTTTCCCGGCCAGCAGTCGCTGGCCGCTTCGTTCGACCGCTATCTGGAATCGGCCGCGCAGATATATGCGGCGCTGCCGGCGGACTGGAAGATGTTGCTGGAGCACAAGCTGTACGAGCCGGCGTTCTATTCGACCGTGTTGTCGGACTGGGGAAGCAGCATTCTCGCCGCGCAGCAGCTCGGTCCGCAGGCGCAGTGTCTGGTCGATCTCGGCCACCACGCGCCGAACGTGAACATCGAACAGATCGTCGCCCGCCTGCACCGCTTCGGCAAACTCGGCGGTTTCCATTTCAACGATTCCAAATATGGCGACGACGATCTCGACGCGGGTTCGATCAACCCGCATCAGCTGTTCCTGATCTTCAACGAACTGGTCGAGGCGGAGCGACGGACACCGGCGGATTTCGAGCCGGCCTACATGATCGATCAGTCACACAACATCACCGATCCGATCGAGAGCCTGCTGTCGAGCGCGGAGGCGATCGCCGGCGCCTGCGCGCGGGCGCTGCTGGTCGATCGCGCCGCGCTGGCCGAACAGCAGCAGAACAACGATGTGATGGCCGCCTTCCAGACGCTGCGGCGTGCTTTCAACACCGACGTTTCACCGATCCTCGCAATGGCACGCCTTGATGCGGGAGGCGCGCTCGACCCGATCGCCGCCTATCGCGAATCGGGCTGGCGCGCGCGCAAGGCCCGCGAGCGCCGCGCCTCGACCGGCAGCGCCGGTATCGTCTGACTCTCATTCATTGCGGATTGAACACACGACCATGCACGCCGCCGACCGCGAACGCATCATCCTGCAGCTGCTGAGCCAGCGCGGATTCGTCTCCTTCCAGGAGCTCGATCAGCAGCTCGACGCCTCGCCGGCGACGCTGCGGCGCGATCTCGACCGCCTCGAAGGCGCGGGCCAGATCGTTCGCGTGCGCGGCGGCGCGAAGCTGGCCGACGCGGCGGGCGCACAGGTTCAGGACGACATTCCCAAACTGACCGGGGTGCCGTTCCACCAGAACATCATGCGCAACCATCCCGCCAAGCGCGCCATCGGCCGTGTGGCGGCCGCGCTGTGCCGCCGCGGCGAGTCGATCATCATCGACGGCGGTTCGACGACGCTGCAGATGTGTCCCCATCTCGACGGGCTCGATCTGCAGGTACTGAGCAATTCGCTGCACATCATCGACGCGCTGCTGCCGCAGAGCGGTACGCGCATTGCGATACCGGGTGGCACCGTGTTCCGCGAGCAGAACATCGTGCTGTCGCCGTTCGACGACGACGGCGTGAGCCGCTATCGCGCCTCGCGCATGTTCATGGGTGCGGCGTCGGTCGGCAGGCACGGCGTCATGCAGACCGACGTGATCCTGGCGCAGGTCGAGCGCCGCCTGCTCGAACGTGCCGACGAGCTGATCCTGCTGATCGACAGCAGCAAGTTCGAGGCGCCAGCCGGCCATGTCGTCTGCGAATTGCAGGATGTCGACATCGTCGTCACCGACGCTGCCATTCGGGACGAGCATCACGCGCTGCTGGAGCGCGCCGGCGTGCGCGTGATCGTCGCTGCGGAGGAGGAGACCTTGCAGTCCGAATTCTCTCCGGGCTGAGACTGCAGCAACCGCTGCCGTGGCACACCGACATCGATACGACCAAGGACCGACGATAATGAAAACGAAATCGAAAAAGCTGCTCTCCCTTCTCGTCGCACTGAGCGCCATTCCCGCGCTGGCCGGCGATCCGGCTCCGCAACAGGATGTATCGCTGGAGATGCAGTTTCGCCAGCCGCCGGCCAGTGCCCGCCCGCGCGTCTGGTGGCACTGGATGAATGGCAACATCACGCGGGATGGCATCGCCAAGGATCTGGCATGGATGCAGCGCGTCGGTATCGGCGGCGTGCAGAATTTCGATGCCAACCTGTCCACGCCGCAGATCGTCGATAAGCGACTCGTTTACATGACGCCGGAATGGAAGGATGCATTCAAATTCGCGGTCTCCGAGGCCGACCGGCTGGGGCTCGAATTCGCGATCGCCGCCTCGCCGGGCTGGTCGGAAACCGGTGGGCCGTGGGTCGGGCCGGAAGATGCGATGAAGAAACTGGTCTGGAGCGAGACCGTCGTCGAAGGTGGCAAGCCGTTTTCCGGAAAACTGGCATCTCCGCCGTCGGTGACCGGGCCGTTCCAGTCGATGCCGAAGGCGTTGGGTATCAGCGAAGCGCTGGGGCGTGGCAAACCGAAACAGCCGCCTGCGCACTACGCCGATTCGGTCGTGCTGGCCCATCCGTTCGTCCCGGCTCGCGAGTTGCCGCTACCGAAGGTGACCGCAACGGATGGCGCGGCCGTCGATGTGGGTCCGCTGGTCGATGACGACTTTTCCAGTGCGATCGAGCTGCCACTGACGGAGGGGACGTCACCGTCACTGACGCTGGAGTACCCGGGCACGCAGTCGGTGCGTTCCGTCCGGCTCCACATGCCCGGCAGCGCGATGATCTTCTTCGGCGCGAGAGTCTCGCCGCGGCTCGAAGCGAGCGATGATGGAAAACGCTGGCGTGAAGTTGCCGACGTGCCGATAACGCTGGTTCCCACCACCGTCAGTTTCGCGCCGGTCTCCGCGCGCTGGTTTCGCATCACGTTCGTTCCGCGCACCGATGGCGCATCGGATTTCCTGAGCCCGGTGGCCGGTGTGGACATGTCGCCGATGATGGCGGCGGCCTCGCTGGCGACGGCGAATCTGAAGATTGCCGATCTGCGTCTCTCCGACGAAGCCCGCATCGATCGCTTCGAGGTCAAGGCCGGCTTCGAAGTGGAGTCCGACTACTATCGCTTGAGCGAACAGGTGCAGGAGGTCGCGGGCATCGCATCCGATCGGGTCATCGATCTGACGCGGCACATGAAGTCCGACGGCACGCTCGACTGGACGCCGCCGGCGGGGCAGTGGACGGTCGTTCGCTTCGGCTGGTCACTGACCGGAACCACCAACCATCCGGCGACGGAAGAGGCCACCGGCCCCGAGGTCGACAAATACGATGGCGATGCCGTGCGCCGCTATCTCGACCACTATCTGTCGATGTATCGCGACACGGTTGGTCCGGAACTGATCGGCAAGCGCGGTGTGCAGGCGCTGTTGACCGACAGCATCGAGGTCGGCCCGTCAAACTGGACGCCGCGTCTGATCGAACAGTTCAGACGCCTGCGTGGCTATGACCCGACGCCGTGGCTGCCGACGCTGACCGGAACGATCGTCGAGTCGCGCGCGAAGAGTGACAAATTCCTCTACGACTTCCGCCGCACGCTGGCCGATCTGCTTGCCAGCGAGCACTACGGCACGATTGCAAAGGTGGCGAACGAGAACGGCATGATCGTCTACGGCGAAGCGCTGGAGAGCGGTCGCCCGTCGCTCGGCGATGACATGGCGATGCGCAGCCATGCCGACATTCCGATGTCGGCGATGTGGACGCATTCACGCGAGCGGGGGCCGCGACTCTCGCATATTGCCGATGTCAGAGGCGCGGCGTCGGTTGCCCACATTTATGGTCGGCCGCTGGTGGCGGCGGAGTCGCTGACCTCGTCGATGGCCTACTGGGATCACTCGCCGGCATCGCTCAAGCGGATCATCGACCTGGAGTTCGTCAACGGCATCAATCGCCCGGTTATACACACCTCGGTACATCAACCGGTCGATGACAAGGTTCCCGGTATTTCGCTGTTCATCTTCGGTCAGTATTTCAATCGCCACGAGACCTGGGCGGAACTGGCCAAACCATGGGTCGACTACATCTCCCGCAATTCGCTGATGCTGCAGCAGGGGTACAACGTTGCCGACATCGGCTATTTCTACGGCGAAGAAGCGCCGTTGACTTCGCTCTACGAGAAGAAGCGGATGGAGGATATTCCGGGCGGCTACGCCTGGGATTTCGTCAACGCCGATGCACTGCTCGATGCATTGCGTAACGACGGTGACTCACTGGTGACGCCAGGTGGCGCGCGCTATCGGGCGCTCTATCTGGGCGGAACGTCGCAGCAGATGACGTTGCAGGTACTGCGTCGACTGGCACAGCTGGTCGACGGTGGTGCGACGATCATCGGCACGAAACCGCAGGGCGATCCCGGGCTGGGCAACGACTCTGCGGAGTACGCGGCGCTCGTCGCCCGCCTGTGGCCGGGCAGCGAGGTGGCACAGGTCGGCAAGGGCAGGGTGGTGGCATCGAACGATGTCGGCAGCGCGCTGAATCGCATCGGCCTGAAACCGCAGTTCCATTACACCGGCGGCAAGGAGGGCAGTGCGATTCCCTTTGTGCATCGTCGCTTGCCCGACGGCGACAGTTTCTTCGTCGTCAATCAGAACGATCGCGACGAAACGATCGAGGCGCGTTTCCGCGTCACCGGCAAGGTGCCGGAGCTGTGGCGGGCGGAGACCGGAAAAATGGAGGCGGTCAGCTACCGCATCGAGAAGGACGAAACGGTCGTGCCGCTGACGTTGGGTGCCGATGAATCGGTGCACGTCGTGTTCCGCAAGTCTGCACGTTCATTGGCCGAAACCGTTGCGGTTCCCGAGCTGGTCACGCTGTCGGCGCTGGAAAAACCGTGGAGTGTCACCTTCCAGCAAGGTCGCGGTGCGCCGGAATCGGTCACTTTCGACAAGCTGCTTCCGCTCGATGAACATGCCGAACCGGGGATCAGATATTTCTCCGGCATTGCCAGCTATCGGCAGTTGTTCGATGCCCCCGAGGGCTGGACGGCGGGTCAGCCGCTGATCCTCGATCTGGGCGAAGCGCGCGAGGTGGCGGAAGTACTGATCAACGGCAAGCACGCCGGCTACGCCTGGCACGCGCCATATCGCGTCGATATCGGTGCACTGGTCAGGCCCGGACGCAATCAGCTGGAAGTGCGTGTGGCGAACCTGTGGGTCAACCGGCTGATCGGCGACGTGCAACCCGATGCGAACAAGGTGGCGTGGACGCCGCTGCCGAGCTACCGCGCGGATGCGCCGCTGCGGAGGTCTGGCCTGATCGGTCCGGTGCGGCTGCTTGGTGAGCGGTAGACGCCAGCGGCTGGATCGAAGAAAGAGAAAGGCGGCCATTGGCCGCCTTTTTAATAGCTGCCGAATTTGGGGGATGAGTATCTGGCGGTGTCATGGGGTTTTATTTAATTTAACATAATATACATTATGCGAACTATAGTGGCTTGTGGATTGACCAGTCGTTCAGCGATATTTAACATCCGTTCAGCACCATTGAATCTGGTCAAACCAATCCACGAGGCAACCATGCCGCAAGCCCAACCTCAAACGTCATTCGAAGTCATCGATCTCTCACCAAACATCGGCAGTGAAATTCGCGCCGACAAGCAGACGCTGCTGAGCGGCCGCTACAGCCGCGACATTCGCGCCTTGCTCGAACAGCGCGGCGTGTTGCTGATGCGCGCCATCGATCTGAGCGATGAGGAACAGCTCGATTTCACCGCCACGCTCGGCCCGGTGGTCAAGGAACAGAAGATATTCAAGATATCGATGGACCCGGCCATCACGCCATCGGTCGAGTATGTGAAAGGCGCATTCTATTGGCATATCGACGGCACCACGCTCGAACTGCCGATGTTCGCCGCGTTGATGAGCGGACGAAAACTGGCGCCGGTCGGTGGCCAGACCGAGTTCTGCAATACCTACGCGGCCTACGACGCGCTGCCGGCCGAGGACAAGGCGCTGTACGAAAAGCTCAAGGTTGTGCATCTGTTCGAGGCCGCGCAACGCTACGTCAACCCCGAGCCGAGCTACGAAATGCTGAAGAGCTGGCAGAAGTTTCCGGCGAAAACCCTGCCGCTGGTCTGGACGCACCGCTCGGGACGCAAATCGCTGGTTCTCGGCTCGACGGCCTCGCACGTCGAAGGCATGGATATCCGCGATGGCTGGGCACTGCTCGCCAGATTGCGTGACTGGGCGACGCAGCCGCAGTTCGTTTATCGTCACGAATGGACAGTTGGCGATCTGGTCATCTGGGACAACACTGGAACGATGCACCGCGCACTTCCCTACCCGATGGATTGCGGCCGCCAGATGCACCGCACGCAGATTTCCGGGGACGAGCCGATCGTCTGACGCTGCGATTTCGCGCTCCGCAATCGCTGTCCCGCACTCACGACGATCTGACACAACAGAGGGAATCGACATGGCCTCATCCCCGGTAGCCATCGTGACCGGCGCCAGTCGCGGCGCCGGCCGTGGCATCGCCATCGCATTGGGCAGCCACGGTTGCACGGTCTACGTGACCGGCCGCTCCGAAAAAGCGGGTGACGCGACGTTGCCCGGCACCATCCACGAGACCGCCGCCGCGGTTACCGCTGCGGGTGGCAACGGTATCGCTGTGCGCGTCGATCACGCCGACGACAGCCAGGTCGAGGCGCTGTTCGAACAGGTCATGCGGGAACAGGGCCGGCTCGACATTCTGGTCAACAACGCCTGCGCCATTCAGGACGAACTGACACAGCCGGGCAATTTCTGGGAAAAACCGTTGAAGCTGGCCGACATGATCGATGTCGGCATTCGCAGCAGCTACGTCGCCAGCTGGTATGCCGCACCAATCATGCTGGCGCAGCGCGGCGGCCTGATCGTGTTCACGTCGGCATCCGGCGCCGTGCACTACGTCTACGGCCCCGCCTACGGCGCGCACAAGGCGAGCATGGACAAGTTCGCGGCCGACATGGGTGTCGATTTTGACGACACCGGTGTCTGCGCCGTCTCGCTGTGGATGGGCGCGCTGCTGACGGACCGCCTGCTGCAGCTGATCGCGAGCGATCGCGACAAATATGGCTATCTGGAAGGCATCACCGAAACGCCGGAATTCACCGGCCACATCATCTGGGAAGTCTTCAACGATCCGGAACGGGATTCGCTGAACGGACAGACCCGGATCGTTGCCGAGGAGGCCCGGCGTTACGGCATCCGAGATGCCAACGGGCGCCAGCCGCCCTCCTACCGCGACACGCACAAAGTGGCGCCGAGCATCCACTACCCCTATGTCATCCGCTGATCCGGTTTCTCATCAGCGATATTTTCGGAACACGGACAATCAGGTGAGATCACCATGAACGAATCCGTCATCGAACAGCTGCAGCGCGATGTGCAGTACCTGAAGGATCGGCAGGCCATTGCCGACTGCATCAACCGCCACGCGCGCGGTCATGATCGCTTCGACGTCGGGCTGCTGACCGCGGCCTATCACACCGATGGCATCGACGAGCACGGCGCGGCCATCAACGCGGGGCCGGACTACGCGGCCTGGGCCAATGCCATCCATGGGCAGGGCTGCGAACTCTGCCTGCACAACATCACGACCCATACCTGCGATATCGATGGCGACGTGGCACATGCCGAGAGCTATGTCATCGTCGGCCTGCTCAACCCCGACGGCGTCAGCGCGCGCCTGATCAATGGCCGCTATGTCGACCGGCTGGAAAAACGCGACGGCCAGTGGCGCATCGCGCTGCGGCGCTGCACGGTCGACCTGCTGATCGCCGGCGATGCGTCGATTCTGAAGATGCCGCAGTTCAAGGCTGGCGGTTACATCAAGAGCACGCGCGACACCAGCGACATCTCCTACCAGCGCCCGCTCGTTCTCGACCACCCTGCTCCACGCTGGTGACCATTGCTGCGGGGAGGCTTGCTTCCGCTCTCCCCTGTCAGCCAGCAGCACCGTTTCTGATCGAGGCGACCAGATCGCGCGCCGCGCACGCGAGCTGGAAGATCGCCTCCCACTGCTCGTCTGCAACCAGATTCTTCGGCGTCAGCCAGCTGCCGCCGACCGTCTTCACCGACGGCACGCCGAGATAATCGGCCAGATTGTCGGGGCTGACCCCGCCGGTCGGGCAGAAGATCGCGGACGGGAATGGCCCACCCAGTGACCGCAGCATGTCGACGCCGCCCGCGGCCTGCGCCGGGAAGAATTTCATCGCCGAAAAACCGTGGTCGAGACAGAGCATCAGCTCGCTGGCCGTTGCGATGCCCGGCATGAACGGAATATCCAGCTCGGCGCCGGCCTTCAGCAGCTCCGGCGTGCAGCCGGGCGTGACGATGAAATCGACGCCGGCATCGACGACACGCTCCACGTCGCCCCGGTTCAGTACCGTACCGGCGCCGACGATCGCCTCGGGCAGCTCGCGCCTGATCAGCGCGATCACGTCGAGCGCCTGCGGTGTTCGCAGCGTCACTTCCAGCACCGGCAAGCCGCCATTGACCAGTGCTCTGGCCATCGGCAAGGCCCGCTTCAGATCATCGATGGAGAGCACCGGGATGACCGGCGCCAGTGCCAACAACTGTTCGATCGTCTGTTTCATCACTGTCCCGCCAGCTCCGTATCAGGTGTCGCATCCAGTTTCGCGGTGGCCGGTTCGACGACGATCTTCCGGCTCCATCGCGCGCTGCTGAAGTAGATCCAGGTGATGCACAGCGTGATCACCGCCGCCAGCGTACCCGACCACCACAGGCCGGACACGCCCAGCGACGTGGCGGGCAATACCAGCGCCAGCGGCAGCTGGATGACCCACGTCCCGATCAGCGTCAGCAGCATCGTGTTGAACGTATCCCCTGCCCCGCGGAACAGGCCGGTCAGTGCCAGCTGCGCCGCGCTGAGCGGAAACGAAATGGCGAATATGCGCAGCGCCAGCGTGGCATGGGGAAGCAATGCCTCGTCGTTCGGCATGAAGAAGGCCGCGACCGGTTCGGCCCAGACGAAGAAGGCGGCGCCGACCACGCTCATACAGGCGAAACCGAACAGCGCCGATACCCGGCCGATGCGGTTCAGCTGGTGCCGATCTCCCGCACCGATGTACTGCCCCACCAGTATCGAGATCGCGATCGACACGCTGAATGCCGGAATCACGGTGAAGGTGAGAATGCGAAAGACGAAGCCGTAGGCCGCCAGCGCGACGGCGCCGAATTTGGCGACGAGGATCGTCATCACCGAGACGTAGAGCGACTGCATCGACTGCTCGACCGAGGCCGGCAGACCGAGCTTGAGCATGCGCTGGACGATCGACCAGTCCTGCCGCAGCCGCGGGCGTTGCAGCGCCAGCCCGAAACGCGGCCCGAGCATCAGTCGCAGGCCGAGCAGTGCCGTGAGCATCTGCGTGATCAGCGTCGCCCAGGCGGCGCCGTTGACGCCGAGACCCGGCCACGAACCGACACCGAAAATCAGCAGCGGATCGAGCACCGCGTTCAGCACGACACTGGCGGCGATCAGCGGAAGCGGTGCCTTCGCCGCCCCGACCCCGCGCAGTACCGACTGGTAGAAGCTACTCAGGAACATGAAGACGATGCTGACGAACGAGATGCGCGCGTAAACGACGGCGGCATCCTCGATGTGGCCGGGCACGCCCATCGCATGCAGAACCCAGGGCGATGACACGTACCCGATCAGGGCCAGCAGCAGCGCGATGCCGGTCATTGCCACCAGCGACTGCGACACTGTGTGGTTGACCCGGTCGATCGCCTTTGCACCGAACTCCTGCGACACCAGAATCGAAATGGCCAGCGCCAGACCGCTGCCGATCGAGATCATCAGCAGGTTGAGCGGGAAACAGATGGAGACGATGGCGATGGCATCGGTACCGAGCCGGCCGACCCAGTAGATGTTGATCAGGTGATAGCTCGTCTGCACACCGGCGCCGAGCATGATCGGAATGGCCAGCCCGAGAATCGATCGCAGCAGATCAACGTTTCCCTTCGACACCGGCTTCTCAACGCGCATCGATGCCACCGGTCGATTCGTCAAATGCAATGTTCGCGAGCCGCAGCCACTCCTTCGTGCGCTGCACGAGATGCTGCCGCGGTTCCGCGCCCTCCTCGGCCACCATCGTCAGCAGGGTTCCGGCCAGATGGGCGTTGAAGGCCGCGACGGCCGATGCATGGTCGATACGAGTTTTCGGCATCGCTCGCGCGATCGCCGCCTGCAGTGCCCTGCCCCGTTTCATCTCCAGCGCCGCCAATTCGGGATCCTTCATATTGCTGTGGTAGACCGGCCAGAACGATGCCGACAATTCACGACTGTTGGCGTGCAGGCCAAGAAAAGCGGCGATCGCCAGCAGGCTGTTGCCACCCGGTGATCTCTTCGGCAGTGCATCCACCAGCGCCACGAACTGCTCGACCATCCGCGTCAGCAGCGTGATCTTCAGTACCTGCGTGCTGGTGAATCGCAGAATGATGGCGGCCCGCGACAGACCGACCATCTCAGCCACTTCCGACAGCGTGAAAGCATCGACGCCGCGCTGCAGGATCACCTGCTGCGCCGCTTCCAATATCTCCTCGTCACTGACCGAGGGTGTTCTGGCCATTGGGTTCCGCCCGACAGGTCTACAAAGATGCAATTACTTACACTGTGGTCAGAAATATCTTAAGGTCATCGTCGGAATAAATCCATCGGTGAGAAACCACCGGGCCATCAGGGATGAAGGTCACAAAAAAAACGGGCCTTGCGGCCCGCAAATGGTGATGTCGAGGGGGACATCTGGATCGGTGGAACGGGTTGCTCTCAGAAGTTGTACTGGGCCGTCACCCCGTAGGTTCTCGGCGGGATATAGGCGGCATAACCCATCACCAGCTCCCGGTTCGCGGCGAGGCCGCCCTCGGCAGCGACCTGACGCTCATCGGTGAGGTTCTTGACCCAGACCGATGCGTTCCACTCTTTCTGCGTCGGCGAGAACGAGAAGTTCGCATCGAGCGTGACGAGGCTCCGGTTGTAGTCGTCCCAGGTGGCAACCGCGCCGCGGCCGTTGTCGTAGGTCGGCGCGCTCTTGTAGTTCGCGACGAACCGGGCGGTGTAGTCGAACCCGCTCCAGGAGTTGTCGTATGCCACCTGAACGTTGCCGGTCCACAACGGGTCGTCATTGAGCCTCATGCCATTGCCGGGGCAATAGAGCTGCCCGGTCGGGGCCTCGCCTCTCGCGCACAGCCGGTTCGAAAACTCGTCGGTTACCGCATGGGCATAGGTCAGGCCGAAGGATCCGCTCCAGTTGTCGGTGAACAGCATCTGGCCATCCATCTCGATGCCCTGCGTGACGAGCTTGTCGACGGTGACGGTGACGGCCGAAACGAAATCGCCAATCGAACGCCCGGCCAGCCTCTGCGCACCGTTACCGGGATCGCTGCGGGTCTGGTAGTCGTGGAACACCTGATAGAAGTAGGCGACGTTCGCTCTGGCACGGCCGTCGAGGAACTTGCCCTTCATGCCGATTTCCAGCGACTCGGACTCTTCGGCACCGAATGCTGCATATTTGTCGACGAACTCCGGCCCTTCCGGAAAGGCATTGATCAGCGAACTGTTGCCGAACGCGGCGACGAAGTTGTTGAAATCGCCCGAGCGATAGGCGGAGTCGAGCGCGGTGTAGAGCATGATGTCCGGCGTGGCGAAGTAGTGAATCTTCAGGCTGCCGGAGGTGTTGTAGAAGTTGTCGTCGAGACTGACGGTGCCAAACGGCGTCAGCGCCACCAGGGACTTGCGCTCGTCGTTGTAGCGGAGGCCGAGGCTGACCTTCCACAGGTCGTTGATGTCGTAGATTGCATTGCCGAAATAACCCCACGACTCACCGCCGCTGGGGCCGCCGAGATTGAGGCCGGTCGACAGCGAGGTGGCACCATCCCGCGCCACATGCGAATAGAAGATGCCCGCCAGCCACTCCAGGTCGTCGAGCGCGTAGCTGTTCACCCGCAGCTCCTGGGTGACCTGCCGCGTCGAGCTGAAGTTGTCCAGGATCGTGTCGTCGGTCCGGTAGCTGCTGTTGCCTCCGGCCATGCCGATGTCAAATTCGGAGTAACTGGTGAGCGAGGTCAGCGAATAGTCGCCCAGATCCCATTCGATGGTCAGGTCGGATTCCATCAGATCGGTGTCGGAATAGCGCGGAACGCCGGAGTAGACCTTGAGCTTCTCGGAGTCGCTGATGATCGCCCCGCCGTTCGGACCGAAACCGGCCGAGTTGGGTACCTGACCATCCCAGAGGTTGGCGATGACGCCGCTTTCGATGTTCGCATTGCGATAGGCCAGCAACATCGTCAGATCTTCTGTCGGGTTGAACAGGATCTTGATGCGGCTGTCCTTCTTGTTCGAATCCCCGTTGTCCTCATTGAGCGCGGCGTTGTAGTAATAACCGTCGCTCTCCCCCATCGTGCCCGCGACCCTGATGGCGAGCTTGTCGGAGATGACTGGAACATTGAGCGCGGCTTCGGTCGAGTAGGTGTCGTAGTTGGAGAGCGTGCCCTTCACGTAGCCACCGATGCCTTCATAATCGGGGCGGCGCGTCGTGATGCTGATGACGCCCGCCGGCGCATTCTTGCCGTAGAGCGTCCCCTGCGGGCCGCGCAGCACTTCGATACGCTCCACGTCCATCAGCGTGCTGAACACTGCGTTCGGTACCGATTGCACGAACTGGTCGACGAATACCGCGACGGCCTTGTCGTTACCCCCTTCGAACGAGTTGCTGCCGACGTTGCGCAGCTTGATCGCGCCGCTGATCGGATCGCGCGTGGAGGCGAAGTCGAGACCGGGCGCCAGCTTGGAGATTTCGGTGAAATCGACGACGTTCGCTTTCTGCAAATCGGCCGCCGTGGCGACATTGGCCGAGATGGCCACGTTGGAGGCGAGCTCCTCGGTCTTGGTCGCGGTCACGACGACCTCTTCCAGCACCAGCGGAGCCCGTTGCTGAGCGACGGCGGAAATGGAGGTTGCGGCCAGTGCGACCGATAGCAGTGCCGTGGAGCACGCAGGTACCAGATCTCTCTGCTTGAAGGTTCTCGTCATTTTTCACCCCATGTGAAGAACGGAAGATTGCGCTGGCTCGAAACCACCGCACCCGCCAACCCGCAGCCGACCACAATCCTCAGTGCCGGTCGCAAGACCGCCCAGTTTTTTCGGAGCGATGTCGAATCAGGAAAGCCACCAATTCCGTCGAACTTAGATTTATGTCAGGTCGGCGAGTGAACGATACGTTCAACAAGGTATATTGGTCAATCCACTTTTGAGTAAATTTTTGAATATACCTCCTATATTGGTATTACCAGTTTGAGGCGGGAAGTCTTCCGGATACGCGGCGCTGGTGTCAGCGCGCTCACTCGGCGGCTTCGCGCCGCCGCATCAGGTCGGTGACACGCTTCGCCAGCATCTGCCGGTCTTCGGGCGAGGCCGGCCACCTGCCGCGGAAGAGCCCGCGTTCGCCGAACAGGCCCATGATCACCGTATCGACATTGGCCGTGCGCCACGACGCCGCCAGTGTATTGGCCATCGGATCGTCGACTGGTCCGGTGTCGCCGCGGATGTACAGCACCCAGGCAGCGAGCGCCGCGAACAGCGCGGGACATTCGCGCCCGGCCGCACGATTGATGGCGATCGGCTCCAGCCAGCGCTGCGGAATCTTCTGCGAGCCATCCATCGCGATCTGCAGCAGCCGGTGTGGCAGCGCATCGTTCTCGAAGCGAGCGAGCAGCAGGTCGGTGTAAGTGGAGGTATCGATGCCGGTATCCGGCGACAGTGATCGTGATGCCTCTTCGCGCATCAGGCGCTCGACCACCGGTCGTATCGCGGCATCGTCGATGGCCTGATGCACGTACTCGTGCCCGCGCAGCAGGCCGAGATAGGCCAGTGCCGAATGCGCACCGTTCAACAGTCGCAGTTTGGCCACTTCGTAGGGATGCACATCAGCGACGAAACGGGCGCCGCCGACCTCCCAGCGCGGCCGCGGGCCGGCGAAACGGTCCTCGATGATCCACTGGCGAAACGGCTCGGTGACGACGACTGCTTCGTCGCGCAGTCCCAGCATCGTTTCGACCCCTGCCCTGTCGGACCCGGTCGTCGCCGGCACGATGCGATCGACCATCGTCGACGGACAGCGGCAGTGCGCGCGAAACCAGTCGGCCAGCCCGGCATCGATCTGGCCGAGAAAGGTTTCGAGCAGTTCCTGCAGGTTGCGGCCGTTGGCGGAGAGGTTGTCGCAGCTGAGCAGGGTCAGGCCGCTGCCGCCGGCTTCACGGCGTCTGGCCAACCCTTTCGCCAGAAAACCGAAGATCGTGCGCGGCGCACCGTCGCCGCGCAGGTCGTGCGCGATGTCGGCCGCAGTGAGATCCAGCGCGCCATCGGGTCGGCGGCAGTAGCCCTTTTCGGTGATCGTGAACGAGACGATGTGCGTCGTTGCCGCCGCGACGGCGTCGATCACCGCCCGCGGATCGCGCGGCGCGACGATGACCGAACGAACGGCGCCGACGATGCGGATGGCGGAGCCACCGGCGCTGCGCTCGACCACCGAATAGAGGCCATCCTGCGGCTGCAGCTGGTCGTGTGCATCGGCGGAGCGCAGCGAAACGCCGACGATGCCCCAGTCGCGATCGCCCGCCGCCATCGCGTCGTCGGTGAACACCGCCTGATGCGCGCGATGAAATGCGCCGATACCGAAATGAACGATGCCGCAGGTCTGCCGCTCGCGATCGTAGGCGGGCGTCGCCACTTCCGGCGGCAGCCGGTCGAGCGCGCTCGAACAGAGCCTCATAACCGGTAGACGCGCCTGGCGAGGTTGTAGGCGAGATCGACCGCGAGTTCGGCCGCCTCCCAGTCGTGCAGGCGGTGTTCGGCGACCAGCCGCGCGAGAAAGCCGCAGTCGACGCGCCGCGCCACATCGTGGCGGGCCGGAATCGACAGGAAGGCGCGGGTGTCGTCGTTGAAGCCGACCGTGTTGTAGAAACCGGCGGTCTCGGTCATCGCCTCGCGGTAGCGGCGCATTCCCTCGGGACTGTCGTGAAACCACCAGGCCGGCCCCAGACGAAGCGCCGGGTAGTGACCGGCCAGCGGCGCCAGTTCGCGCGAGCAGGCGGTTTCGTCGAGCGTGAACAGGATGATCGTCAGGGCGGGCTCGTTGCCGTACTTCGACAGCAGCGGACGCAGCGCATGCACGTACTCCGTCGCCATCGGCATGTCAGCCCCCTTGTCGCGGCCGAAACGGGCGAACAGCGACGGGTTGTGATTGCGGAACGCGCCGGGGTGAATCTGCATCACCAGCCCGTCGTCGAGACTCATGCCCGCCATCACGGTCAGCATGTGGGCGCGAAACAGTTCGGCGTCGTCCGCTGAAACCTGCGCGCGGGTGACGCGTGCGAACAGCGCGCGCGCCTCGCTCTCCGACAGGTCGGCGGTCGCCGCGGTCGGATGGCCGTGGTCGGTCGAGGTCGCCCCCATCGTCGCGAAGAAGGCGCGCCGCTGGCGATGCGCGGCCAGATAGCCGTCGTAACTCAGTGTGTCTTCGCCGGTCAGTCCGGCCAGTGCTTCGAGATTGTCGAGGAAGCCTTCGAATTCCGGATCGACGACCGGATCGGGGCGGTAGGCAGTGATGACGCGCCCGCCCCAGCCACTGGCGCGGATGGCCGCATGGTGCGCCAGCGTGTCGAGCGGCGATTCGGTTGTCGCGATGACCTCGATGTTGTAGCGCTCGAACAGCGCGCGGGGTCGGAACGCCGGCGTCGCCAGCAGCCCGGCGATATGGTCGTAGTAGTGATCGGCCGTCGCCACTTCGAGCTCGACGTCGAGACCGAATGCCTCGGCGAATACCCAGTCGAGCCAGATGCGCGACGGCGTTCCCCGGAACAGGTGGTAATGCCGGGCGAACAGCCGCCACGAGGTGCGAGGATCGATCGCGGCGGCCTCGCCGTCGCGCGTGCTCAGCCCGAGCGCCTCCAGCGGCACGCCCTGGCTGTAGAGCATCCGGAACAGATAGTGATCCGGCTTGACCAGCAGCTCGGTCGCATTGCTGAACGGCTCGTTTTCCGCGAACCAGCGCGGATCGGTGTGGCCATGCGGACTGACGATCGGCAGTGTCGCGACCTGCGCGTAGAGCGCTCTCGCGATGTCGCGCGTGCCGGGGTCCGCCGGAAACAGGCGGTCGGGATGCAGAGTCAACCGGCGCATGATCCGCTCACCTGCTGCCCCTCTCGCCTTCCGGCCGCCTTCATCAGAGTTTCGCCGCGCGCGTGAAGCGGGCCCGTTTCGATTCGACGCTCTTGCGCGCCTCCGCCAGCGCCTCTTCCTCGATCGCGAACAGCAGGTGGTCGATCACCGCCTGCAGGTGCGCGCGCATCGCCGCGCGCGCCGCAGTCGCGTTGCGTTTGCGCAGCGCGTCGACGATCGCCTTGTGCTCCTTGACCACCGGCCGCACGTTGGCGGTGCGCGCCTTCTCCAGCAGCAGCGCGCACTCCGGCGACGTGGAGCGCAGCCGCCACATCTCCTCGACGACACCGGCGACGGCACTGTTGCGTGTCGCCGCTGCGATCAGGCGGTGGAAGGCGTGGTCGGCGTTCTCGCTGACGCCGGGCTTGCGGTTCTCGTCGGCGATCTGTCTGACCAGCGCATCGAGCTGATCCAGCTCCTCGTCGGTGATGTGCACAGCCGCCAGCGCTGCCGCCTCGCCCTCGAACAGCAGCCGCGCCTCCATCAGTTCGAATGCCGTCACGTTGAAGCCCGGCGTGTCCTCCTGCCCCGGCAGGCGCAGCACGTAGGCGCCGGAGCCGACGCGCACCTCGATCAGTCCCTGCACTTCGAGCGCGATCATCGCTTCGCGCACGGCGGGGCGGCTGACGCCGTATTCGACCGAGAGCTCACGCTCGGCCGGCAGCCGGTCGCCGATCGCGTACTTGCCGGCGGCCAGCTCTTCGGCCAGCCGGCGGGCGAGTTTCTGGTAGAGCCGGGAGGCGTCGTCGTGACCCGCTGCGGCCGCCTGCACCGTGGCATGGCCCGCTTCACGCTTCCCGACCGGCTCCCGCTTTTTCGATGAAACCATCAATGCACCTCATTTGGCCTTACCAATTATTTGTTTTCATGTTCAAATTGGCAAGCTGAAAATTCTGCCTTCACGGCCTGCCAATCCATAACGGAACCGTTTCATGAAAATCCATTCGGCAACAGTGATCGTGACCTGCCCCGGTCGAAACTTCGTCACGCTGAAAATCGTCACCGATCAAGGCATTCACGGCATCGGAGACGCGACGCTCAACGGACGCGAGCTGGCGGTCGTCTCCTATCTCGAGGATCACGTCGTTCCGTGCCTGATCGGCAAGGATCCGCGCCGCATAGAGGATATCTGGCAATACCTCTACCGGGGAGCCTACTGGCGTCGCGGCCCGGTCACGATGTCGGCGATTTCGGCCGTCGACACCGCGCTGTGGGACATCAAGGCGAAGATGGCCAACATGCCGCTCTACGACCTGCTCGGCGGCAAGAGCCGCGAGGGCGTCATGGTCTACGGCCACGCCAACGGCGCCGACATCGAGCAGACCGTCGATGCGGTCGGTCACTACATCGACCTCGGTTACAAGGCGATTCGCGCGCAGACCGGCGTGCCCGGCATCAAGGATGCCTACGGCGTCGGTCGCGGCAAGCTGTTCTACGAGCCGGCCGACGCGGCGCTGCCGAGCGAAACCACCTGGGACACGCACAAATATCTGAACCACGTTCCCAGACTGTTCGAAAAACTGCGCGCCACCTACGGCTTCGATCACCACCTGCTGCACGACGGCCACCACCGGATGACGCCACTTGAAGCGGCGCAGCTCGGCAAGGCGCTGGAACCCTATCGGCTGTTCTGGCTGGAGGACGCGACGCCGGCCGAGAATCAGGAGGCGTTCAGGCTGATCCGCCAGCACACCACCACGCCGCTCGCCGTCGGCGAAATCTTCAACACGATCTGGGACTGCAAGGATCTGATCCAGAACCAGCTGATCGACTACATCCGCACCACCGTCGTGCGCGCCGGCGGCATCACCCATCTGCGCCGCATCGCCGATCTCGCTGCGCTCTACCAGATTCGCACCGGCAGCCACGGCGCCACCGACCTGTCGCCGGTGACGATGGGCGCGGCGCTGCATTTCGACAGCTGGGTGCCCAACTTCGGCATTCAGGAGTACATGCGCCACACGCCGGAGACCGATGCCGTCTTTCCGCACGCCTATCACTTCGACAGCGGGATGCTTTATCCCGGCGCGGCCATCGGCCACGGTGTCGACATCGACGAGAAAGAGGCGGCCAGGTACCCGTACAAACCGGCCTACCTGCCGATCGCGCGTCTCGAAGACGGCACGATGTGGAACTGGTAGACGATGCGCATCGTCGTCGTCGGTGAGGGGATGATCGAGCTGAGCCGGGCGCCGGATGGCGGCGGCTGGCGCGTCGGCCACGGCGGCGACACGCTGAACACGGCGATTCATCTGGCGCGCTTCGGTCGCGACGTCGCCTATGCGACCGCGCTCGGCGGCGACGGCTTCAGCGACGATCTGCGCCGCGCTTGGCAGGCCGAAGGCCTCGACACGTCGCTGATTCTCACCGACCCGGCGCGACAGCCCGGTCTCTACGCCATCCGCACCGACGCGCGCGGCGAACGCAGCTTCACCTACTGGCGCGGCGACAGCGCCGCGCGCCAGCTGTTCGCGCTGCCCGGCGCGTCGGCACTGATCGCCGCGGCAGCGCGCGCCGATTGGTTCTGCTATTCGCTGATCAGCCTCGCCATCCTGCCGCCGGAGGGGCGCGACGCACTGCTGGCACTGGCGCGCGCGGTGCGCGCTCGCGGCGGTCGCGTCGTCTTCGACGGCAATTACCGGCCGCGCCTGTGGAGCGATGCCGCGCAGGCAGGCGCCGTTCGCGACGAAGCGCTCACCTGCTGCGACATCGGTCTGCCGACGCTGGAGGACGAAATGCTGCTGGCGGGCGCATCGGATGCGGAGTCCATCGCCGGCCACTGGCGAGCGCGCGGTGTCGTCGAGGTGGTCGTGAAGCTCGGCGCGCGCGGCTGCGCGCTCGACGGGAAACGGCGAGTGGCGCCACCCGCCGCGATCGCAGCGGTCGACACCAGCGGTGCCGGCGATGCCTTCAATGCCGGTTATCTGCACGCGCGCATCGCCGGCGCACAGCCCGAACAGGCGGCGCTGGCCGGCCATCGGTTGGCGGGCTGGGTGATCACGCAGCCGGGAGCGATTCCGGCGCGCGGCGCCGGTGCTCCTTACTGAGCGCGATCGCCACGCCGCAACATCGTCCACAGCAACGCGGCGCCGAGCAGGTCGAAGATCGCCAGACAGACGAACAGCGGGTTGTAGCCGAGGGTGTCGGCCAGCGCGCCGACCACCAGCGAAAAACTCAGCCCGCCGATCCACGCCGCCGAACCGGCCATGCCGGTGGCGGTCGCCACCACGCGCCGGTCGAACAAATCGGCCGACAGCGTCATCAGCGCGCCATTCAGCAACTGATGCGCGAAACCGCCGACGCAGAACAGCGCGATCGCCATGCCGGGGCTGCCCGCCAGCCCGATGCAGGCAGGCCCGATCATGCAGAAGGCGCCGGTGGTGACGACGATCTTGCGCGACGTCAGCAGCGACACCTTGAAGCGCCGCATCAGCCATGGCGCGTAATAGCCCCCGAGAATCGAGCCGGCGTCGGCGGCGAGAAACGGCATCCAGGCGAACGCGGCGATGCCTTTCAGATCCATGCCGCGCGCTTCGACCAGATAGAGCGGGATGAAGAAGCTGAACGTGTGCCAGGCCGGATCGGCGAGGAAACGCGGAATCGCGATGCTCCAGAAATCCCGTGTGCGCAACACCGTCTTCCAGTCGGCGGCGGCCCCCTGCTCCGCCACCGAATCGGCGCGTTTTCCTTCGGCGATGTATGCGCGTTCCGCCTCGCCGAGACGCGGATGCCGCTCCGGCGCCCGATAGCCCCAGTACCAGATAGCGGCCCACAGGAAGCCGACGGCGCCGGTCACCACGAACGCGGACTGCCAGCCCCAGGTGAAGATACAGAAGATGACGATCGGCGGCGCGATCATCGCGCCGAGCGACGAGCCGATGTTGAACCAGCCGGTGGCGACGGTGCGCTCGCGCGGTGGAAACCATTCGCCGACCACCTTGATGCCGGCCGGTATCGCCGCCGCCTCGGTCGCGCCGAGCATCGCCCGGAACATCGCCAGGCTCGGCCAGCCCAGCGCGAAGGCGTGCATGCAGTTGGAGAGCGACCAGCCCACCGCGAACAGCGCGAAACCGAGCCGCATGCCGATCAGGTCGAGGATGTAGCCGGCGATCGGCTGCATCACGGTGTAGGCGGCCTGGAACGCCGCGACCACCCAGCTGTACTGCTGGGTGCTCATGTCCAGCGCGCCCTTCAGCGTCGGCGCGGCGACGGAGAGCGACGAGCGCGCCAGATAGTTGATGATGGTGCCGACGGTGACGAGGCTGATGATCCACCAGCGCAGCCGGCCGATGCGCAGTTCGCTCATCGCGATGGTCTGCGGCTTGCCGTGATCGCCGAGATGATGGCCTCGCCCTCCTTCGCACTGAATTCGAGCCGCAGTCCCTCGCCCTTCACGCTGACCGGAAACTCGCGCGTCAGCGCCTTGAAGATACCGCCGGCGGCCTCGGCCGGATTGAAGTCGCGCAGCACCGTCTCGCCGTTCGCCGTCACGTCGAAGCGGCGGCTCGCCACTTTTTTCTCGTCGAACTCGGCCATGTGCAGCGTCACCGTCCAGTCGCCGTCGGGCAGCGGCAGTTCATAGCGGAACGCGCCGGCGCGATAGGATTCGTAGAGCTCCGGCGTATCGGTGCCGGCCACCGGCTTCAGCTGGCGATTCGGGATCAGGAACGGCACCACCGGATTGCCGACACCGCCGACGAAGAAGTTGTCGGAGCCGAAACGACGACCATCCGCCGTCGTCGCACCGGTCAGTGTTCCGGCCATGATGCGCAATCCATCCGCGGCGTCGGGCGCGCGCCAGCTGACGCTGTCGCTCAGCGTCTGCCCGGCGATGGTCGCCCGCACCTCGACGACGTTGTCGCCGCTCGCCAGCTTCACCGCGCGCCAGACGCAAATGCCGCCGGCGCAGGGCGCATCGCCGAGCGCCTTGCCATTCAGCGTCAACGTCGCGCGCGGCGCGTTGCTGTAGACGCGCACGTCGACCACCGGATAGGCGCGATCGACATAGCGGCGGCCGGTGATGTGCAATACCGGCTCGCTCGACCAGTTCGCCTTGTAGAAATAGAAGACATCCTTGCGCTGCTTGTGGTCGTGGTGCACCAGCCCCTTGTCGTTGACGTCGACGGTCTCGCCCTCGGCGCGGTTGGTGGCGGCGAAGTCGAACATGTTCCAGATCCAGGTTCCGACGAGGTACGGGCGCGCCTGCAACGCCTTCCAGCTCTCTTCGTGGTACCAGCTCTGATACTCCTCGGGATGTGGCCGCGCCATCGCGCTGGGCGGACCGCCCTCGGGGTTGTCGGTGTGCTGACTGAAGGCGCCGCCGGCACCGTATTCGCTGACGCCGATCGGCTGCGTCGGGTGCTTGGCGTGGAATGCATCGAGCACCTTGCCGAAGTCGGCCGGGTGTCCGTAGTACCAGCCGAAGTAGCGGTTGTAGGCGGTGATCGACGTGGCGCCGGCCAATA
Organism: uncultured Verrucomicrobiaceae bacterium; assembly: GCA_964515735.1. Lineage (GTDB taxonomy): Bacteria > Pseudomonadota > Gammaproteobacteria > Pseudomonadales > CAMLJR01 > CAMLJR01. The sequence continues at coordinate 26,799 of CAZEVP010000002.1, read as the reverse complement.
CTTCCATGCCCGGCATCGCGATCGGCGCATCCTCGCAGCAGTCGGCGTAGCCGGTGACGCGGCTATCGTCCTCCCGCCGCGCCAGTTCGTGCAGCTCCTTCAGGAAGGCGCGCGGCCGCGACAGTTCACCCTTGCCGCCCATGTACCTGACGCTCACCAGCGTGCCGACGTCAACCTCGTTGCCGACCGCCCAGATCATGATCGACGGGTGGTTGTAGTTCTGCCGGATCAGTTCGACGAGCTGCGCTCTGGCATTTTCGATCAGCGCCGGCGACGGCTCGGGTGCATGCGTCACCGAGGTTTCGTGCGTGTACGGCAGCTCCGCCCACACCACCATGCCGGCGCGATCGGCGGCCTCGGTCCACGCCTGCGCATGTTGATAGTGCGCCTGCCGGATGGTGTTGGCGCCGAGTTCGGCAATCGTCGCCATGTCCTCGGCGTGATCCTCCGGCGCCAGCGCCCAGCCCTTGTCGGCGCGATCCTGATGGCGCGACACGCCGTGCAGGCGCAGCGGTTTTCCATTCAGGATGAAGCCCCGGTCGGCATCGAAGGCGAAAGTGCGCACGCCGAGCGGCTGCACGACGCGATCGACGACCCGGTCGCCATCGCGCAGTTCGACCGCGACCTGATACAGGTAGGGATCGGCCCTGCCATTCCACAGTCGCGGCGAGGTCAGTGTCAGTTGCTGCTGCTGTTCGGTGGTGGCCATCCGCGCCAGTGACAACGGCGTGCGGTTGCTGGCGACGGGTTTGCCGTCGGCATCGATGACTGTTGCTACCAGCTGCAGATCGCGCGGCGCGTCGCCGGCATTGCGCAGCCGCGTGCGCACTTCGACCTCGGCCCGTGTCGCGCTGACCTGCGGCGTGCGCACGTAAACGCCGGGGCCGCCGTGATCGAGCATGTCGATGTGGGCCGTATCGGTGCTGATCAGTGCGACACCGCGATAGATGCCGCCGAACAGGAAGTAGTCGCCACCGAGTGGCAGCACGTGCTCGGTGCTGCTGCCGGGCGCGGCCGCGCTGTTGTCGGCCTTCACCACGATCAGGTTGGTGCCGGGCTTCAACAGCTCGGTGACATCGAAACGAAAGCGCGCATAGGCACCTTTGTGCTCGCCGACGCGCGTGCCGTTGACCCACACCTCGGCGATGGTCGCCACCGCGTCGAACTGCAGGAAATGGCGGCGCTCCTGCGGTTGCTGCGGCAGATCGAACGCGAGCCGGTACCAGCCGATGCCACGCTCGGTATTGGAATCCGGCGCCACCGTCGTGCCGTAATTGCCGACACGGTTCCAGGTGTGAGGTACCGTCACCGGCTGCCAGCCGCTGTCGTCGAAGCCGGTCGCTGTCACTGTTGCCGGCGACTCGCCAAAGCGGAAACGCCAGCCGTGGTCCAGTGCGATCGAGTCGCGCACTTCGCCCGCCCGGTCCGGATTCGCCGCCAGTAGCGGTGCCGGCGACAGGGTCGATACAGCGGCGACCAGCAGTGCGACACGGATGCCGGCCTGCAGCCCGGCGCGCAGCCATTGCTTCGATGAGTGCTTCGACATGACTTACCTTTATGTCATTATTGGTAAGACCAGATGATGCGGAGATTGCCCCGGATCGTCAACCCTGAACATCCAGCCGTTCGCGATTGTGGAGTCTCCAGCGATGAAAACATGGATCAAGCGAATCAGCCTGCTCGTTCTGGCCGTCGCCATTGCCATGGCGGGCTACGCCTATTACCAGCTGCGCTCGCGCGGTTTCATGCGCATCCCCTCTTACGACAGCGTGGCGCCCACCGTTCCCGAGCTGAAACGGCCGGCGATTCTGGTCTTTTCCAAGACCAATGCCTTCATCCACAAGGAGGCGATTCCCGCTGCCGAGACGATGTTCAGAGCGCTCGCAGACAGGAACGGCTGGTCGCTCTACATCACCGAGAACGGTGCCATCCACAACCCGCAGGATCTTGCCCGTTTCGACGCCATCGTCTGGAACAACGTCACCGGCAACGTGCTGACCGAACCGCAGCAGCAGGCGCTGAAAAGTTATCTCGAAGGCGGTGGCGGCTGGGTCGGCATTCACGGCTCGGGCGACAGCTCCTCCGACTGGGAATGGTACAAGCGGACACTGGTCGGCGCCGAGTTCATCGGCCACCCGATGGAGCCGCAGTTCCAGACCGCGACGGTGCGCATCGAAGCTGGCGACGACCCCATCGTCACCCATCTCGGTCGCGAGTGGGTGCGCAGCGACGAGTGGTATTCGTTCGCCGAGAGTCCGCGCAAACATGGCAAGCGGATTCTCGCCACGCTCGACGAATCCACCTATTCGCCGCGCTTCTTCAAGAAGGATATCCGCATGGGCGATGACCATCCGATCGTCTGGAAGCATTGTCTCGAAAAAGGACGCGCGTTCTATTCGGCGATGGGCCACACCGCCGAAAGTTTCGTCGAACCGAAGCATGTCGCCCTGCTCGAAAACGCCGTGGCGTGGGCCGCACATCTGCAGGGAGAGCACTGCGAACTCGCTTCTCTCGAAGCGGGCGGTCAGTCTGAAAAATAGAGCGTCACCGGCGTTTCGGACTGATTGACGAGCGCCGCAACCGGAAATTGCGCGAGGGCGTTCTTCCGCACTGCCTGTTCCAGAACCTGTCGTTTGTCGTCGCCGGTGATGTGCAGAAATATCTGTCGGCTGTCGAGCAGGCGCGGCAGTGTCAGGCTGATGCGGCGATGGGGGGCGTGCGGTGGCGTCACCGCGATGCACTGCCTGCCCGAATGGCGGTCGAGCGCGGCATCGAGCGCCGTGGCGCCGGGAAACAGCGAGGCCGTGTGTCCGTCATTGCCCATGCCGAGCATGACGAGATCGAACGTGCCCAGTTCCGACAGCCTTTGATCGAGCAGTGCCTCTGCATCCTCGGGATTTTCATCCGCCGTCCTGAGCGGGATGAAACGGGCGGCGCTCGCGGCATCGACCAGCAGATTCTGTCGCACCAGCCGTTCGTTGCTGGCCGGATCGTCGGGCGCCACCCAGCGCTCATCGGCCAGCAGCACCGACACCTGCGCCCACGGCAGCGATTTGCGCGACAGCTCGCGGAAAAAGCCGGCCGGCGTCGAGCCGCCCGATACCACCAGCGTCGCGTGTCCGCGCCCGGCGATGGCGCGCGCGAGGATCGCCGCGACGTCGCTCGCCAGTGTCCGGTCGAGCGTTTCGCGGTCGGCGAAGGTCCGGCTATTCATGCCAGCTCCGGCCATCCATCTCGATCAGCAGTTCGGCCCGCGTCGGCCCCCAGCTGCCGGCCTGGTAGCTTCTGATCTCGGTCGGCTGCGTGCTCCACGCATCGATCAGCGAGTCGCACCAGCGCCACGATTCCTCCACCTCCTCGCGGCCGACGAACAGCGACTGATCGCCGCGAATCGCATCGAGGAACAGCCGCTCGTAGGCTTCCGGAATGCGGTCCATGCCGGACGAGCCGAGGAAGTCGAGATTCAGGTTCTGGCTCGCCAGCGCCATCCGGTTCTTCAGGCTGTGCAGCTTGGAGAGCATCTGCATCTCGATGCCCTCGTTCGGCTGCAGCCGGATCACCATCCGGTTCGGCAGGTTTTCGCCGGGCGAGAAGATGTTGTGCGGCAGCGGCTTGTAGGTGATGACGACCTCGGTCAGCTTTTCCGACATGCGCTTGCCGGTGCGCAGATAGAACGGCACGCCGGACCAGCGCCAGTTGTCGATGAAGGCCTTGATCGCGACGAACGTTTCGGTCTGGCTGTGCGGGTTGCTGCAGCCCTTCTCCCGCAGGTAGCCCGGCACGAACTCGCCGCGATACCAGCCCTCGGCATACTGCCCGCGAACGGCGTGCTCGGAGACGCTGGCGGCATCGATCCGGCGCAGCGCGCGGATGATCTTCACCTTCTCGTCGCGAATGCTCTCCGCCGTCATCGAATTCGGCGGTTCCATCGCCACCAGACAGAGCAGCTGCATCAGGTGGTTCTGCACCATGTCGCGCAGCTGGCCGACCTTGTCGTAGTAGGACCAGCGCCCCTCGATGCCGACGGTCTCGGCCACCGTGATCTGCACGTGGTCGATGCAGTTGTTGTCCCACTGCGAATTGATGAAGCGGTTGGCGAAACGCAGCACCAGCAGGTTCTGCACCGTCTCCTTGCCGAGGTAGTGATCGATCCGGTAGATGTTCTCCTCGGCGAAATGGCTGCCGACCATCTCGTTGACCTCGCGGCAGCTCTGCAGATCCCAGCCGATCGGCTTTTCGAGCACGATGCGGCTGCTTCGCTGCAGGCAGCCCTGCTCGCCCAGCCGCCGGCAGATGCCGCCGAACAGGCTCGGCGGCGTGGCCAGATAGAAGATCGACGTGCGCGTCGGCGACAGCCGGTCGGCGAGCTTCCGGTATTCGCTGTCATTGGCGAAATCGAGACCGATGTAGCAGAGGCGCGCGGCGAACTGCTGCCACTGTTCCTCCGACCAGTGATCGGTGTGGATGGCGGGCTGCAGCCGCTCCTTCAGCGTTTGCAGGAAGGCGGCGATCTCCAGCTCGTCGCGACCCAGCGCGATGATGCGCAACCCCGGCGGCAGCAGGCCGCTGCTGTCGAGGTGGTAGAGCGCGGGAAACAGTTTGCGCGCGGAGAGATCGCCGAGCGCGCCGAAGATGATCAGGTCCGTGTCGTCTGACATGAGCGTTTTCGATACTCCTTTTTCGGTTGAAAACGGGAGGGGCCGGAAACTCAGCCGACATTCCCGTTCGGGTCGGGCAGCACCAGTTTCTTCGCCGCACCGGCGAGTCCCAAATCCTCCTTGACGATCAGCCGCACCGGAATGCCGGCCAGATAGCGCTCGAACCGCCCCTTGGCGAGGAAGCGCTCGCTGAAACCGCTGTCGCGCAGGAAGTCGACGAGCCGCGGAAGGATTCCCCCGGCGATGTAGACACCGCCCTTCGCCCCCAGCGTCAGCGCCAGATTTCCCGCCGCCGAGCCGAGCGCGCGGCAGAACAGCTGCAGCGTCTCGACCGCCAGTGCGTCGGCCTGCGTGGTGGCCGCCGCGGTAATTTCTGCTGCGCCGCGCAATCGCGACGGCTGATCGTGAATCGCCGCCAGCGCCTGATAGATGTTGTCGATGCCGTTGCCGGAGAGAACGCGCTCGGCGGAGACGCGCCCGAAGCGGGCGCGGAGATGTTCGAACACCTGCACGTCGGTGTCGTCGACCGCGCAGAAATCGACGTGGCCGCCCTCGCCGTCCAGCACCTGAAAACCCGGGCCGACCGGCACCACGGTGCAGACGCCGAGTCCGGTGCCCGGCCCCAGCACCACGATCGGCGCGGCGGATACCGGCTCGCCGGAACGGATCGAAATCCACTCACTGGCATCGAGATCAGTGACGGCATAGCCCACCGCCGCGAAATCGTTGATCAGCACGACTTTGGCGTCGTGCAACTGCGCCCGCAGCTCATCGCGATCGATCTGCCACGGGCTGTTGGTGAAGCGGGCGCGATCGCCGTCGATCGGACAGGCGAGCGCGAAACAGGCGGCCGCCGGCATCGGTTGCCACTGTCCGTCGCGCGCCACGTCGTCGAGAAAGTGCGCCAGTGCATCGGCGAAGCGCGCGTGGTCGGCGACGGTGTAACGGCGCACGCAGTGCAGCGCATTCGTCCGCCTGTCGGCGACCGCGAAGCGCGCATTGGTGCCGCCGATATCGGCGACGATGTTCCAGGGGCGATTCGTCATCGGCGCGGCATCCTCAATCGAACAGCACCGTGGCGCCCTGCTCCGGCGTCGAGACGATGCGCCGGAAACAGGCGAACAGTTCGCGGCCGACGCCATTGTCGCTGTGCTCCTCGGGGATGGCGTCGGCTCTTGTTGCCAACTCGGCATCGGCGACCAGCACGTTCAGTGTGCCGGCGTTCGCATCGAGACGGATGCGGTCGCCATCGCGCACCTTTGCCAGCGCGCCGCCGGCTACCGCTTCCGGCGATACGTGGATGGCGGCGGGCACCTTGCCCGAGGCGCCCGACATGCGGCCGTCGGTCACCAGCGCCACCTCGAAGCCGCGATCCTGCAGCGAGCCGAGCAGCGGCGTCAGCTTGTGCAGTTCCGGCATGCCGTTGGCGCGCGGTCCCTGAAAACGCACCACCACCACGCAGTCGCGGTCGAGTTCGCCGGCGTCGAACTTGCGTTGCAGATCGTGCTGGCTGGCCAGCACGACGGCGGGTGCCTCGACCACGCGGTGTCGTTCGGCCACCGCCGACACTTTGATGACGGCTCGCCCGAGGTTGCCGGTCAGCAGGCGCAGGCCGCCCTCGCGATCGAACGGCTCGGCGACGCCGCGCAGCACGTCGGCATCGAGACTCGTCGTTACGCCATCGCGCCAGACCACGTTGTCGCCGTCCAGATGCGGCTCCCGGATGCAGTCGGCGATACCGCCGCCCCACATGCTGCGTGCATCGCCGTGCATCAGCCCGGCGCCGAGCAGTTCGCGGAACAGGAAACCGGTACCGCCGGCGGCGTGGAAATGGTTGATGTCGGCCTGACCGTTGGGATAGACGCGCGCCAGCAGCGGCACCACCGCCGACAGCGCGTCGAAATCGTTCCAGTCGATGACGATGCCGGCGGCCCGCGCCATCGCGATCAGATGGATGGTGTGGTTGGTCGAGCCGCCCGAGGCGAGCAGCGCGACGATGGCGTTGACGATGGAGCGTTCGTCGATGATCTCGCCGACCGGTCGCGGATCGCCGCTCTGCGCGGTCACGCGCGCGATCCGATGCGCCGCCTCGCGCGTCAGCGCTTCGCGCAGCGGCGTGTCGGGGTTGACGAACGAGCCGCCCGGCAGCTGCAGCCCCATCGCCTCCATCAGCAGCTGATTGCTGTTGGCGGTGCCGTAGAACGTGCAGGTGCCAGGCGCGTGATAGGAGGCAGCTTCCGCCCGCAGCAGTTCGTCGCGTCCCACCCTGCCCTCGGCGAACAGCTGACGCACACGCGCCTTCTCGCTGTTCGGAATGCCCGATGGCATCGGCCCGGCCGGAATGAACAGCGCCGGCAGATGGCCGAAGCGCATGACGCCGATGAACAGCCCCGGCACGATCTTGTCGCAGATGCCGAGGCAGACGATGCCGTCAAACATCTGGTGCGACAGCGCGATCGCCGTCGCCTGCGCGATGTTGTCGCGGCTGAACAGGCTCAGCTCCATGCCCGCCATGCCCTGCGTGACGCCGTCACACATCGCCGGCACGCCGCCGGCGACCTGCGCGGTCGCGCCCATTTCACGCAGGTATTCGCGAATCTTCTGCGGATAGGTTTCGTAGGGCTGGTGCGCCGACAGCATGTCGTTGTAGGCGGTGACGATGCCGATGTTGGAGGCATTCATCAGCCGGATGCGGTCCTTGTCGCCGGCCTCGCAGGCAGAGAAGCCGTGCGCCAGGTTGCCGCAGCTCAGCTTCCGGCGTGTCGGCTGCTGGCGCTTGTTGTCGTCGATGTCGCGCAGGTAGCGCTCCCGCAGCGCACCACTGCGCGCACGGATGCGCCCGGTCACCTGCACCAGGGTACGGTTCAGTTCACTCATGCCTACCCCTCCGCGAAACTGCACGCTGCGCCGTGCCATCCGCTGATTCTTATACGTTTTCCTCACGACAGGCCAAAAAGACCGATCGCTACCCGCGCCGCGCCGCCGACCGGCCGCGGCACTGGCTGACCATGATAATGCCTGCCGAAACTGTAAACGTTTACAGGCGGCGCGCCAACTCGCTAAGATGCGGCCAGCTTCAGCAGACGACGCCACTCCCCCGTTGCGTCACCGATAACAAAGAAGCGGATCATCCATGAGTCTCTATCTCGGCATCGATGTCGGCACGCAGAGCGTCAAGGCGCTCTGTTACGACGCGCAGGCGCGGCGAACCATCGCCGTGAGCAGCGCGCCGCTGGCGCTGATCAGCCGCGACGATGGCAGCCGCGAACAGCACACCGACTGGTGGCTGCAGGCGCTGGCGCAGTGTCTGTCGCAGATCGATGCCGACATCCGCCATGCAGTGACGGCCATCGGCGTCTCGGGTCAGCAGCACGGTTTCGTGCCGCTCGATCGCGATGGCAACGTGCTGGCACCGGTGAAGCTCTGGTGCGATACCGCCACCGATGCCGAGTGCCGGCAGCTCACCGAACGTTTCGGCGGCGAGCAGCGCTGCATTCGCGAGGTCGGCAATCCGCTGCTGCCCGGCTACACCGCCTCGAAGATTCTCTGGCTGCGCAATCACCAGCCCGACCTGTACCGACAGCTCGACACCATCCTGCTGCCGCACGATTACATCAATTTCCATCTCACCGGCGAGAAGGCGATGGAGTGCGGCGACGCCTCCGGCACCGGACTGCTCGACATTCGCAAGCGCGAATGGCACGCCGGCATGTTGCACGCGCTCGACCCCGGGCGCGATCTGGCCGCCTGCCTGCCGCCGCTGCTGGCGCCGGATGCGACGCTCGGCCGCGTGCGCACGGCTGTCGCCGAACAGCTGGGGCTGCGCGCCGGCACACCGGTCTCGGTCGGCGGCGGCGACAACATGATGGCGGCGATCGGCACCGGCAACGCGACCGACGGCCGGCTGACCGTCAGTCTCGGCACCTCGGGCACATTGTTCGCCCACGCCGCGCGGCCGATCGTCGATGACGACGGCACGGTGGCGGCGTTCTGCGCCTCCGACGGCGGCTGGCTGCCGCTGCTGTGCACGATGAACTGCACGGTCGCCACCGAGCTGACCCGCCAGCTGCTGCAGTGGCCGCTGGCGGAGATCGACGCGCGCGTCGATGCCGTCGCCATCGGCGCCAACGGCGTCGTCACGCTGCCGTTCTTCAACGGCGAACGAACCCCCAACCTGCCCGCCGGCAAGGGCTGCATCCTCGGCCTCGACGCCGGCAACTACAGCGCCGATAACCTGATGCGTTCGGCGATGGAGGCGGCGGTCTACGGCCTGCGCGCCGGCCTCGACCGCTTGCGCCAGCTCGGCTGCGAACTGCGCGACATCCGGCTGACCGGCGGCGGCGCGCGCAGCGCGAGCTGGCGGCAGATGGTGGCCGACGTGTTCGGCCTGCCCGTCACCGTGTTCAGCGGCGACGAAGGCGCGGCCCTCGGCGCCGCGCTGCAGGCGTGCTGGATGCACGAGCGCTCGCGCCGGCGCGACGCCAGTCTGGTCGAACTGCTGGATGAACAGCTGGTGGTCGATTCGCAGCGCTGCTGTTCGCCGCGCATCGATGCTGTCGACCGTTACGACTCCCTCTACCGGCGCTACCAGCAGCACGTCGCCGCCATCACACCGCTCTACCACTGAGCGAGGAGCCTCTCCATGCCGCAGCCCTGCTTCATCGGTGACCGCGAATACTTTCCCGGCATCGGCACCATTCCCTACGAGGGGCGCGAGTCCGATAACCCGCTGGCGTTCAAGTTCTACGACCGCCACCAGCGGATCGGCGACAAGACGATGGAGCAGCACCTGCGTTTCGCCGTCTGCTACTGGCACACCTTCTGCGGCAAGGGTTCCGACCCGTTCGGCGCCAACACGCAGCGCTTCGCCTGGGACGAACCGCGCGATCCGATGAGTGCTGCGCGCGCACGTCTCGACGCCGCCTTCGAACTGTTCACCAAGCTCGGCGTGCCCTACTACTGCTTCCACGATCGCGATCTGGCGCCGGAGGGCGACTCGGTTGCCGCTTCCGAAGCGAACCTGCGGGCGATGGTCGAGCTGGCCGCCGAACGGCAGCGCGAAACCGGCGTGAAACTGCTGTGGGGCACCGCCAACCTGTTCAGCCATCCGCGCTACATGAACGGCGCGGCCACCAACCCCGATTTCGCCGTGCTGACGCACGCCGCCGCGCAGGTGAAGGCGGCGCTGGATGCGACGGTGGCGCTGGGCGGCGAGAACTACGTGTTCTGGGGTGGCCGCGAGGGTTACGCCAGCCTGCTCAACACCGACACCCGGCGCGAACAGGAACACCTCGCGCGCTTCCTGACGGCGGCGCGCGATTACGGTCGCCGCATCGGTTTCACCGGCACCTTCCTGATCGAACCGAAACCGATGGAGCCGAGCAAGCACCAGTACGACTTCGACGCGCAGACCGTGATCGGTTTCCTGCGACAGCACGGGCTGGACGGCGACTTCAAGGTCAACGTCGAGGCCAACCACGCCACGCTGGCCGGCCACAGCTTCGCCCACGAACTGCAGATGTGCGCCGATGCCGGCCTGCTCGGCAGCATCGACGCCAATCGCGGCGACCCGCAGAACGGCTGGGACACCGACCAGTTCCCGACCGATCTCTACGACGCCGTGCACGCGATGCTGGTGCTGCTTGGCGACGGCGGCTTCCGGCATGGCGGCCTCAATTTCGACGCCAGGGTGCGCCGCGAATCGGTGGAGATGGCGGACATCTTCATCGGCCACATCGGCGGCATGGACACCTTCGCCCGCGCGCTGGAGGTGGCCCATCGGCTGCGCGAACGCAGCGCGCTGGAGCAGAAGAAACTGCTGCGCTACGTCAGCTTCGACAGCGGCGACGGCGCGCGCTTCGAGCGCGGTGAACTCGATCTCGCGGCGCTGCGTGATCTGGCGGCGACGCACGGCGAGCCGCAGCCCCGCAGCGGTCAGCAGGAGTGGTACGAAAACCTGATCAACCAGTACCTCTGATGACAGGTTTCTGAAAAAAACGATCGTCCCAGAAAATAACGAGGAGATGCCCATGTCGGAATTCATGCAGCTCGGCCGGCGCGACCTGTTGCGTCACATCCTTGTGGTTGCGGGTGTTTCAGCCACCAGCGGATTCAGCCTCGACCTTCTCGCGGAGGCCGCAAAAAATCCGGAGAAATTCCTGAGCGAGAGTGCGTTCGCGACGCTTTCGTCGGTCGCCGACACCATCGTTCCGGTCACCGACACTCCCGGCGCGCTGGCGGCGGAGGTTCCGGCCCGTCTCGACGCCATGCTGTCGAGCTGGGCGTCGCCGCCGACCCGCGACATGATCGCCGGCGCGCTGGAGCGCATCGACGCGGCGGCGCGAACCGCCACTGGCAAGGTGTTCGCGAGCCTGTCGCCGGACGAGCGCAAGACGTTTCTGATCGAACACGACAAGGCCGCCCTGCAGCCGGCGCCGCCACCACCGGATGCACCGAAGGGGATCGTCTTCGCCTCGCGCGGTTATGTCGTCGACAACGGCTACCAGCGCCTGAAGACACTGGTCGTGTCGCTCTACTACGTCAGCGAGATCGGCATGACCCAGGAGCTGGTCTACGAACACGTGCCCGGCGCCTGGGTCCCCTCGCTGAAGATCACGCCCGACATGCACCCTTTCGGCGAACCCAATTCCTACCTCTGAACGGAGCGACAGAACATGTTCGATGCAATCGTTATTGGCTCCGGCATGAGTGGCGGCATCGCCGCCAAGGAACTGTGCGAACGCGGCCTCAAGGTGCTGGTGCTGGAGCGCGGCAGGAAGATCGAGCACGTGGTCGATTACAAGGACAGCCTGCTGCCGTGGCAGCTGCCCAACATCAACCAGATTCCCGAGGAGGAAGCGGCGCGCGACTATCCGATCCAGCGCCAGTGCTACGCGGTGAATGCGGCCACCCAGCAGTTCTGGGTCAAGGACAGCGAGCACCCCTACACGATGCCCGAGGGCAAGCCGTTCGCGTGGATTCGCGGCTACCACCTGGGCGGGCGTTCGATCATGTGGGGGCGCCAGTCCTACCGCCTCGCGCCGATGGATTTCGAGGCGAACAAGAAGGATGGCCACGGCGTCGACTGGCCGATCCGCTACGAGGACCTCGCTCCGTGGTATTCGCACATCGAGAAATTCATCGGCGTCGCCGGTTCAAAAGAGGGATTGCCGCAGCTGCCCGACGGCGAGTTCCTGCCCGAATTCGCGCTCAATGACGGCGAAAAGCAGTTCAAGGCGGTACTGGAGGAGAAATTTCCCGGCCGCAAGCTGATCTCCGGGCGCAGCGCCAACCTGTCGAAGGCCGAGCCGCACCACCTCGAACTCGGGCGCGTGCCGTGCCAGAACCGTTCGATCTGCGAGCGCGGCTGCTCGTTCGGCGCCAACCACACCAGCCTGTCGTCGTCGCTGCCGGCGGCCAAACGCACCGGCAACCTGACCATCGTCACCGATGCCGTGGTGCACAGCCTGGAGCAGGATCCGAAGACCGGAAAAATCACCGCCGTGCGCGTGATCGATGCCAACACGCTGGAGAGCCGTACCTATCAGGCGCGGATCGTGTTCCTGTGCGCCTCGGCCATCGCCTCCGCCACGATCCTGCTGAACTCGCGTTCGGACGCCAACCCGCGCGGCCTGTGCAACAAATCCGATCAGGTCGGCCGCAACCTGATGGATCACCTGTACGCGCTGCACACGGCGGGCCTGATGCCCGGCCCGCAGGACAGCTACTACAAGGGCCGCCGGCCGACGGGTCTCTACATTCCGCGCTTCCGCAACGTCACCGAACCGGGCGAAGGCTATGTGCGCGGGTACGGCTACCAGGGCGGCGTCATGCGCATGGACGGAAAATCGGGCGCGATGATGCCCGGCGTTCTGGGCGCCGAACTGAAGCAGCGCGTGCGCACGATCGGCCCCTGGTTCGCCTACATCTCCGGCTTCGGCGAGATGCTGCCCAACCCCGACAACCGCGTGACGCTGAGCGAGACCGCGAAGGACAAATGGGGTATGCCGATCCTGCACATCAACTGCGAGCACGGCCCCAACGAGAAGGCGATGATCAAGCAGATCCTGGCCGACGGCAAAGCGATGATCGAGGCGGCCGGCGGGCGCGTGATATCGCAGGCGCAGCAGGCAGGCGCACCGGGTCTCGGCATCCACGAGATGGGCACCGCGCGCATGGGGCGCGATCCGATGACCTCGGTATTCAACGGCTGGAACCAGGCGCACGAGGCGCCGAACCTGTTCTGCACCGACGGCGCGGTGATGACCTCGTCCGGCTGCCAGAACCCGTCGCTGACCTACATGGCACTCACCGCGCGCGCCGCCAATCACGCCGTCGGGCTGATGAAGGAAGGCAAGCTCTGACATCGCGGCGAGGCGACGAGAGGAGAAACGCAATGTCGAAAATCCGCATGGGCATGGTCGGCGGCGGCGAAGGCGCCTTCATCGGCCAGGTGCACCGCATCGCCGCCGCGCTCGACGGCGAGATCGAACTGGTCTGCGGCGCCTTCAGCAGCGACCCGGCGCGCGCGCAACGCTCCGGTGCCGCGCTGCACCTTCCGCCCGAACGGGTCTACACCGACTATCGCCGGATGATGACGGCGGAAGCGGCGCTGCCGCCGTCGCAGCGGATGCAGTTCGTCGCCATCGTCACGCCGAACCATCTGCACTTCCCGGTGGCGGAGGCGGCGCTGCGTGCCGGTTTTCACGTGCTGTCGGACAAGCCGGCGACGTTCTCCTTGCAGGAAGCACTGCAACTACGCGACCTCGTCGCACAGACAGGGCTGCTGTACGGACTGACCCACACCTACACCGGCTACCCGCTGGTCAAGGAGGCGAAGGCGCGGGTGGCCGCCGGTGCGCTCGGAAAAATCCGCAAGGTCGTCGTCGAGTATCCGCAGGGGTGGCTGGCCGACCGGCAGGAGGATGCCGACAACAAGCAGGCCGCATGGCGCCTCGACCCGCAGCGTGCAGGCATCAGCAGTTGCATGGGCGACATCGGCGTGCATGCCGCCAACCTCACCGAATACGTCACCGGCCTGAAGATCACGCAGCTCTGTGCCGATCTGACCGCCTTCGTCGAGGGGCGCACGCTCGACGACGACGGCTCGATCCTGCTGCGCTTCGACAACGGCGCCAGAGGCGTGCTGATGGCGAGCCAGATCAGCGTCGGCGAGGAGAACGCGCTGCGCCTGCGCGTCTACGGCGACAAGGGCGGGCTCGAATGGTCGCAGCAGGAGCCGAACACACTGTGGCTGAAGTGGCCCGATCGCCCCACCGAAATGTTGCGCACCGGCTATCCCTATCTCGGCGCGCTGGCCGCCGCCAACACGCGCACGCCGAACGGCCACCCGGAGGGTTATCTCGAAGCGTTCGCCAATCTCTACTTGGCCTTCGCCGGACAGATTCGCGCGCGTGAAACCAATACGGCGCCGACGCCGCGCGCGCTCGACTGCCCCGGCATCGACGACGCGGTGCGCGGCATGGCCTTCATCGAGATGGCGGTGGCGGCCAGTGCCAGCGACACCAAGTGGCACGACTTTCCCCGCCACTGACTGTCGATTTTCTCCAACACCGATTTTCCGCAGGAGCCAGACGATGTCCCGCATGAAAGGACCGGCGATCTTCCTCGCCCAATTCGCCTCCGTACAGAAGCCGTTCGACAACCTCGCCGACATCACGCGCTGGGCCGCCGATCTCGGCTACGAGGGCGTGCAGATTCCGAGCTGGGAATCGAGCCTGATCGATCTGCAACGGGCGGCGGAGAGCCGCGACTACTGCGACGAGCTGAAAGGCATCTGCGCCGCCAGCGGCGTCGAGATCACCGAACTGTCGACGCACCTGCAAGGCCAGCTGATCGCCGTGCATCCAGCCTATGACGAACTGTTCGACGGCTTCGCGCCGCCGGCGCTGCGCGGCAATCCGAAAGCGCGCCAGCAGTGGGCGCGCGAGCAGCTGCTGCTGGCGGCGAAGGCCAGCCGCAATCTCGGCCTGAGCGCGCACGTCACCTTCTCCGGCGCGCTGCTGTGGCACACGATCTATCCGTGGCCGCAGCGCCCGGCGGGACTGGTGGAGACAGGTTTTCGCGAACTGGCCGAGCGCTGGCTTCCGATCCTGAATGCCTTCGACGAAGCCGGTGTCGATCTCTGCTACGAAATCCATGCCGGTGAGGACCTGCACGACGGCATCACCTTCGAGCGTTTTCTCGAAGCGACCGGCAACCACCCGCGCTGCAACATCCTCTACGACCCGAGCCACTTCCTGCTGCAGCAGCTCGACTACCTGCAGTTCATCGACATCTATCACGAGCGCATCCGCATGTTTCACGTCAAGGACGCAGAGTTCAGGCCGAACGGCCGCAGCGGTGTCTACGGCGGTTATCAGGGCTGGAAGGATCGCCCCGGCCGCTTCCGCTCGCTCGGCGACGGCCAGATCGATTTCGGCGCCATCTTCAGCCAGTTCGCCAGATACGGTTTCGACGGCTGGGCCGTGGTCGAGTGGGAGTGCTGTCTGAAACATCCCGAGGATGGCGCGCGCGAGGGCGCCGAGTTCGTCAGGCGCCACATGATTCGCACCACGGATAAAGCGTTCGATGATTTCGCTGGCAGCGGCCGCGACGACAACGCCAACCGACGCATTCTGGGGCTTGACTGAGCCGCCTCGACCTCACCGCTTCGACAGCATCCATTCGACCGAACCCGCTCGACAGAGCCGAGGAGACGAACATGAAAAAAATTGCCACTTCGCCGCTGCGCCATCTTCGCCACCAGCTGCGCTCGCTGCTGCCGGTCGCCGCGCTGACCGTGGCTGCTGCCGCGGTCTCCGCCGCGCCGGCGATCGACTGCCCGCTGCGCGACCAGCCCTACTCCACCGCTTCGCCACTGATGGACATCCTTCTCAAACCGGAAGCGGTCGCCATCGCCAACCGCCACATGAACGGCACGATCGACAAGCTGCCGCCGCAGTTCGCCAGCCCGCGGGCGCCATCGTTCAGCGCCATCATCGATCTGCGCACCGTCGCCGCGATGGCGCAGTTGCCGCAGGAGGCGCTGGCGCAAATCGACGAAGAGCTCGCCGCACTGCCGATCACCGACACCGATAAAGCGGCGCGCTGCGCCCGCTATGACGTGGCGGCGCCGGCGCTGACCATTCCGCAGGGCAAACCGACGCTGCTGCTATTCGAGAAGATCAACGGCTTTCGCGACGGGCCGTCGGTGAATGCCGCCACCGAAGCGCTGCAGGCGATGGCGAAACGCAACGGCTGGGCGCTGGTCGCCACCGACAGGGCCGGCGCCTTCACGCCGGAGATTCTCAAGCGGTTCGACGCCGTCATCTGGAACAACATCAGCGGCGACGTGCTGACCCTGACCCAGCGCGATGCGTTCAAGGCCTACATCGACAACGGTGGCGGCTTCGTCGGCATTCACGGCTCCGGCGGCGATCCCAGCTACTTCTGGGACTGGTACGTCGACGAACTGCTCGGCGCCCGCTTCATCGGCCATCCGATGGACCCGCAATACCAGGATGCGCGCATCGTCGTCGCCGACAACGGCAGCGGCATCGGTCGCGGCCTGCCGTCGAGCTGGACACTGAACGAGGAGTGGTACTCGTTCAGGAGCAGCCCGCGCCTGACCGGCGCCAACGTCATCGCCACGCTCGACGAATCGAGCTACAGCCCGGTCGGCCGCGGCGGTCAGGATCTGCGGATGGGCGATCACCCGATCGCGTGGAGCCGCTGTATCAGTAACGGTCGCTCCTTCTATTCCGCCATCGGCCACCGGCCGGAGATCTATGCGGAAGCGAACCATCTGAAACTGCTGGAACAGGGCATCGTCTGGGCCGCCGGCAACGGCGAAACCGTCTGCCGCGACGGCACCGAAAGTAAGCGCTGATGGCACCGTATCGAGCATCGACTGTGAGGAACGAGCGATGACAACGGACAGCGACCGCCCGCGCATCGGCGTCGGCGTCAATGCCTGGGTCTGGACCTCCCCATTCAATCGCGAATCGGCCTCACTGATCGCGAAGGCGGCGGCGATGGGTTTCGACGCCTTCACGATGCCGGTCGAGGAGCCGGCGCTGATCGACGTCGACGCCGTGCGCGCGGCGCTGCGGGAACATCCGCTGCGGCTGCACGTCTCCGGCGCCTACGGGCCGACGCGCGACCTGACGCATGACGATCCGCGTTATCGCCGGGAGAGCCTCGACTACATTCGCGCCACGCTGAAGATCTGCGAGCAGCTCGATGTGCGGCTGCTGGTCGGCCCCGCCTACTCCGCCGTCGGCAAGCGCCGCAAGATTCCCGCCGACCAGCGCCGGCGCGAATGGGACCTGGCGGTCGCCGGTTTGATCGAGGCCGGCAGGATGGCGGCCGACCACGGCGTCACGCTCGCGATCGAACCGCTGAACCGCTTCGAGACCGATCTCGTCAACACCGTCGCGCAGGTCAAACAACTGATCCGCGATGTCGACCTGCCGTCGGTGCGCATTCACCTCGACACCTTCCACATGCACATCGAGGAGCAGGACGTCGCCGCGGCGATCGCGCTGGCCGGCAGCGATCTGGTCTACGTCGATGCCAGCGAAAGCGATCGCGGCACGCCGGGCAAGGGACAGGTGCACTGGCAGAAGGTCGCCGGCGCGCTGCGCGACATCGGTTACACCGGCGACTGCGTCATCGAATCGTTCACGCCGGACTGCGTTGCCATCGCCGATGCCGCCGCCATCTGGCGGCCGCTCGCACCCACTCAGGATGCGCTGGCCAGCGATGGTGGCCGCTTCCTGAAACGGCTGTTCGCGTAGCGGATTCGGCGGCGCGCGGAAAAAAAAGCGACAGGCACGATAACGATAATCAGGAGTGCAGACGATGAACCCACCACCGATCGACCGCCGGCGCCTCTACCACATCGGCAATCTGTCGATCTTCATGATCGGCCTCGGCTTCGCCGTCCGCGCCAATATCGCGCCCTATCTGCAGCGCGACATCTACGACCGGATCGATCTCGCCAACTCGGCGGCAATGGTCGGCGAAGCGCTCGGCGCCACCTTCACCGGCTTCGCGCTGACGCTGCTGTTCGGCAGCGCGCTGGTCGATCTGGTCGGCATGAAACGGATGCTGTTGCTGTCGGCGCTCGGCTACGTGCTCGGCGCGCTCGGCCTGATCGGCGCGGTCTGCCTGCCGGTCGGCGATTTCACCGTGTCGCTGGTGCTGGCCAGCCTGCTGCTGACCGGGCTGGGCTGGGGCGCGGTCGAGGCCGCCTCCAATCCGATGGTGGCCGCGCTCTACCCCGAGGAAAAGACGCACCGGCTCAACATCCTGCACGCCTGGTGGCCCGGCGGCATCGTCGTCGGCGGCCTGCTCGGTGTCGCCATCAGCGGTGTCGGCCTGCCGTGGCAGCTGAACATGGTGGTGCTGATGCTGCCGGCGCTGGTGCTGGCGTGGCTGGTGGCCCGCGCACAGTTTCCGGTCACCGAGCGCGTGGCGACCGGCACCAGTTACGGCGGCATGTTCGCCGAGCTGATCCGGCGCCCGCTGTTCTGGCTGTTCTGGGGCTGCATGTTCCTGACCGCGGCCGCCGAGCTGGCGCCCGGCCAGTGGGTCAACATCGCGCTCTCCAACATCGTCGGCATGCAGGGCATCGTGCTGCTGGTCTACGTCAGCGGCCTGATGTTCGTCATGCGCCACTTCGCCGGCCCGATCGCCGCGCGCATCTCGTCGGTGGGTCTGATGTTCGTCTCCTGCCTGACGGCGGGCATCGGCCTCTATCTGCTCAGTCTCGCCAACACCCCGCTGCTGGCCTTCGCCGCCGCCACGGTGTGGGGCATCGGCGTCTGCTACCTGTGGCCGACGATGCTGGCCATCGTCGCCGAGCGCTTTCCGCGCGGTGGCGCCATGGCGATGGGCCTGATGGGATTCGCCGGCGGGCTGTCGATCCAGTTCGTGCTGCCGCACATGGGCGCGATATTCGACCGCGCCAAGGCCGAGGCGGCCGGTGGCGCGGCCAATCTGGCGACACTCTCTCCGGAGGAGATGACGGCGGCGATTCGTTACGCCTCGGTCGAATCGTTTCAGGCCGTGGCGTTTCTGCCGCTGCTGCTGTTGCCGGTATTCGGCGCGATCTGGCTCTGGGATCGCCGCCGACGCAACGGCTGAGCAGACTCAGCGCGGGGGAGCTGCCGTGGAGTTGCGGATGATCAGTTCGTGCGGCAGCACCACCGGCGCATCGGCAACCGCGTCGTCGCCGAGCAGATCGAGCATCAGTGTCATCGCGGTGCCCCCGATCAACCCTCTCGGCTGATGCACGGTGGTCAGTGGCGGGTAGCAGAACGCCGCGAACTCGATGTCGTCGAAGCCGGCCACAGACAGATCGTCGGGAATGTTCAGGCCGAGACTGCGGGCGGTGTTCATCGCGCCGATCGCCATCTCGTCGTTGGCGCAGAACAACGCGGTTGGCCGATTCCTGCGCGCCAGCAGATGCTGCGCGGCCGCATGGCCGGAACCGAGCGTGAAATCGCCACGCCGGATCAGCGTTTCGCGAACCGGAATACCCGCCTCCCCGAGCGCCTGCCGATAGCCCGCCAGTCGCTGCCACGACAGCGGTGAATCCTCCGGGCCATCGATATAGCCGATGTCGCAATGACCGAGCTGCAGCAGGTGCTGCACCATCTCGCACGCGGCGAGCTGATTGTCGATACCCACCTTCGGCAATGAAACGGCACCCTCGTATTCGCTGACCATGACGATGGGGGGCCACTTCGGGTCCGGTGTCTTGCGGCGTCGGTCGTATTCGAACGGAATGTTCCGGCCCAGCGAGATCACGCCATCGACCTGGCGCTGGTAGAACAGCTCACAGTAGGCGCGCTCGCGCTCGCTGCTCTGCTGCGTGTCGCCGAGCAGGATGCGATAGCCGCTCTCGATCGCTACCACCTCGATGCCCTGAATGATCTTGGCGAAGAACGCGTTGCCGATATTGGGCACCAGCACGACCACATTCTGGCTGCGGCGACGACGGAAATTGCTGGCCAGCGCGTTGGTGACGTAACCGCACGCCCTGATCGCCTGCATGACCCGTTCACGGGTCGCCTCGGCGACGGTATCGGGCGACGACAGCGTCCGCGACACTGTCGCGGTCGATACCCCGGCCAGCTTCGCCACATCTTTGATATTGGCCATCGGTTTCGACATTGACCATCGCCGCCCCGAATTCCGGGCAACCCTGCGTTGACGGGAGAGGATTCTGGTTTCTGCGTCTGTTTGCAGAAGATGACGGCCGGAGCGGCAAATCGCACCCGCTCCGGCCGCTGCAGAACTTACCCGAAAAGAACGCCCGGCGACAGCCGGCCGATGATCGTTGTCCGGATCACTCCCGACCGTCGGGCTCTCCGCCCGTTTCGCTGCCATTGCGGCACTGCGAACCCTCGCTGCCGGCTGCCCAGCCGACGGCGCGCGCGACCAGCTCGATGTATTCCGGCTCGCGGTAGGTCTCCGCGGTGTGCCCCAGCGCGGAGTAGAAGACCCGGCCATTGCCCAGACAGTGCTTCCAGATGATCGGGTGGTCATCGCCCATGCGGATCGACTTCACCATGAACTTCGGCTCGTAGGTCGACTCGTCCAGCGTCGCCAGCACGTGCACACCGGCCTTGCGCGGGCTGCGCTCGAACGAATACCACTCGTCCTCCCGCACCCAGCTCTCGCCGAGGTGGGCGACGATCGGGTCCTGCGGATCATCGATGCGGATCGTCGCGGTCTGGAACTGCGGATCGGTCGGGTGCCCGATGAACTGCGCCTTGATCAGCGATTCGGGATACCACTTCCAGTCGTACTCGAAATCGCCGCCGCTCGCATGCAGGCCGACGAAGCCGCCGCCCGTCTCCAGATACTGCTTCAGCGCCGCGCGCTGCCCGACCGTCAGCACGTCGCCGCTGACGTTGTTCCAGACGATCAGGTCGAACGTCGACAGATCCCCGGCGTTGTGCACCGCGCCGCTGTCGGTGAAGTAGATGGCCATCCCCGCCTCGTCGGCGATCTTCTTCAGCATCTCCTTCGCGACCGGAATGGCCTCCTTGTGAATGAAGCCGTTGGTCTTGGAGAACACCAGCATGGCCGGCTTCGTCAGCGCCGGCAGCTCGGGCCGCTCCGTCTCGTAGACCGGCTCGCGCAGGAAACCCATGGCGCGCATCTCCCGCCAGGTGCGAACGCCGAACACCACCAGTAACAGCAGGAGCAGGATCGCGATGCGTACCATCCATTTCTTCATGTTCGATTTCACCGTCGTCGATATGTGGAATCCGTGAAAAAAACAGGCCGGCTCACATCGAGCCGGCCAAGCCCCGGTGTTACGGGGAGCGGGGGATCAGAAGTTGTAGCGCACGTTCACGCCGAACTCCCTCGGTGCGGTCATGGTGATTTTCCGATAGGCCGACTGTGCCGTCCCACCACTGCGGACGACCCCTTCGCCGGTGAGGGCGATCGACGTGTAACCGACCGATTCCGGCGTCGCCTCGCGGGAGAGCACGCGCTCGGTGTCGAACACGTTCTTGCCGTAGAGCATGACCTCCCAGCTGCCGTCGCCCGATTTCATGCCGGTGTAGAGGTTGACGATCTCGTAGCTGCTGACATCGTCGAGCGAGTTGCCCGGATCGTTCTTCGAGTCTCCATACAGCGTGACCAGCCCGCGCACGTAACCGTTCCAGCTGCCGACCGGGAAGCGATACTCGGTCTGGAACGTGCCGGTCCACAACGGCGTGAAGTTGGCGCGATAGTCGACGACGCAGGCACCGACGTTGTCGCCACCGGTCGCGGCGCGGATCTGCCCGACCGTGGGGATGGCGCCACCGGTGTCAGCTCGGCCGTCGGCCGGGTTGTAGTCGTTGCACGGCACCACCCCGCCATCGATCTCGCCCTTGGACCAGCTGTAGAGCAGGCTCAGATCCCAGTCGGGTGTGGCGGAGAAGAACGTCTCCAGCTCGAAGCCGTTGACGATGACCGGTACCGCGGAGACGAAGTTGAACAGCGCGACGTTCTCCGACAGGCCACCCGCGGTCTGCTCCGTGGTCACGAAATAGACCCCGTTGCCGCCTGTGCGATAGGGGAAATCGTCGAACTCCTGACGATACGCCGTGGCGTTGAAGCGCAGCCGGTTGTCGAGCCAGGTGGACTTGAAGCCGAGCTCCAGCGATTCCGAGGTCTCGGGGTCGAGGCTCTGGAACGACTGCTCGCGCGCGGTCTGGGCGAGGCTGAAGTTGCCGACCGCATTGACGCCCGGACGCCACGAGGTGCCATACGAGCCATAGACCGTCATGTTGTCGGTGATGTTGTGCGTCAGCGACAGCGTATAAACCATGTCCTCCCAGTTGTTCTGCGTCGCGGAAATGGTGTTGCCGGCAACCACCACCGACTGGCTGTTCTTGAACTCGATGTAGCGGGCACCGCCCGACAGCTCGGTCGCATCGGTGATGTGCCAGGTCAGGTTGCCGAAGAACGACTGCTCGCGCGAGCGGCCGCTGGTGGTGATCGGCGTGTAGGCCGAGGTGATGTAGGTGCCCGGCGAAGCCGGCCCCATGAACACCGGCGTCTGCCGCACCAGATCGTTGGCCGGCTCGTTCTCCTGATAGAGCACGCCGAAGACGTAATCGACGCTCTCGTTGAACAGCGGCTCGATGCTGGTCAGCCGCAGTTCGTGGCTCTTGCCTTCGGCGGATGCCAGCAGGCGCTGGCCGAAGGTGCGCATCTCCTCGGGATAGCCGACGTCGAAGATGCCACCGCCATCCTGCCCCTCGACGTTGTCGATGGTCTGGTCGGTCATCGAGCCGACATAGTTCAGTTGCGCGGCGCCGATCTCCCAGCCCACCTCGAAGTTGATGCGCTCCAGGTCATGCGTCGACTCGGAGAGGTCATCCGCCGCCGCGCGGCGGCTGCCGGCGCGAATCATGTGCGGGCTCGCCGGCAGGCTCGGGTCCGCGATATTGGCGCTCTCCACCTGCGTCAGCGTCCAGCGTTTCGGCCGCAGCTTCTGGTACATCAGGTTGAAGGTGAGCGTGTCGGTCGGTTCCAGCAGCAGCGTGGCGCGGTAACCATCGCCTTCGTACTCGGTCTCCTTGCCGCTGAGCACGCTCTTGACCCTGGTGCCCTCGTTCTGCTCGTAGAAACCGGCCAGCCGCAGCGCCAGCACATCCTTGGCGATCGGAATGTTGACGGCACCGCGCAGGTTCTCGCCGCCGATGTCGTTGACGGTCGCATCGAGGTAGCCGCCGAAATCCTGCAGGTTCGGGCTCACCGTGGTCAGGGTGATCGAGCCGGAGGGCGAGGCGCGCCCGCGCAGCGTGCCCTGCGGACCGCGCAGCACCTCGACCTGACCGATGTCGAACATCGCCTGCATTGCGGTGGTGGAGACCACCGGTGCATCGTTCAGATAGAACTCGACGGTCGGGTTGAAGCCGCTGGCGAAGGTGTCGAAACGAACACCGCGCATCGAGGCGTTGGGGGCGATGGGGTCTTCGGCCAGTGTCAGGCCAGGTACGACGAACTGGAGATCCTCGACCTTGCGGAGATTGAGCTTTTCGGCCTCCTCACCGGTGATGACGTTGACCGTCATCGGCACTTCCTGAAGCACTTCGTCACGCCGCCGTGCGGTGACGATGACCTCCTCGACGGCGAACTTCGCCTGATCCTGCGCGTAGGTCACACTGGGAAGGGAGCATGCACTGGCTGCGGCGATGGAGATTGCCAGCAGTTTCCTGGGATATGCGTCGACCATGGTTCCACCTCTTTATTATTGATTAGGTTGTGAAACATCGGTGTTCAGGAACAGGGGTGAGCTTCTCGTTGTCCTCCGTCTCGCAGTCGCTGTGGTTGATCCCCCCGTGCAGGCGGGGTGTCGGCCGGATTATGTCCAAGCGCATCCGGTCTGTAAACGTTTGCGAGCTCATCGGTATTCGCCGCTGTTCGCGGCGACTCACGATGGGCGGGATTCGATGCTGTACGGCTCCCACAGACGCGCATTCGGGTCGACCTGCAGCTCGCGTCCGATCGCCGGAAAGGCGCGCTGGCCGCAGTCCGGCCGGTCGCAGATCTTGCAGCCGGCTCCGATCGGCGTCGCGGTATCGGGATCGCTCAGGTTCAAGCCCTTCGCATAAACCAGCCGCTCGGCGTGGCGCAGATCGCATCCGAGCCCGATCGCGAACGTGCGCGCCGGATTGCCGTAGCCACCGCGCCGGTGCGTGACGGCGCGGGCGACCCACAGGTAGACGCGCCCGTCCGGCATCCGCGTCAGCTGCGTCAGTATCCGTTCCGGTTGCGCGAACGCCTCGTAGACGCTCCACAGCGGACAGGTACCGCCGGTGCGCGAGAAGTGGAAATCGGTCGCCGATTGCCGCTTGGAAATGTTGCCGGCGCGGTCGACGCGGATGAAGAAGAACGGCACGCCGCGCGCATCGGGTCGCTGCAGTGTCGACAGGCGGTGGCAGACCGTTTCGTAACTGACGCCGAAACGCTCGGCCAATAGTTCGATGTCGTATTGCAGCTGCTCGGCGACCTGCAGAAAGCGGCGATACGGCAATACCAGCGCGCCGGCGAAATAACTGGCCAGACCGATGCGGGTCAGTGCCCGTGCCGGCTCACTGCTGAACGTCGTCTCGCCGACCAGAGCATCGATCGCTCTCTCCTGCTCGATCCAGGCCAGCTGCGTGGCGAGCTGGAATGCCTGTTGCCCGACGTCGATACCGGTACCGATCTGCAGCACGCGGGTCTCGGCATCGTAACGGCGGATCATCTGGCCACTCTGCCGCTGCACGCGCACGCCGTGCGCCTGACGAAGATGATCGGTCAGCAGCGGGATCAGCTCGGCCGTGGCGATGCGTGGCCTGCTTTCCTCGCCAGCCAGCAGCTGCTCGTACAGCCGCTCGGCGCCCTCGTCGAGCGCACCGATGTAGTTGTGGCGCGCATAGAAAAAATCGCGCACCTCCTCGTGCGGCTGCAGCATCACGCCGATGTCGCCGGCACTGCGATCGGCGTCGCTGCCGACCAGATTGATCACGCGCTCCTCCGCGCTCTTGCAGCGCCGGTGCAGGTACACCAGCGTCTCCGCCAGCGCCGGCATCTGCTGCACCAGCCCCTGCAGCTCCGCCGTCGGCACGTCGCGGCCGGTGTCGGCCACCACGTCGCGCACCTGCGCCAGCAGCCGCGCATCCTCGTCCTCGGAGAAGAACTGCGGATCGACGCCGAGCCGCGACTGCAACCGCAGCAATACCTGCACCGTCAACGGGCGCTCGTTGTTCTCGATCTGGTTCAGATAGCTCGGCGAGATGTCGAGCTGCTTCGCCATCAGCACCTGCGTCAGCTGCCGCTGCTCGCGCAGCGCCCGCAGCCGTACCCCCATGAACATCTTGCGCATATCCGCCCCGCTCCCAATTCGCAAAATTCGCAAATTGGCAAAATTGATTCGCAAAAACTGGCAAATTCAGGCCTTGCCCGCTAACTCCGGAGAAGAAAATATTGCAAAAAACGCGCGCCGTGCAACTGCGCCCTTCCCCGCCTGCCACCTGAATCGGCTCCACCCACGGAGGTCCCCCATGAGCGAGACGGCCCTGCTGAATCCCAACCCCAAGAAGTCGGTGGCGCTGTCCGGCATCGAGGCCGGCAATACGGCTCTGTGCACCGTCGGCCGCTCCGGCAACGACCTGCACTACCGCGGCTACGACATCCTCGATCTGGCCGAGGCCTGCGAGTTCGAGGAGGTCGCCCACCTGCTGGTACACGGCCGGCTGCCGAACGCGCCCGAGCTGCGCGCCTACAAGACGAAGCTGAAAGCGCTGCGCGGTCTGCCGGCCAGCGTCAAGGATGCGCTGGAGAAGATTCCGGCTGCGGCGCACCCGATGGATGTCATGCGCACCGGCGTCTCGGCGCTCGGCTGCGTGCTGCCGGAGAAGGATGATCACAACCTGCCCGGCGTGCGCGACATCGCCGACCGCCTGCTCGCCTCGCTCGGCTCGATACTTTTGTACTGGTACCACTGGTCGACGCAGGGCAAGCGCATCGACGTCGAAACCGACGACGACTCGATCGGCGCCCACTTCCTGCACCTGCTGCACGGCAGCAAGCCCGCGGATGCGTGGGTGCGGGCGATGCACACGTCGCTGATCCTCTACGCCGAGCACGAGTTCAACGCCTCGACCTTCACCGCGCGCGTCATCGCCGGCACCGGCAGCGATCTCTATTCGTCGATCTCCGGCGCCATCGGTGCGCTGCGCGGGCCGAAGCATGGCGGCGCCAACGAAGTGGCGTTCGAGATTCAGAAACGCTATGAAAGCGCCGACGAAGCGGAGGCCGACATCCGCCGCCGGGTCGAGGCGAAGGAAGTGGTGATCGGCTTCGGCCACCCGGTCTACACCGTCAGCGACCCGCGCAACGCGGTGATCAAGCGCGTCGCGCAGCGGCTCTCCGAGGAGGCCGGCTCGATGAAGATGTTCGATATCGCCGAGCGGATCGAGACGGTCATGTGGGAATCCAAGAAAATGTTCCCGAACCTCGACTGGTTCAGCGCCGTCAGCTACCACCTGATGGGCGTGCCGACGGCGATGTTCACGCCGCTGTTCGTCATCGCCCGCACCTCCGGCTGGGCCGCGCACGTCATCGAACAGCGCGTCGACAACAAGATCATCCGCCCCAGCGCCAACTACGTCGGCCCGGAGGATCAGCCGTTCGTGCCCCTTGCGCAGCGAAACTGAAAGAAGAGGCGCAGCGCCCGTGCGACTGACGAGATGAAGGCCGGGAACGACTCCGGCCAGCCGTGACGATTCGATCAGGTAACTTCAACAGCAATGAACACGAAATATCGCAAGCCGCTCCCCGGCACGACTCTGGACTATTTCGATGCGCGCGCCGCGGTCGAGACGATCCGCTCCGGCGCCTGGGACACCCTGCCCTACACCGCGCGCGTGCACGCCGAAAACCTCGTGCGCCGCTGCGACCCGGCGATTCTCGACGACTGCCTGACGCAGCTGATCGAGCGCAAACGCGAGCGCGACTTTCCGTGGTTTCCGGCGCGCGTCGTCTGCCACGACATCCTCGGCCAGACCGCGCTGGTCGATCTCGCCGGCCTGCGCGACGCCATCGCCGACCAGGGCGGCGATCCGGCCAAGGTCAA
>CAZEVP010000001.1:0-109946 GCA_964515735.1 uncultured Verrucomicrobiaceae bacterium | reverse complement strand
GCGTCGGCATCATCGTCACCGCGCTGTCGCTGTTCTTCACCGACCTGCATCTGCACCACCTCGGCGTCACCAGCGCCATCGTGCTGCTGACCACGCTGTTCTTCTCGCTGGCCGGCCTGATCAACTACGAGGCGGACTACGATCCGTCGCTGTCAGTACCCGGCGCCTTTGGCTATGATTCGGACCCGATGTGCCCGGTATATGAAAAATCAACACTAATAAAATTTAACCGGCATGGTGTTACTGCCAGGTCGATATCGTCGCGCTGAGCTTCGTGGTGGCGGTCTGCATCAGCAGGCGACATGAGGTATCCCTGCGGTTGCTGATGGTCACCGCGGTCGCGTGCGGTCTGCTCGTTCTGCATTGGACGAGCTTTCCATTGATCTTCTTTATTTCCGGCCTGGAAGGCCATTGGTTTCGCCATCGGGACCATGCTGGCCCTGGTTCAGTACCTGTCGCTGCTCGCGAGCGTTCTGCTGCAGTTCCAGAAAAGATTGCTCGCTGCCGAGGAGCGGGCACTCGAACTTGCCTACCACGACCCTTTGACGGGGCTCAACAACAAGCATTACCTGAGCAATCTGTTCGAGCAGGCCCTGTTGCTCGCAACCCGTCCGCACCATCTGCTGGCCGTTATCTACATCGATCTGGATAACTTCAAGCCCATCAATGACAGTGCCGGGCACAAGACCGGAGACAGGGTGCTGAAAGAGGTGGCGAGACGGCTGAAGGCATGCACGCGCAGTACCGATATCAGCGCGCGTGTCGGCGGGGACGAGTTCATCGTCATCGCCACGCAACTCGAATCCGAAGACCAGATCGACGGTATCGCGCAAAAGCTGCTGCGGCAGCTGACCAGTGAGATCCAGGTGGAAAAAGAGACCTATACCCTGGGCGCGAGTGTCGGCATCAGCCTTTACCCCGTTCACGGCGAGCATCTTGCGTCGTTGATAGAGCTGGCAGACGAAGCGATGTATCAGGTCAAGCGCGATGGCAAGAATGGGTACTTCGTTTATGGCCGGGGTATGACGGCGGCGAAGTGACCGGCGGGGAGCTGCCGCGTACCCGGCACGATGGGCAGACCATCCGGCCGGCTTCGACGGGTGGGGCTGCGATACCGTCGCCGCCCCGCTCTTGCGCTCGGGGTGGTCAATCCCTAGATTGCACTCCTTTTAGGGTCGGCGGCTGCCGGCCACTCGGGGAGAGGCATGTCGACGGCACTGCAGATCCGTGGGCTGACCAAGGTCTACGGCAACGGTTTCGAGGCGCTGAAGGGGATCGACCTCGACGTCGCCGAGGGTGACTTCTTCGCGCTGCTCGGCCCCAACGGGGCCGGCAAGTCGACGACGATCGGCATCATCTGCTCGCTGGTGCGCAAGAGTGGCGGCAGCGTGCGCGTCTTCGACAAGGACATCGACGTCGATTTCCCCGGCGCCAAGCGCTATCTCGGCGTCGTCCCGCAGGAGTTCAACTTCTCCCAGTTCGAGAAAGTGTTCGAGATCGTCAGCAATCAGGCCGGTTATTACGGCCTGTCGCGGACGCTGGCGAACCAGCGCACGGAGCACTATCTGCAGCGACTGGGGCTGTGGGACAAGCGCGACCAGCCGGCGCGTAACCTCTCCGGCGGCATGAAGCGCCGGCTGATGATCGCGCGGGCGCTGGTGCACGAGCCGCGCCTGCTGATCCTCGACGAGCCGACCGCCGGCGTTGACATCGAGCTGCGCCGCTCGATGTGGGAGTTCCTGCGCGAGATCAACCGGCAGGGCACCACCATCATCCTGACCACGCACTATCTGGAAGAGGCGGAGAGTCTCTGCCGCAACATCGCCATCATCGACCACGGCCGTCTGATCGAGAACACCAGCATCCGCAAACTGCTGGCGCGATTGCAGAAGGAGCATTTCATTCTCGATCTGCGCGAGGAGATCGCTGCCGACATCGATCTGTCGGCGATCGACGGCAGGCGTATTGACGCCCATTCGATCGAGGTCGAGGTGGAGCGCGGCGACAGCCTCAACGACATCTTCCGTGAGCTCTCCGAGCGCGGTCTGCAGGTCACCAGCATGCGCAACAAGGCCAATCGTCTCGAAGAGCTGTTCGTCTCGCTGCTGGCGGCGCGCAACGGCGAGCCGGCGGCGACGGGCGGGGAGGTGCGATCGTGATTCACTGGCGCACCGAATGGACCGCGTTCTCGACGATCGTGCGCAAGGAGGTGCGGCGTTTCACCCGCATCTGGATGCAGACGCTGCTGCCGTCGGCGATCACGATGACGCTCTACTTCGTCATCTTCGGCCGTCTGATCGGCTCGCGCATCGGCGACATGGGTGGCTTCAGTTACATCCAGTTCGTCGTGCCGGGGCTGATCATGATGACGGTGGTGACCAACGCCTACGCCAACGTGGTGTCGTCGTTCTACGGCGCCAAGTTCCAGCGCTTCATCGAGGAGCTGCTGGTGTCGCCGGTGTCGAACCACACCATCCTGATCGGCTACATCAGCGGCGGTGTGCTGCGCGGCATCTGCGTCGGCATCATCGTCACCGCGCTGTCGCTGTTCTTCACGGACCTGCACCTGCACCACCTCGGCGTCACCATCGCCATCGTGTTGCTGACCACGCTGTTCTTCTCACTGGCCGGCCTGATCAACGCCGTCTACGCCAACAGCTTCGACGACATCTCGATCGTGCCGACCTTCGTGCTGACGCCGCTGACCTATCTCGGCGGCGTCTTCTATTCGATCGACATGCTGTCGCCGTTCTGGGCCGGGCTGTCGCAGCTGAACCCGATGCTCTACATCGTCAACGTGTTTCGCTACGGCCTGCTCGGCCACACCGACGTCGATCTGCGCATCGCGTTCGGGATGATCGGGCTGTTCACCGCGCTCGCCTACGTTTACAGCATGTACCTGCTGAGCAGCGGCAAGCGGCTGCGGCAGTGAGCGGGAAAGCGTAGAGGGCGAAAGGCGATGCAGCGCGACGATCTGTTGCTCGGCAAGACGGTCGACTACGAGGCGGACTACGATCCGTCGCTGCTGTGCGCGATCGCGCGCGACGACGGCCGCGCCACGCTCGGGCTGCCGTCACCGCTGCCGTTCACCGGCTGCGATATCTGGAACGCCTACGAGCTGTCGTGGCTCGACGCGCGCGGCAAGCCGCAGGTGGCGTGGGGCGAGTTCCGCGTGCCGGCCGGGTCGCCGGCGATCGTCGAATCGAAATCGCTGAAGCTCTATCTCAATTCGCTGAACATGCACCGCTTCGCGTCGCTGCAGGCGGTGCGCGACACCATCGCCGCTGATCTCGCCGTCTGCGTCGGCGCGGCGGTCGAGGTGGCGATCCGGCCGCCGGCGCAGTGGTCGCGGTATCCGCTGGTCGAGCCCGACGGTATCTGCCTCGATGACCTCGAACTGGCGACTGAGCGCTACACGCCCGACCCCGCGCTACTGCGCGTCGTCGACGGCCCGGTGGTGACGCGGCGCTACTTCAGCAGGCTGCTGCGCTCGCGCTGCCCGGTCACGGGCCAGCCGGACTGGGGCGGGGTCGAGATCGCGTTCACCGGCGCCGACATCGACCCGGCCGGGCTGCTCGGCTATATCGTCTCGTTTCGCCAGCACCAGGATTTCCACGAGCAGTGCGTCGAGCGCATGTTCGCCGACATCTGGCAGCGCTGCCGGCCGCAGCGGCTGACGGTGGCGGCGCGCTACCTGCGCCGCGGCGGGCTCGACATCAACCCGTGGCGCAGCAGCGACGAAGGCGGCGCGCCGAACCCGCGCTGGTTCCAGCAGTGATCGCTGCGCGGAAGGTCTACACTCCTTCGCGCCATACTCATCTATATGCCGGCAGCGGACCGGCCGCTGCCGCGCAAGCGGCTGGACACTGAACATGCCGGAGTTCAACTGGGTAGTGCTGGCGGGCGTCGAATTCGGCCTGTTGCTGATGATCGCCTGCTTTTTCCTGTTGTTCCATGTGCGCGGCCTGCGCGTGTTGATCGCGGCACTTGAAGCGCGGGTGCTGTCGCTGCGCGACGTGCTGCGCGGCGCCCGTTCCGAGGCCAAGGCGGCGCGCAGCGAGCTGGCCGAGCTGCGGCGCCAGAGCCGCGATTTCGCCGCCTGTCTCGAACAGCAGATCGACATCACCCGCGACCGTCATCAGAGCCTGCAGCCCGACCGCGACATCGTGCTCGACATCGCGCCCGATTCGCCGCTGGAGCGGCAGGCGTTGGCGCTGCGCTATGCGCTGCTGATCGCCGAGAAGGAGGCGTGGGAGGCCGGTGATGGCAGCGGCCCCGATTTCGAGGTGCTCGGCACCAAGCTGGGGGCGATCATCGGCTTCTACCGCCAGCACGCGCCGGCTCCCGCCGACACCGACGCTGCCGCTGCCGCTGCCGACGCGGATGGCGATGCCGACTCGCTGCAGCAGACGATCGATGACCAGCGCCGCCAGATCGCCAATCTCGAACGCTTCCGTCAGCTCTACTTCGACGGCGAGAAACGCTGGCGCGAGGCCAGCAGCCGCGCCGACGGTTATATCGAGGAGCTGCGCACGCTCGGTCACTCGCTCGGCGGCGGTGCCGATTTCGACGGGCTGCTGCAGCAGTACAACGACGTCTACGCCGGGCTCGGCGAGCTGCTGACGCGCAATTCGGAGCCGGAGACGCGGCCGGTGGCCGGCGCGACGCGGATCATCGTCAACCAAGACGAGGTGAACCGCCTGCGCAACATGGCGGTCGACCAGCACAAGGTGATCCTGCAGCTGAAGAAGCAGCTGGCGGAGGCGAAGTCGATCGAACAGAAGGACGCCGTCATCGCCGAACTGCAGAAGCAGCTCGATCGTCAGGAGCGTTTCCTGAAGGAGTCGGAGACCTGCACCCGCCTGCTGGAGGACGAACTCAACCGGACCATCGAGGAGAACCAGCAGCTGCGCAGCAAGGCCGGTGGCGGCAGCGGTGTCGAGGATGCCGAACAGCAGGAGATGCAGCGGCTGATCGCCGACCTGACCCGCGAGAGCCGCGAGATGCTCGGCGCCGTCGCCGTGCTCGAGGAGGAGAACCGCAGCCTGCTGGCGCAGCTGCAGGAGGCCGGCGCGGCGGGTGAGGGGAGCGACAGCGCCGCGCTGCGCGAGCAGTTGCAGGGAGCGCAGAACGAATTGCAGGCGCTGCAGCAGCGCTATGTGGAGCTGGAAGAGCACTATCTCGAACTGAAGATGCAGTGACAGGCCAGTAAATAAAAAGCCCGGCTCAAGGCCGGGCTTTTTATTTACTGGCGGTGAGGGAGGGATTCGAACCCTCGATACGCTATTAACGTATACACGCTTTCCAGGCGTGCGCCTTCAACCGCTCGGCCACCTCACCAGTAAATCTGCCGAAAAACAGCCACGGGGGCCGTTTCGCGAGGCGCGCACTCTAGCCGAGAACGGCCCGCATTGGCAACCGAGGGGGGAGGGGCGCTGTGGTATCCTGCCACCCCTGTTTTCCCTCCGGTTTGGTCCCTTTCCGATGATGAAGATCGCCATCGTGCCGGTGACGGCATTCCAGCAGAACTGCTCCATTCTGCTTTGCGAAGCGAGCGGTGCCGCTGCCGTCGTCGATCCGGGCGGCGATGTTTCCCGCATCGAACAGGCGCTGCAGCAGATCGGCGGCCGGCTCGAAAAGATCTTCGTCACCCACGGCCACATGGACCACTGCGGTGGCGCCGCGGCGCTGCGCGAAACGTTCGGCGTGCCGATCGAGGGGCCGCAGCGCGAGGATGCGTTCTGGATCGAATCGCTGGAGCAGCACGGCCGCCAGTTCGGCATCGCCGGCTGCCGCTCGTTCGAGCCCGACCGCTGGCTGGAGGATGGCGACACCGTCAGCTTCGGCGAACAGCAGCTGGAGGTGATCCACTGCCCCGGTCACACGCCGGGCCACATCGTGCTGTTCCATCGCGCGCAGCGGCTGGCGCTGGTCGGCGACGTGCTGTTCCAGGGCTCGATCGGCCGCACCGATTTCCCGCGCGGCGATTACGACACGCTGATCGCCTCGATCACCGGCAAGCTGTGGCCGCTCGGCGACGACGTCGCGTTCGTGCCCGGCCACGGCCCGACCTCGACGTTTGGCGATGAGCGTCGCAGCAATCCGTTCGTGGCCGATGCGCGCTTCGGCTGACGGCGGCGCGCGATGATGAGTGCGCGGCTGGCGCGGCCACTGCTGGTGCTGGCGCTGGTCGCGATCACGGTGCTGGCGCTGATGTCGCAGGCGACGGTGCCGGTGACGACGCTGTGGGACAAGAGCGATCACCTGCTGGCGTTCTTCGTGCTCGGCGTGCTTGCGGGCCACGCCTTTTCCTCCCTGCCTTTCGCCACCCGGCTCGCGCCGGCGCTGCTCGGCTACGGCGCGCTGCTGGAGCTGGCGCAGAGCCTGACACCCTCCCGCGTCGGCAGCATCGCCGATCTGGTCGCGGATCTCGTCGGCCTGCTGCTGGCCGCTCTCTGGCTGCGCTGGCGCCGGTCGCGCTCGGTCGGGCGCTCGGTCGTCACCGAGGTGAGCCGGTGAAGCGGTTGCTGATCGTCCACCACTCGCAGTCGGGGGCGACGGCGCTGCTGGCCGAGGCAGCGCTGCGCGGGGCGCGGCGCGAAACCGAGGTCGAGACGCGCCTGCTGCGCGCCGTCGATGCCGGCACCGACGATCTGGCTGGGGCCGATGGCCTGCTGCTCGGCGCGTCGGAGACCTTCGGTTACCTGTGCGGCGGTATGCTCGATTTTCTGGCGAGGGTTTTCTACCCGTCGATCGAGCGCGGCATCGCGCTGCCCTATGCGGTGTTCCTGAGCACCGGCAACGATGGGCGCGGGGCCATCGCGCAGCTCGGGCGCATCGCCGCCGGATTGCCGCTGCGGCAGGTGGCCGAAACCGAGATCGTGCGCGGCGATGTCGACGACGATGGCATCGCGCGCTGCGAGGCACTGGGGCAGGCTCTGGCCGCCGGCCTGGCCCTCGGCATCTTCTGAACCCGTGCCGGTGCGCGCCTGTGCACCGCCGTTCGCCGCACTCTTTCTTTATTGCGTTGGAGAGGTAGACTTACCGGGCCTCTCTCGCATCGGGCACGGAGTCTCGAAAACAGCCATCGATAACAAGCGCCAATAACAACTATCAATACAACTACGGCAACGCGGAGAACACCGACATGCGCATCCCCGGTCGTCAGTTCGCTTATCGTCGCACCCTCCCGCTCGCGATCGCCGCTGCCCTGACGGGCACGACACAACCGGCATTCGCCCAACAACCCTCGCCCGCACTCGAGGAGATCGTTGTCACCGCCCGCCTGCGCAACGAGACGCTGCAGGACGTGCCGCTCTCGGTCAACGCCGTCGATGGCGAACGCATGTTCGACGCCGGCATCGCCAAGATCGAGGATCTGCAGGCCTACGTACCAAACTTCACGATGTCGCAGACCGGCATCGGCTCCAACATCTACATCCGTGGCATCGGTTCCGGTATCAATCAGGGCTTCGAGCAGTCGGTCGGCATGTATGTCGACGGCGTCTACCACGGTCGCGCGCAGTTGTCGCGGGCGCCGTTCCTCGATCTCGAACGGGTCGAGGTGCTGCGCGGCCCGCAGAACATCCTCTACGGCAAGAACAGCATCGCCGGCGCGGTCAGCATGATCACGGCCAAACCGGGCGACCGCTTCGAGGGGATGGCGGCGGTCACCTACGAGCCGAGATACGACGAGCAGGTCTACGACGCGATGCTCTCCGGGCCGATGACCGAGACGCTGGGGCTGCGCTTCGCCTATCGCAGCCGCACCAGCGACGGCTACATCGATAACCTGACGCTCGGCCGCGATGAGCCGCGGCTGGACGAGGAGACGGCGCGCCTGACGCTGGCGTGGCGCCCGAGCGAGCGCTTCGACGCGACGCTGAAATACGAGCACGGCACCTTCGACGCCAAGGGGCGGGCGATCGAGATCATCCACGACGAGCCGACCTCGCGTGCGCCGTTCGCCGGCCTCAACTACGCGCAGGTGCTGCGCGACGGCTTCGGGCAGGATGCCTCGGTGATGAACAACCGCATCGACTACAAGCGTTCGTCGAACGGCGACTTCAGCAACAACGACACCGACGCCGCGGTGCTGACGATGAACTTCGCGCTCGGCAACCACATGCTGACCTCGATCACCGGCTACCTCGGCTACGACTACGACGAGCTGTGCGACTGCGATTTCACCGGCGCCTCGCTGTTCACGGTGCGCTCGAAGGAGGACTACGAGCAGTTCAGTCAGGAGCTGCGCATCGCATCGCCGACCGGTGGCGCCATCGAGTACATCGCCGGTGCCTACTACCAGACCAGCGATCTCGACTTCCGCGACGAGTTCGCGGTGCCGGGCAACAGCGTGGTGCCGGCGGCCATCAACGCCATCGCGCCGCTGCCGGTGGGTGTCTATTTCAACGACCTGCGCGCACCGCGCACCTTTGTGCAGGATACCGACCTGTGGTCGGTCTTCGGCCAGCTCACCTGGAACGTCAGCGACACGCTGCGGCTGACGGCGGGCGGGCGCTATTCGAGCGAGAAGAAGGATGGCAGCCGCCTGCTGACCTTCGCCGGCAATCCGCTCGCCGGCACGCCGATCGCCGCCATCGTCTACGCCAACGTCCTGCAGGCCGAGGCACATGACCTGCGCGGCAGCCGCGACGAATCCAATTTCGCGCCGATGGCGGTGGTCGAGTTCGATCTCTCTCCCGACGTGATGCTCTACGCCTCGGCGACCAGGGGTTACAAATCGGGCGGTTACGATGCCCGCTCCAACGGCAGCCCGGGTGGCCCGCAATACACCAACGTGTCGAACCCGGCCGCGCCGCTGATGATCGATGGCGCCTTCGAATACGGCAAGGAGACGGCGACCGGCTACGAGGTCGGCACCAAGATGCGCCTCGGGTCGCGTGCCGAGGTCAACGCCGCCTGGTTCTACACCGAGTACGAGGATCTGCAGGTCAGCATCTTCGACGGCATCCTCGGCTTCAACGTCGGCAATGCCGCCGAGGCGGTCAGCCAGGGCATCGAGATCGATGGCCGCTACCTCGTCAACGAGCACCTGACGCTGAGCGCGTC
This sequence comes from uncultured Verrucomicrobiaceae bacterium, assembly GCA_964515735.1. Lineage (GTDB taxonomy): Bacteria > Pseudomonadota > Gammaproteobacteria > Pseudomonadales > CAMLJR01 > CAMLJR01. Next base: position 100,874 of record CAZEVP010000001.1, on the reverse strand, counting down.
GCTGGCCTGGCTCGACTTCGAGTTCAAGGATTTCCCGAACGGCCAGTGCGTGCAGGGGCAGGTGCCGACGACGCCGGGCACCGTCAACTGCAACTACGACGGCATGAGCAACCAGTACGTGGCGGAGTGGAGCGGCAACCTGTCGGCCAGCTATCGCGCTCCGCTGAACGACTGGCTGGAGCTGCGCGCCGGGCTGGACCTGATCTTCAGCACCGACTACGACCCGTCGCAGAACCTCGATGCCCGCGTCGAGCAGGACAGCTACACCAAGGTCAACGCGCGGCTGGCGCTGGCCGGCATCCGGAACCAGTGGGAAGTGGCGCTGATCGGCAAGAACCTCACCGACGAGAAGATCGTCACCTACGCCAACGACGCACCGCTGGCCTACAACTTCTTCGGCACGGTGGCGCACTACGGCGTGCTGGAGGCGCCGCGCACAGTGGCGCTGCAGGCGAGCTACCGTTTCTGACCCCTCGTGGCGGCCGCGGTCGGTACCGGGAGCGTACCGCCCGGCCGCCACGGCCTCAGGGGTTCCCTTCGCACCATCGGAACGCAGATCGAGCGCGCCGTTCGGGGATTTCACCGGACCGGTGGGGAATAATTTCGTTGTTGATCCGGGGCTAGCTGCTAACATTCCGGAAATTTCCGTGCTTTCGTTCACAAATCAAAAATATGTGTCGAAATTTTTATCAGCATGTAGAGGCCGAGTCGTATCGACATGCGTAAACGTCTGCTGTCGTTGTTGATCCCGACCGTCGTTCTCGCCGTTCTGGTTCACGAAATCTTTACGACGCCCGTCTATACCGACCGCGAAATCAGCGCCATGCGTGAAGCCGCCGTGGGCCGGTTTCAGCAGGGCGAGGTCGACGAGGCGCTGGAACAGCTGCGGGCGCTGACCGTCGTCGCGCCGGAGGATCGGCTCGCCTGGGGCGACTATCTGACCCTGCTGACACGCGCCGGGCGCGCCAGTGAGGCCATCGCGCTGGCACAGGCCGAGCCGGAGCGCAGCCTGCCCGACTATGCGCTGGCCGAACTGTTCGCTGCCGCCGTCGCCGCCGGGCAGTGGGACGTGGCCCGCCATTTCGCCGATCGCGAGATCGCCCAGAGCCCGAATGCCGCGATCGTCGCCGCGGCGCGCCAGCAGGCGCTGGCCGCCGCGATGTCGGCGGCGGTGGCGGAGGGCGAGGGCACAGAACCCGAGCAGGAGATCGCGACGCCGGCGCCGGAGGTAAGCGCACCCATCGCCGAGGCGACGGTCGCTGCGACGCCGCCGTTGAAACCTGCGGTGCGGCGTCAGGCGGCGGTGTCGCCGCCGCGCCCCGGCACCGCCCCGGATCGGGCACCGCAGTTCGAGGTTCGGCCGGAGCCGCCATCGGTGGCGACTGCGGCGCCGACTCCGGAGCCACCCGCACCACAACTTTCATTGGGCGAGCAGGCGCGTGATGCCGTGCGCGCGGCGGAGCAGGCCGCGCCGGCGCAGCGGGTCGCGCTGGCGCGGCAGGCCGCCGCGCTGACCAGCCGCCACTGGCGGGAGCAGCTGGCCGATCCGCAGGCATCGGCGCGCGATCGTCGCAATGCCGCGCTCGACCATGTGCGTGCCTTGACGCTGGCGCGCGAACTCGACGAGGCGGCGATCGTGTTCGATTCACTCGACGTCGAGACGCTGCCCCGCTACGGCGTGCTGCACGGCGCCGATCTGTACGCCCTGCGCCGCGAGCCGGAGCGGGCGGCGGCGCTGCTCGACCGCGCCGAGCAGCTGGAGCCGGGTGCCGGCGACATCCTGGCGTCGCGCTTCTACAACCAGCTCGATCTGGAGCAGTACGACGCCGCGCAGCGGACGCTGGAGCAGCTGCGCGCATCGGCGCAGACCCCGGCCGAGCAGCGCGATGCGCGGCTGCTGGCGGCGATGTTCGCGGCCTACGACAACCGGCTGGACGACGCTCAGCAGGCACTGGAGCAGCTGCAGCTGGAGAATCCGTCGGACAGCGGCATCGCGCTGCGGCGCGCGCAGATCTACCGCTGGCGCGGCTGGGCCGAGCGCTCGCAGGCGACCTATGCCGAGGTGCTGCCGGTGGCCGAAGACCCGGTCGGCGTGCGCGCCGGCATGGTCGCCACGGCGCTGTCGGCCAACGACCTGCGCGGCGCCCGGCAGCAGCTGGCGCAGCTGCAGGCGGAGGCGCCCGAGCATCCGGAAGTTGTCGAGGTCGCCCGTGAGGCGGGGCGGCGCAACCTCGCCTCGTACCGGGCGCGCGTCATTGCCGGCGATACCCATGCCGAGTCGAGTCTGAGCGGTGTCAACGGCGACAGCGATCTCGGCTTCGAACAGTACTTCCACTCCGCCCCGATCGCCGACAGCTACCGTTTCCTCGCTTCGCACCGCTACGACTGGGCCGACCTGCCCGAGGGCGCCGGCAGCGCCACCCGCATCAGTGTCGGCGGCGACTACCGCTCGCAGTCGCTGGATGCCGCGGTCGAGCTGACTGGCCGCGAGCCGGATTCGCAGCCGGGTCTGAGGCTGCGTGGCGAATGGCGCCCCGACGATGCCTGGAGCCTGTATGGCGAATTCGAGAGCGACAGCAGCGGCGTGCCGCTGCGGGCGCTGCGTCAGGGCATCGACGGACACTCGGTCGCGCTGTCGGTGCGTCACCGCGCCAGCGAGAGCCGCGATACCCGCATCGGCATCGGCCGCGTCGACTTCAGCGACGACAACGAGCGCGACACGCTGTCGGCCGCGCACCGCGAGGCGCTGTACCTCAGCGCGCATCACGAGCTGTCGGTGACGGCGCAGGCCTGGTACTCGCGCAATTCGGCCGGCAGCAACGTGCCCTATTTCAACCCGGAGAGCGATCTCTCGATCGGCGCCACATTCGAGTACGTCGGCATCCTGTCGCGCCGTTTCGAGCGCGGCTGGTCGCACCGTCTCGCCGTCGGCGTCGCCGGCTACGAGCAGGAGCATTTCGACGCGAGCACGATCTGGGACGTCGAGTACGAGCACCGCCTGCGGCTGAGCCCGCTGTTTTCGATCAATGGCGGCGTGCTCTATCGCAGCCGTATCTACGACGGCGAGCGCGAGGGTTACAGCGCGCTGTTCGCCGGCATCGAGTGGAATTTCTAGGAGGCGTGGTGACCGTTTCGATCCCCTCGCAGGAGCGTCGTCATGCAGGCTGATTCGCTGATGAATTCGCTGCTGGCGTTCGCCTACTACTACCCGCTGTTCATGGCGTATGTCTGGATGTGCGGCGGCCTCTACTACCGCTTCCACTGGGAGCGGCGCGACCCCGATTCGCCGCCACCGGAGGTGGACTATCCGCCGGTGTCGGTACTGGTGCCGTGCTTCAACGAGGCCGACAACATCGCCGAGACGGTCGACTACCTGTCGCGGCAGGACTATCCCGAGTTCGAGATCATCTGCATCAACGATGGCTCCAGCGATGACACCGCGGCCATTCTCGACGGCCTGGTGCCGCGCTATCCCAATCTGCGCGTCGTGCATCTGGCGCAGAACGGCGGCAAGGCGCGCGCGCTGAACGTCGGCGCGATGCTGGCGCGCCACGAGATCCTGGTCTGCATCGACAGCGACGCCGTGCTCGGTGAGCACGCGATGAAATGGCTGGTATCGCACTTCGAGAACTCACCACGGCTGGCCGCGGTGACGGGCAACCCGCGCATCCGCAACCGCTCGACGCTGCTCGGCAAGATCCAGGTCGGCGAGTTCTCGTCGATCATCGGCCTGATCAAGCGCGCCCAGCGTATCTACGGCCGCATCTTCACCGTCTCCGGCGTCGTCGTCGCGTTCCGCCGGCTGGCGCTGCAGCGCGTCGGCTTCTGGCGCTCCGACACCGCGACCGATGACATCGACATCAGCTGGCGTCTGCAGCTGGACCACTGGGACATCCGCTACGAGCCGAACGCGCTGTGCTGGATCCTGATGCCGGAGACCTACCGCGGCCTGTGGCGCCAGCGGCTGCGCTGGGCGCGCGGCGGGGCCGAGGCGGCGCTGCGTTACGGGCGCGGCATCCTGAGCTGGCGCAAGCGGCGCATGTGGCTGGTGCTGGCCGAGTACTGGCTGTCGGTGGTCTGGAGCTATCTGCTGGCCGGCATCGTGCTGTGCTGGCTGATCGGCAAGTTCGTGGCACTGCCGGAGGCGCTGCGGGTGCCGACCATCGTGCCGGGCTGGCACGGCGTGGTGCTGGCCTCGACCTGCCTGCTGCAGTTCCTGGTCAGTCTGTGGATCGACTCGCGCTATGAGAGCAGGTTGCTGCGCACCTTCTTCTGGATGATCTGGTACCCGCTGGCCTACTGGCTGATCACCGTGTTCACGACGGTGGTGGCGCTGCCGCAGGCGCTGTTCAGCCGCCGCCGCAGCGGTGTCTGGGTCAGTCCGGATCGTGGCGTACGGGCGGTGGAGTGACGATGAGCGTTGAATCTTTCAGCCGGGACCTGATCATCGATCGTCCCGATCTGGTACCGCCGGGGCAGAAGCTGACGGCGATGGGCATCACGCTGCTGTTCTGGGCCGCGCTGCTCTATCTGTGGCAGCCGCTGCTGAGCCTGATCGCGTGGGGGCTGAACCTCCAGCTGTTCTACAACCACATGATCCTGCTGGACGGGTACCGGATCTTCCTGCGGCTGCTCTCCTTCTATCTGGTGGTGATCGTCTGCCTCGGCGGCGGACTGATCCTGTGGGCACGCATCAACCAGTGGCGGTTTCGCGGCAAGGAGCGCCGGGTGCTGCGCCATACCGCCACCGACATGGCGCAGCTGACCGGGGTGTTCGGCATCTCGGAGCCGATGCGGGATCAGGCGCTGGCGCAGCGCATCGTCACCGTCCATTTCGGCCAGAGCGGGGAGATCGACCGGCTCGCGGCGACGCCACCTGTCGAAAATGGCGACACCCCATCGTGAGCTGGCCGGAATTTGTGTCGGAGCTTTTTACAGATCACGGTTTGCGGATGGCTCCTCGGCTTTATAGTGATCTGTTGTACAAAGATTTTGTGATGCTGGTCTCATAATTGCTTAGGTACATGCAGTTTTTCCGTCAGCCAGACAAGGTATGAGCCATGCGCCGTATTACTGCTTCCCTGCTTCTTCTGTTGGCCTCTGCCACCGTGTCCGCTTACAGCATCACCATCGACACCGTCGTCGGTTCGAGGGACAACCTCTACTTCACCGATTGGGGTCACTGGTTCACGTCGGATGCTGACGGCGTACTCGGCAACCCCGACTCGACGCCGGCGCAGTCGGTCACGTTCGGCGGCATCGCCTTCAACTTCGCCGATTTCGACACGCTGACGGTCACCGCGTCCGGTCTGGTCGTCGACATGGGGACCACCGAGACCGGTCCCGATGGCGCCTGCATGGTCAACGGCTGCAACTTCCTGGAGCTGCCGGCCTATTCGCTGATCGGCATCTGGAGCAGCTCGGCCGACTCGATCGTGCCGCTGGGCGGCTGGACCTCGTGGGAGCGCGATTCCGGCTTCGGTCCGATGTTCATCGGCAGCTTCTCCGAACTCGTCATCCCCAGCTTCGATTCGGTCTACCTGTTCCTGGCCGAAAACGACGGCATCTTCTTCGACAACAGCGGCCACTACGACGTGCAGCTGGTCGCCAGCGTGCCGGAGCCGGGTTCGCTGGCACTGATCGCCACCGGGCTGCTCGGGCTGGTCATCACCCGCCGTCGCCTGCGCCAGTGATCACGGGCTGAGTCCCGCCCGGCGGGACAGCGCGATCAAACCCGGCTGCGGCCGGGTTTGTCGTTTCTGGTTTCCGCTTCTTCTCATCGTTTCTTCTCCCCGGATGCCTCCTGCTGCAACAGCTGCAGCAGGGCGCTGCCGGCATTCGACAGCGTGCGGTCGCGGTGGCTGACGACGCCGAGGTTGCGGCTCATCGACTGGCCGCTCAGCGCCAGCCCGCGCAGTTCGTCGTCGATCATCAGCGCCGGCAGCACGCTCCAGCCGAGGCCGATCGACACCATCGAGCGGATGCTCTCCAGATAGTTGGTCTCCAGCGCGACATCGAGCGTCAGCCGGTGCTGCTCGAACAGCCGCGTGACGATCTGCCCGGTGTAGGTATTGAGGCCGGGCAGGATCGCGCGGTGCTGGCTCAGCTGGCGCACGCTGACGCGCTGCTGCGCCGCCAGCGGATGATTCTTCGCCACCACCACGACCAGCTCGTCGCGCCAGACCTTCCACTGCTGCAGCGGCGGTTTCTCCTCCGGTGCCAGCGTGATGACGCCGAGTTCGACCTCGCCGCGCAGCACGCGGTCGTAGGCCTGTTCCGAATCGAGGAAGTCGATGTCGAGCCGCACCTCGGGGTAGCGCTCGATGAAGCGCTGCAGCAGCGGCGGCAGCCGGTGCAGGCCGAGGTGGTGGCTGATGCCGAGCGCCAGCACGCCGGTGACGCCGCCACGCAGGTCGCGCAGGTGGCGCTGCGCCAGCTGCAGCTCGCGCAACACCGATTCGGCGTGCGGCAGCAGCGCGCGGCCGGCCTCGGTCAGCAGCACCTGGCGGCCGACCCGGTCGAACAGCCGGCAGTCGAGCTGCTGCTCCAGCAGCGCGATGCGCTTGCTGATTGCCGGCTGGGTCAGGAACAGCTGCTCGGCGGCGGCCGAGAACGAGCCGGCGCGGGCGATGGCGGCGAACGCCTGCAGGGCCTGAGTGTCCATTTTTTGATTCCTGTATGGAATGGTTTTTATAAAAAAGATGAATTTGTTTTATCTGTCAACGGCTCATAGACTGCGCGACTACAAAATCCAAAAAAACTTCCGGGAGAGGTTTTTGACGCCGCGTCAGCGGCGACCCGAAGGGTGACCGCCAGGGATGGCAGGTCACAAAAAGCACTCCGTGGCCGTGAGGTGTGAGATGGCTGGCAAGACCCTGTACGACAAATTGTGGGACGCGCACGTGGTGAAGGTGCGCGACGATGGCACCGCGCTGCTCTACATCGACCGCCACCTGCTGCACGAGGTGACCTCGCCTCAGGCGTTCGAGGGGCTGCGTCTGGCCGGGCGCCAGCCGTGGCGGATCGACGCCAACATTGCCACGCCGGACCACAACGTGCCCTCCGACGTGGCCGAGCGCAGCGCCGGCGTCGACGGCATCGCCGACGAGGTGTCGCGTATCCAGGTCGTCACGCTCGACGAGAACTGCGAGCACTTCGGCATTCGCGAATTCCGCATCAACGACGTCAACCAGGGCATCGTCCACGTCGTCGGCCCGGAGCAGGGATTGACGCTGCCCGGCATGACGGTGGTCTGCGGCGATTCGCACACGGCGACGCACGGCGCGTTCGGCGCGCTGGCGCACGGCATCGGCACCTCCGAGGTCGAGCACGTGCTCGCCACGCAGTGCCTGATCCAGAAGAAGTCGAAGAACATGCTGGTCAAGGTCGACGGCCAGCTCGGCGCCGGCGTCACGCCGAAGGATGTCGTGCTGCACATCATCGGCGTCATCGGCACCGCCGGTGGCACCGGTTACGCCATCGAGTTCGGCGGCGAGGTGTTTCGCAACATGTCGATGGAAGGGCGCATGACCGTCTGCAACATGGCGATCGAGGCCGGTGCCCGCGTCGGCATGGTGGCGGTCGATCGCACCACGATCGACTACGTGAAAGGGCGCCCGTTCGCGCCGAAGGGCGAACAGTGGGAACAGGCCGTGGCCTGGTGGAACACACTGCACAGCGATGCCGATGCCCGTTTCGATCGCGTCGTCGACATCCACGCCGCCGACATCCAGCCGCAGGTCAGCTGGGGCACGTCGCCGGAGATGGTGGTGCCGGTCGACGCCGCCGTGCCGGCGCCGGAATCGTTCGACGACGACGTGAAGCGCCGCGCCGCCGAACGCGCGCTCGAATACATGGGGTTGCAGGCCGGTCAGTCGATCACGTCGATCAGGCTCGACCGCGTGTTCATCGGTTCGTGCACCAACTCTCGGATCGAGGATCTGCGTGCCGCCGCCGCCGTCGTGAAAGGCAGGAAGGTGGCGTCGACGATCAAGCAGGCGCTGGTGGTGCCGGGTTCGGGGCAGGTCAAGGCGCAGGCCGAGGCCGAGGGGCTCGACCGCATCTTCACCGAGGCCGGTCTCGAATGGCGCGCACCGAGCTGTTCGATGTGTCTGGCGATGAACGCCGACAAGCTGCTGCCGGGCGAGCATTGCGCTTCCACCTCGAACCGCAATTTCGAAGGGCGGCAGGGTTTCGGCGGGCGCACGCACCTGGTCAGCCCGGCGATGGCGGCTGCGGCGGCGATCGCCGGTCACTTCGTCGACGTGCGCGAACTGGCGTAAGGAGTAGAGAGATGAAACCGTTTACCGTACTCGACGGCATCGCCGCGCCGATGGATCGCGCCAACGTCGATACCGACATGATCATTCCGAAGCAGTTCCTGAAGTCGATCAAGCGCAGCGGCTTCGGCCCGAACCTGTTCGACGAGCTGCGTTATCTCGACGAGGGGCAGCCGGGGCAGGACTGCAGCAAGCGGCCGCTGAACCCGGAGTTCCCGCTGAACTTTCCGCGCTATCAGGGCGCGTCGATCCTGCTGGCGCGCGAGAATTTCGGCTGCGGGTCGAGCCGCGAGCACGCGCCGTGGGCACTGGAGGATTACGGCTTCCGCTGTGTCATTGCGCCGAGTTTCGCCGACATCTTCTTCAACAACTGTTTCAAGAACGGCATTCTGCCGATCGTGGTCGATGCCAATACCGTCGATCGCCTGTTCCAGCAGCTGTACGCGGCCGAGGGCTACCGGCTGACGATCGATCTGCCGGCGCAGCAGGTGGTCACACCCGGCGGCGAGAAGATCGCGTTCGAGATCGGCGAGTTCAGCAAGCACTGTCTGGTCAACGGCCTCGACGATATCGGCATCACGCTGCAGGACGAGGGCGAGATCCGCGCGTTCGAGGAGCGTTATCGGCAGCAGGCGCCGTGGGTGTTTCAGTCGTTGCAGTAAGGGGCTTGATGAAAGAGGACCGGGCGATGCAGTGGGATGCCGATCTCTACAAGAACAAGCACAAGTTTGTTTTTCAGTATGGCGAGAACGTTCTGAAGCTGCTGGACCCGCAGCCGGGTGAGCGTATTCTCGATGTCGGTTGCGGCACTGGCGACCTGACGAAGTCGATCGCGCAGGCCGGAGCCAGACCTCTCGGCATCGATAATTCGGCGGCCATGATCGAGACGGCGTCGGCGCGTTTTCCCGGCGTCGAATTCAAGCTGGCGGATGCGGCCGATTTTCAGTTCGAGGAAGCGTTCGACGCGATTTTCTCGAATGCCGCGCTGCACTGGGTGCGTGATATGGAAGGCGCCGTGATCTGCATGGCGCGTGCCCTGCGCCATGGCGGCCGTTTCGTCGTGGAGATGGGCGGCAAGGGCAATATCGCGCAGCTGACGAACGGCATCGCCGAGGCGGTGCGCGAAGTTGCCGGTGTCGAGCCCGATCATGGCCGGTATTATCCGAGTATTCCGGAATACGGCACTCTGCTGGAAAGGCATGGGATGGTCGTGACGGCGGCGTGGCTGTTCGAGCGCCCGACCGTGCTGGCCGACGGTGAGAAGGGGTTGCGCAACTGGGTCAATCAGTTCGAGCAGGCGGTGCTCTGTGATTTCTCGGAAGACCAGCGCGAGGAGATCATCGAATTGACGGAAGCGAAACTGCGCGACCGCTTGTTTCGCGATGGAAACTGGGTTGCCGATTACAAGCGACTCAGAGTCGTGGCCCACAAAATCTGAACCGAAGTACTTCTCCTCACTGACCGCGAATCGTGTGGTACGAAAAAATCTGGAGAAATTGATGAGCAAGAAAGTTCTGGTGATTTCCGGCGACGGCATCGGCCCCGAAATTACTGTTGAGACGCGCAAGACGCTGGACGTCGTCAATCGCCGCTTCGATCTCGGTCTGCAGTTCGACGAAGCGCTGATGGGCGGTGCCGCCATCGATGCCACTGGCGTGCCGCTGCCCGATGAAACACTGGCGAAGGCGCGCGCGTCGGATGCGATCCTGTTCGCGGCGATCGGTGGCCCGAAGTGGGACAAGCTCGACCGCGCCATTCGCCCCGAGAAAGGGCTGCTGAAAATCCGCTCCGAACTGGATCTGTTCGGCAACCTGCGTCCGGCGATTCTCTATCCGCAGCTGGCGGATGCCTCGTCGCTGAAGCCGGAGATCGTCGCCGGTCTCGACATCCTGATCGTGCGCGAGCTGACCGGTGGCATCTATTTCGGCGAGCCGCGCGGCATTCGCACGCTCGACAACGGCGAGCGCGAGGGTTTCAACACCGACAAGTATTCCGAGTCGGAAGTGCGCCGTGTCGGTCGCGTCGCGTTCGAGCTGGCGCGCAAGCGCAACCGCAAGGTCTGCTCGGTCGACAAGGCCAACGTCATGGAGTGCACGGTGCTGTGGCGCGAAGTGATGGACGAGCTGGCGAAGGAGTTTCCGGATGTCGAGCTGACGCACATGTACGTCGACAACTGCGCGATGCAGCTGGTGCGCGCGCCGAAGCAGTTCGACGTCATCGTCACCGGCAACCTGTTCGGCGACATCCTGTCGGATGAGGCGGCGATGCTGACCGGCTCGATCGGTATGTTGCCGTCGGCATCGCTGAACAGCGGCGGGCAGGGGATGTACGAGCCGTGCCACGGTTCGGCGCCGGACATCGCGGGGCAGGGCAAGGCCAATCCACTGGCGATGATCCTGTCGGCGGCGATGATGCTGCGCTACTCGCTGAATGCGCCGGATGCGGCCGATGCGATCGAGCGCGCGATCGGCATCGTGCTCGATCAGGGGCTGCGCACACCCGACATCCACACCGCCGGCACGACGCTGGTCAGCACCGCCGGAATGGGCGATGCGGTAGCGAAGGCGGTGGCGACGGCCTGATTGGATCAGGCGCGCCGCCGATACCCGGAGTGCCCGGCGATTCTGTAAACTTTGCAACCTTTTCCGAGGGAGCTCCGGCTCCCTTCACTCTTGAAGTCAGCAGGTGAATGCGATGAAGACGGTTGGTTTTGTGGGCTGGCGTGGAATGGTGGGCTCCGTGTTGATGGAGCGCATGATCGCCGAGAAGGATTTCGCCGACATCGAGCCGATTTTCTTCACCACCTCCAACGTCGGCGGCGCCGGGCCGGAGGTCGGCAGGCCGGTCGGTGCGCTGAAGGACGCCTTCAGCATCGACGAGCTGAAAAAGCTCGACGTCATCGTCTCGTGTCAGGGCGGCGACTACACCAGCGAGGTGTTCCCGAAGCTGCGTCAGGCCGGTTGGCAGGGCTACTGGATCGACGCCGCCTCGACGCTGCGGATGGAGGATGACGCCATCATCGTGCTCGACCCGGTCAACGGCGAGCTGATCCGCGATGGCCTGAAGCGCGGCGTCAGGAATTTCATCGGCGGCAACTGCACCAACTCGATCCTGCTGATGGGCGTCAACGGCCTGTTCCGCGAGGGGCTGGTCGAGTGGGTCAGCTCGATGACCTATCAGGCGGCCTCGGGCGGCGGCGCCAACCACATGCGCGAGCTGCTGAAGGGGATGGGCGTCATCCACGCCGCAGTGGCCGATCAGCTGGCGACGCCGTCGTCGATCATCGATATCGACCGCAAGGTGGCGCAGACCATCCGCGAGGATGTGCCGCACGAGTTCTTCGACGCGCCGCTGGCCGGCGGCCTGATCCCGTGGATCGACAAGCAGCTCGACAACGGCCAGTCGAAGGAGGAGTGGAAGGGGCAGGCCGAGGTCAACAAGATCCTCGGCACGCAGCAGACCATTCCGGTCGACGGCCTGTGCGTGCGCATCGGCGCGATGCGCTGCCACAGCCTGGCGCTGACGATGAAACTGAAGAAGGGTCTGCCGTTGGCCGAGATCGAGTCGCTGATCAAATCCGGCAATCCGTGGGTCAGGTTCGTCGCCAACGACCGCGCGCTGACGGCGAAGGAGCTGACGCCGGCGACGATCACCGGCGGCCTGCAGATCGGCGTCGGCCGTGTGCGCAAGCTGAACATGGGGCCGGAATACGTCAGCGCCTTCGTCATCGGTGACCAGTTGTTGTGGGGCGCCGCCGAGCCGCTGCGGCGGATGCTGCGCATCCTGCGCGAGGCCTGAGCCGGTGGCCGATGCGATGCAGAGTGCCGGTGCCGCGACGGTCGATGTCGCGCTGGTCGGCGCCACCGGTCTGGTCGGCGAGGCGCTGCTGGCCGAGCTGGAGCGGCGCGAATTCCCGGTCGGCAAGCTGCACCTGCTGGCCAGTGACGGTTCCGATGGCGAGTCGCGGGCATTTCTCAACCGCTCGCACCTGATCGGCACCGCCTCCGACTTCGACTTTTCCCGCTGCCGGCTGGCGCTGTTCTGCACGCCGGCCGAGGTCTCCCGCCAGCTGGTGCCGAAGGCGCTGGCAGCCGGCTGCCGGGTCATCGACACCAGTGCCGCCTTCCGTCTGCAGGACGACGTGCCGCTGCAGGTGGCCGGAGTGACCGCGGCCGTCGACGCGGCGCTGGTGGCGCTGCCGGAGGCCGGCATCGTGCAGGCGGCGACGCTGCTGGCGCCGTTGGCCGGGCTGGCCGACCTGCGCTGCGTCACCATCACCAACCTGCTGGCGGTGTCGGCGCGCGGGCGCCGCGCCGTCGGCGAGCTGGCCGGGCAGACCGCCCGCCTGCTCAACGCGCAGAGCTTCGATACCGCGCTGTTTCCGGTGCAGATCGCCTTCAACACCATGCCGTCGCTCGACGGCACCTCGTTTGACGCTCGCGAGGATTGGGGCTATACCCACATCGAATTGCAACTGGCCGCCGAGCTCAGAAAAGTACTAAGAACAGAGGAGCTCGACGTCGCCGTGACCCAGCTGTTCACGCCGGTGTTCTACGGGCAGACCCAGATCCTGCAGGTCGAATTCGCAGCACCGCTGACCGCCGCGGCGTTGCGCGATGCGATTGCCGCGGCCGATGGCGCCGAATGGCTGGAGCGGGACGAGGTGCTGGCGCCGGTCGGTGGCGGCATGAGCGACGACACGGTAATGGTCGGGCGAATCCGTCAGGATGACGCCGACGGTCGCCGCTGGACGCTCTGGAGCGTTGCCGACAATGTCCGGAAAGGTGCGGCAGTTAACAGTGCCCTGGTTGCGGAAAGCTTGCTAAAAAGCTACGCCTGACTACGCTTTACGGCATTTATTGCATTTCCATTCTAGATTTGTGCGTGGGCGTGGACCGCGTGGAGGTCGACGTGGAAGCGTGGAGCCATCGCAACGGTCATTGAACCTGCGCGGCGGTGTGGACCTGATCAGCGGATTAGAGAAAAGGTATTCATATGGTTCGGAAGAAGCTTGCGATGGCAGTCCTGGCGTTCAGCGCGCTGCAGGCCGATGTTGCCAGCGCCCTTGGGTTGGGCAGTGTCTCGGTGCGCTCGACGTTGAACCAGCCGTTGAATGCCGAGATTCGCCTGCTCGACATCGGTGATCTCGATGCCAGTCAGATCAAGATCGAGCTGGCTTCCAATGCCGACTTCGAGCGCGCCGGCGTCGAGCGCGACTATTTCCTCTCCAACCTGCGCTTCGCCGTCGAGCTCGACGGACGCGGGGGCGGGGTGGTTCGCATCAGCACGCGCGAGCCGGTGGTCGAGCCCTACCTGAACTTCATTCTCGAAACGCGCTGGCCGAGCGGGCGTCTGCTGCGCGAGTACGCGGTGCTGCTCGACCTGCCGACGTTCAGCGAGGGGGCCAGCGTCCCTTTCGTTCCGGCCGGTAGCTCCGGCCTGGCAACGGTTCAGCAGCAGTCCCGCAGCACTCCCGCACCGGCTCCCGCCCCCGCCGCACAGCCGGCTGGCGACTGGTCGATGCCGGGCGCCGGTCCCGGCGAGTATCGCGTGCAGCAGAACGACACGATGGGCAAGATCGCCGCGCGGCTGCGCCCGGCCGGCGACATCTCCGTCGAACAGACAATGCTGGCGATCCAGCGCGCCAATCCGCAGGCCTTCATTCGCGACAACGTCAATCTGGTTAAGGCCGGCTACATCCTGCGCGTGCCATCGGCCGACGAGATGCGTTCGCTGTCCGCCTCCGAGGCGAGCCAGGAAGTGCTGGCACAGACCCAGGCCTGGAGAGGTGGCGAAGGCCATTCTTCCGGCACCGCGGCCGGCGCCTCCGCGCCGCAGCTCGATGCACGCGCATCGGCTGCCGCCACTGATGAGGGTGGCTATCGCGAACAGGCACGGCTGTCGATCGCGACGCCGGGTGACAGCAAGCGCGCGGCACCGGGCGAAGGGGCCGCGGCCAGCGGCGCCGGCACCGAGGCGCTGCGCAACGAGCTGGCATCCGCCCAGGAGGGGCTGGAGAGCGCCCGCCGCGACAACTCCGAACTGCAGTCGCGCCTCGACGACATGGAGCGGCAGGTCGCCACACTGAACCGGCTGATCTCGCTGAAGGACGAACAGCTGGCTGCCCTGCAACAGCAGGGGCAACAGCAGATCGCGGCGGCGACGGGTTCGCCGGCTGACGATGCCGCGCCGGCCACCGACGAGATTGCCGCGAGCGAAACCGCCGCGCCGGATGCTGCTGCAGCACCCGAAACCGCGGCTCCGCCGCCGGCACCGCCGCCCGCGGCCAAACCGGCGGCGCCGGTCGCTCCGGCTCCGGCCGCCAAGCCGGGTCTGATCGAGCAGCTGACCGCCAACCCGCTGGTACCGGCAGCCGGCCTCGGCGCGCTGGCGCTGCTGATCGGTGGTGTGGTGCTGGCACGGCGCCGCAAGGCTGCTGTCGAGCTGCCGCGCTTCGATTACAGCACCGCGTTCGATCGTATCGAGACCGAGCCGGCGGAGGAGCCGGTCACCGCCGATCTCGACGACGCGCTGATCAGCGACGACAAGGTCGCGTCGGCCGACGACTTCGCCAGGGCGGAGGCCGAAGCCGAGGCCGAGGCGCCGGCGCGTGTGCGCTCGGAGACCGGCGATGCCATCGCCGAGGCCGAGATCTACATCGCCTACGGCCGTTATCAGCAGGCCGTCGATCTGCTCAAGAGCGCCGTCGAGGCCGAACCGCTGCGCACCGACCTGCGCATCAAGCTGCTCGAGGTCTACCTCGAGATGCGCGACCGCGATGCCTTCCGTCGCCAGTTTGCCGAGCTGCAGGCGCTCGGTGACGAGGGTGCGGTGGCGCAGGTCAAGGAAATTCTGTCGAGTGTCGATGGTGTCTCCGGTTGGCTGGATGACCTGCCGACGGTTTCCGCGCCGGCTGTTGCTGCGGTCGCTGCGGCTTCGGCCGCCGGCCTGGCGCTGGCGGACGAGCCGGCCGGGCAGGGCGCCGACGAGCCGGCCTTCGAGTCGGAGCTGGAACTCGACCAGGAGCTGGTGCTCGATCAGGAACTGGCACTGGACGACTCGCTGACTGGTGGCGAACTCGATCTCGACATCGGCGACGATCTGGCTGTCGATGCCGATCTGTCGCTGAACGCCCTGACGCAGGCCGATGAAATCGCACAGGCCATCGACCAGCCGGCGCCGTCGCTGAACGATCTCTCCGGGCTGACGCCGTTCGAGCCGCCGCTGCAGCGCGTCGACGAGGTTGTGGCGTCGGAAGAAGAGACGTTCGAACTGCCGGCCGATGCTGCTGCCGACGAGGGACTGGAACTCGATCTGAGCGAAGAAGAACTCGATCTGGCGCTGGATGACATTGGTGCCGAGGGCGAGGGGCTGGAGGATCTGGCACTCGACTTCGCCGCCGAGCAGCCGGCTCAGGAGGTTTCCGTCGCACTTGACGACGAGTTCGACCTGGCGGCATTCGATACGCCGGCACCGGGTGAATCCGAATCGCCGCTTGAACTGGCGGGCGAGCTGGAGGAGCCGCAGGCACCGGCCGAGGCGGAGTCGGTGGCCGATGCGCTGGCCGATCTGTCGACGGAGCTGCCGGCCGACCTCGGGTCGTTCGACGATCTCGATCTGGAGCTGGACAGTGGTGCGGTCGAACAGCCGGCCGTTGTCGAGCCGGAGCCGTTCGCCGCGCCGGAGCCGTCGTTCGACAGCGTCGCCGAGTCGCTGCCGGCCGATGAGTTCACCATCGGCGAGGAGTTCACCGCCGAGGCGGTCGATGCCCAGGCCGCGGCCGAGGTGCCGGTGCTCGAAGGTGGCGACGACGAGTTCGACTTCCTGGCCGATGCCGACGAGGTGGCGACCAAGCTCGATCTGGCGCGCGCCTACATCGACATGGGCGACACCGACGGTGCCCGCGACATCCTCGGCGAAGTGATGCAGGAGGGCACCGAGGCCCAGCGTCAGGACGCCAGCGCGCTGCTCAGCCGTATCGGCTGAGCGCGCTCCTCCCCGCGGTATGCCCCCTTTCACGGCGCTCATCGGCGCCGGTCAACGCGTTGCCCTCGCACTGGAGTACGAGGGCAGCGCTTTTTATGGCTGGCAGTCGCAGCGCGATCCCGCCGTCGCCACGGTGCAGGAGACGCTGGAGGCGGCGCTGTCTCGTGTCGCCGATGCCCCGATCACCACGGTCTGCGCCGGTCGCACTGATGCCGGCGTGCACGGCTCGCATCAGGTGATCCACTTCGACAGCCCGGTGACGCGCGAAGAGAAGGCGTTCGTGTTCGGCGGCAACAGCCATCTGCCGCGCAGCCTCAGCATCAAATGGGCGCGGCCGGTGGCGGCCGATTTCCACGCCCGTTTCTCGGCGACGGCCCGTCGCTACCGCTACGTCATCCTGAACCGGCCATTGCGCTCGGCGCACTTCCACCGGCTGGCGACGCTGGTGCACCAGCCGCTCGATGCCGAACTGATGCACGCCGAGGCACAGTCGCTGCTCGGTGAGCGCGACTTCTCGTCATTCCGCGGTGCCGGCTGCCAGTCCAACACGCCGATGCGCAACGTCCATTTCATCACCGTGCTGCGGCGCGGCGACTGGGTCGTCGTCGACATCCAGGCCAACGCCTTCCTGTTGCACATGGTGCGCAACATCGTCGGCACGCTGATCGTCGTCGGCAGCGGTCGCCAGCCGCCGGGCTGGACGGCCGGGGTGATGGCGGCGCGCGACCGCACGCGGGCGGCGATGACGGCGCCCGGCAACGGTCTCTATCTGGTCGACGTCGAATACCCGGAGCGCTTCGGGTTGCCGCGCGAAGTGCCCGGTCCCGCCTTCATCGCGCCGCTGCTGAACGGCTGACGCGCGCGTCGGCAGACAGCGTCGCGAGCGCTCTGCTAACATCGCGATCTTTTCCAGCCGGCCCAGGATGCGATGACGTTGCAGCGTACCCGGATCAAGATCTGCGGCATCACGCGCCCCGAAGACGGTGTCGCGGCGGCGCAGGCCGGGGCCGATGCGATCGGGCTGGTGTTCTGGGCGAAGAGTCCGCGCGCGGTGGCGATCGAACGGGCGGCGCAGATCTGTGCCGCGCTGCCGCCGTTCGTGACGACGGTCGGGCTGTTCGTCGATGCCGAGCCGGCGTGGGTCGAGCAGGTGCTGAGCGAAGTGCCGCTGTCACTGCTGCAGTTTCACGGTGACGAGCAACCAGCTGACTGTGAGCGGTTCCGCACGCCTTACCTGAAGGCTGTGCGGATGCGCGACGGCGTCGATGCCGAGGCGCTGCGAGACCAATACGCTTCGGCACGCGCGCTGCTGCTCGACACTTATCGGCCCGGTACCCCCGGTGGCACCGGTGCCGTGTTCGACTGGGAGCGGGTGCCGCCAGCGCTGGCTTCGCAGATCGTGCTGGCCGGCGGGCTGACCGCCGACAACGTCGGCGCCGCGGTAGAGCAGGTGCGGCCGTGGGCGGTGGATACCAGCGGCGGCGTCGAGAGCGCCCCCGGCATCAAGGACCCGGCACGGATCGCCGCCTTCATCTCCGCGGTTCGCGCCGCCGATTCACGACCGATCCATCGATCCACTCCGGCCGGCGGTTCCGGAGCGATCTGAAATCCAGACACGCCGCGCCGTCGCCGACACAGCGCCGGGCGTGGCCGACAGTGACCGAGAGGCAAACACGCAGTGACCAATGCACCACAAGCCGTCGACTACGGCGCGGTACCCGATACGCGCGGACACTTCGGTCCCTACGGCGGCCGCTTCGTCTCCGAGACGCTGATAGCCGCGCTCGACGAACTCGACGCCGCCTACCGCAAGCTGTCCGCCGACCCGGCCTTCCAGGCCGAGTTCGATCGCGACCTCGCTCACTACGTGGGCCGGCCGTCGCCGCTTTACCACGCCGAGAGGCTGTCGCGCGAACTCGGCGGCGCGCAGATCTACCTGAAGCGCGAGGACCTGAACCACACCGGCGCGCACAAGGTGAACAACACCATCGGCCAGGGACTGCTGGCCAAGTACATGGACAAGCCGCGCGTCATCGCCGAGACCGGCGCCGGCCAGCACGGCGTCGCCACCGCGACGATCGCTGCCCGCTTCGGCATGAAGTGCCAGGTCTACATGGGCGAGGAGGACGTGCGCCGGCAGTCGCTGAACGTCTATCGCATGAAGCTGCTCGGCGCCGAGGTGATTCCGGTCACTTCCGGTTCGCGCACGCTGAAGGACGCGATGAACGAAGCGATGCGCGACTGGGTCACCAACATCGACGACACCTTCTACATCATCGGTACCGTCGCCGGCCCCGCGCCTTACCCGCAGCTGGTGCGTGACTTCCAGGCCATCATCGGCCGCGAGGCGCGCCGCCAGTGTCTGGAGATGACCGGCCGGTTGCCCGATGCGCTGGTCGCCTGCGTCGGCGGCGGCTCCAACGCGATCGGCCTGTTCCACCCGTTCCTCGCTGACACGGGCGTGCGGATGTACGGCGTCGAGGCCGGCGGTGACGGTATCGCCACCGGCCGCCACGCGGCGCCGCTGGCGGCCGGCCGCCCCGGCATCCTGCACGGCAACCGCACCTATCTGATGCAGGACGAGAACGGCCAGATCATCGAGACCCACTCGGTCTCGGCCGGCCTCGACTACCCCGGCGTCGGCCCCGAGCACTCGTGGCTGAAGGACATCGGCCGCGTCGATTACGTCGCCATCGACGACGGCGAGGCGCTGCACGCGTTCCGCCATCTGACCCGCACCGAGGGCATCATGCCGGCGCTGGAGTCGAGCCATGCGGTGGCCTACGCGCTGAAGCTGGCGCCGACCATGCGCCCGGACCAGACGCTGGTGGTCAACCTCTCCGGCCGCGGCGACAAGGACATCCATACCATTGCCAACATCGACGGCATCCGCATCTGAGCCGGCGATCCACGAACAGGACAGAACGTTGAGTCGAATCAGCAACCGGCTGGCACAGCTCGCCAGCCAGCAGCGCAAGGCGGTGGTGCCCTACGTCGTCGCCGGCGATCCCGAACCGGCGGTCACCGTGCCGCTGATGCACGAACTGGTGAAGGCGGGCGCCGACATCATCGAACTGGGCGTGCCGTTTTCCGATCCGATGGCCGAAGGGCCGGTGATCCAGCTCGGCCACGAGCGCGCGCTGGCGCACAAGGTCAGCCTGCGCGACGTGCTGGCGATGGTGGCCGAGTTCCGCCGCAGCGACGATGCCACGCCGGTGGTACTGATGGGTTACGCCAACCCGGTCGAGGCGATGGGCTACGACCGCTTCGCCGATGCCGCCGCCGCCGCTGGCGTCGATGGTCTGCTGACCGTCGACATGCCGCCCGAGGAGGCGCACGAGCTGGCGCGCGAGCTGAAACGGGTCGGCCTCGACAACATCTTCCTGCTGGCGCCGACCACCACCGAAGCCCGCATCCGAGCCGTCGCCGAGCTGGCCAGCGGCTATCTCTACTGCGTCTCGCTGAAGGGCGTGACCGGCGCCGGCCACCTCGACGTCGACGCCGTGCAGGCGCTGATGCGCCGGATCAAGGCGGTCACCACACTGCCGGTCACGGTCGGCTTCGGCATCAAGGACGCCATCTCCGCGGCGGCGGTCGCGCGCGTCTGCGAAGGGGTCGTAGTCGGCAGCGCGCTGGTCGACCGGCTGGCCCGGGCCGCCGCGCGCGGCGATCGCGGCGCCGCGCTGACGAGGGATGCCAGCGCGCTGCTGGCCGAGATTCGCGCCGGCGTCGACGCCGCCTGACTCCACCTTTTGAAACGGAAGCTGCCATGAGCTGGATCGACAAGATTGTTCCCACCATCATCCGTTCCGACGGCAAGGGGGCGGGCGAGCGCCGCGCCAGTGTGCCGGAGGGACTGTGGAAGAAGTGTCCGAAGTGCGAGGCGGTGCTGTACCGGCCGGAGCTGGAGCGTTTCCTCGACGTCTGCCCGAAGTGCGATCACCACATGCGCCTCGGCGCGCGCCGCCGCCTCGACAGCTTCCTCGACGAAGCGGGTCGCACCGAGCTGTTCGCCGACCTGAAGCCGATCGACCGGCTCAAGTTCAAGGATCTGAAGAAGTACAAGGACCGGCTGACGCAGGCGCAGAAGGAGACCGGCGAGAACGACGCGCTGATCGCCATGCGCGGCACGCTGCAGACGCTGCCGCTGGTCACCGTCGCCTTCGAGTTCGGTTTCCACGGCGGTTCGATGGGCTACGCGGTTGGCGAGAAGTTCACCCGCGCCGCCAACGTCGCGCTGGAGGAGCGGATTCCGCTGGTTTGCTTCGCCGCCTCGGGTGGCGCGCGGATGCAGGAGGCGCTGATCTCGCTGGTGCAGATGGCCAAGACCTCGGCCGTGCTGGAGCGAATGAAACAGAACGGCGTGCCGTACATCTCGGTGCTGACCGACCCGATCTACGGCGGTGTCTCCGCGTCGCTGGCGCTGCTCGGCGACATCAACGTCGCCGAGCCGGGCGCGCGCGCCGGTTTCGCCGGGCCGAACATCATCGAGCAGACCATCCGCCAGAAGCTGCCGCCGGGGTTCCAGCGCAGCGAGTTCCTGCTCGAACACGGCGCGATCGACATGATCGTGCACCGCGCCGAGATGCGCGACACGCTCGCGCGCCTGCTGGCGAAGATGTCGAACCAGCCCGCCGTTGCCTGAGGCCGTTGCGGTGTTGCCGCGCTCGCCAGGAGAGTGGCTGGCGTGGATGGAGGCCAACCATCCGCGCCAGATTGAACTCGGTCTCGGGCGCGTCGGCGCGGTGGTGGCGCGGCTGGCGCTGCCGCGGCTCGCCGGTCGCGTCATCACCGTCGGTGGCACCAACGGCAAGGGTTCCTGCGTCGCCTGTCTGGAGGCGATGCTGCGCGCCGCCGGCCTGCGCGTCGGCTGCTACACCTCTCCCCACCTGCTGCGCTACAACGAGCGCGTCCGCGTCGACGGCGAGCCGGTCGCCGATGACGATCTGTGCCGCGCTTTCGCGGCGGTCCACGCCGCGCTCGGCGACGTCACGCTGACCTATTTCGAGTTCGGCACGCTGGCCGCCTTCTGGCTGTTCGCGCAGCAGCCGCTCGACGTCGCCGTGCTCGAGGTCGGGCTCGGCGGCCGCCTCGATGCCGTCAACCTGATCGATGCCGACGTCGCCGTGGTGACGGCGATCGATCTCGATCATCAGGACTGGCTCGGCGACGACCGCGAGACGATCGGCCGCGAGAAGGCCGGTATTTTCCGCGCCGGGCGACCGGCGATCTGCGTCGATCCGAATCCGCCGCGCTCGGTGATCGACAGCGCGCAGGCGGTTGGCGCGCGCTGGTTGCCGGTCGGGGCTGCGTTCGAATTCGGCCATGACGGCGACGTCTGGCACTGGCGCGGCACCGCGTTCGACGGCGCGCCGTCGCACCGCGACCTGCCACTGCCGCCGCTGCCGCTGCCGAGCGCGGCGGCGGCACTGGCGGCGCTGTACGCGGCAGAACTGGTGCTGCCGGAAACGGCGATCCGCGCCGCGCTCGCTTCGGTGGCGCTGGCCGGTCGTTTCCAGCGTATCGAGCGCAACGGGGTCGAGATCGTGCTCGATGTCGCGCACAATCCGCACGCCGCGCGCTATCTGGCGCAGCGGCTGGCGGCGCTGCCATCGGTACCGACTGCCGCGCTGTTCGCGGTGATGGCGGACAAGGCGGTCGACGAGATGATCGCGCCGCTGCGCGAGAGCTTCGCGCACTGGTATGCCGGCGGCCTGCCGGACAACCCGCGCGCACTGCCGGCGTTGGAGCTGGCGCAGAAGCTGGCGGCGCATGGCATCGACGCGGCTGCCACCGGCGCGGTTGCAGATATGTTCGAGCGCGCGCTGCGCGATCTGCCGTCCGGTTCGCGGCTGGTGGTGTTCGGATCGTTCTTTACCGTCGCGGCAGTGCTGCAGCGGTTGGCGTGAGGAGGGAAGGGGTGACAGATCATCTGAAGAAGCGGCTGACCGGCGCCATCGCGCTGTTGCTGCTCGGTGTCATCGGCTGGTTCTGGCTGCTCTCCGCCGACAGCCCGATCGACGACGTCGCGAAAGAGACCGAGATTCCGGCGGCACCGGCGGTCGAGCGTTTCAACGTACCGCAGCCGCAGCCGCCGCAGGGCATCGACCCGGCGCCTTCGCTGCCGCCGGCGCTGCCGGACGACGGTGGCATGAAGGTGGTCGAGCGCACGCCGGCACCGACGGTCGAGCAGAAACCGGCCGCTGTCGCACCGGTGCCGAAGCCCGCACCGAAACCGGCCGCGCCGCCGGTTTACAAGGAGGATGCCAGGGGACTGCCGGCGGCATGGGCGGTGCAGGTGGCGGCGCTGTCGAACGCCGCGTCGGCCGACAAGCTGAAGAGCGATCTCGCCGCACGCGGCCACAAGGCCTACACGCGCTCCGACGGCAAGGTCACCAAGGTGTTCGTCGGCCCGAAACTGAGCCGCGAACAGGCCGCCACCGACAAGCAGGCGATCGACAAGGCGTTCAGCGTCAACAGCTTCATCGTCCGCTTCGAGCCGGAGTGAAACGGCGTCGCGCGTTGGGCGAGCGGTAGTGCTCTGCTACAATTCGCGCCTTGCCGTAACGGGTCACGCCGCGACCGATGAATCTGGGTGAGCACGCCATGAACTGGGCCGACTGCACGATCGTCGTCATCGTGCTCGTCTCCTGCCTGATCAGCCTGCTGCGCGGCTTCGTCCGCGAGGCGCTGTCGCTGCTGTCGTGGGTCGCCGCCATCCTGATCGCGCTGGTGTTCCACACTCGTCTCGCCCTCGTCTATGCACAGTGGATCGACACACCGTCGATCGCGACGCTGCTCGCTTTCCTGTCGCTGTTCGTCGGCACGCTGCTGATCGGCACGCTGATCAACCGGCTGCTCGGCTCGCTCGTCAGTTCGGCCGGGCTCAGCGGCTTCGACCGCGTGCTCGGCATCGCCTTCGGCGTCGCGCGCGGGCTGCTGCTGGTGCTGGTCATCGTCGTCATGCTGCCGATGCTGCTGCCGGTGCGGCAGGACCCGTGGTGGCTGCAGTCGCGGCTGATTCCCCATTTCGAAGCGATGGACGGGTGGTCGCGCGCTACCTTCGACCAGTTGCTGAACGCGGGTGGCGAATTGGTCGAGAAAGGGCGCTCGACGGTGCCCTGATCGCGATTTTCGCGACATACGATTTTTTTCGCGACGCACGAGGCGTCGCCGCCGGCCCCGGGGGCCGGTGCGGTCAGGACGAATTTCTCAGCAGTTTTACAGTCAGCGGAGATCGCATCCAGATGTGTGGCATTGTCGGCATCGTTGCCCGCGGCAGCGTCAATCAGGATATCTACGACGCGCTCACCGTCCTCCAGCATCGCGGCCAGGATGCGGCCGGCATCGTCACCTGCGACAACGGGCGCATGCAGCAGCGCAAGGACAACGGCTTGGTGCGCGACGTGTTCCACACCCGCCACATGCAGCGGCTGACCGGCAACATGGGCATCGGTCACGTGCGCTACCCGACGGCGGGCAGCTCCAGCGCGGCATTGGCGCAGCCGTTCTACGTCAACTCGCCGTACGGCATCGCGCTGGCGCACAACGGCAACCTGACCAATGCCGGCGAGCTGAGCCGCGAGATCTACCAGTCGGACCTGCGCCACCTGAACACCGACTCCGACTCCGAGGTGCTGCTGAACGTGTTCGCGCACGAACTGCAGCGGCTCGGCAAGCTGGTGCCGAGCCCGGCCGACATTTTCGAGGCGGTGCGCGGCGTGCATCAGCGCATCCGCGGCGCCTATGCCTGCGTGGCGATGGTGGCCGGCTACGGCGTCATCGGTTTCCGCGATCCACTCGGCATCCGCCCGGCGGTGTTCGGCGTGCGCGAGACGCCGAGTGGCAACGAATACATGATCGCCTCCGAGAGCGTCGCGCTCGACGTGCTCGGCTTCAAGCTGGTTCGCGACATCGAGCCGGGCGAGGCGATCTACATCGACGCCGCCGGCACCCTGCACACGCAGCAGTGCGTTGATGCGCCGCGGCTGACACCGTGCATCTTCGAGCACGTCTACTTCGCACGCCCCGATTCGATCATGGATGGCGTCTCGGTCTACAAGGCGCGGCTGCGTCAGGGCGAGAAGCTGGCCGAGAAGATCCTGCGGCTGCGCCCCGATCACGACATCGACGTCGTCATCCCGATTCCCGACTCCAGCCGCGTCGCCGGCCAGTCGCTGGCGCACGGCCTCGGCGTCAAGTTCCGCGAGGGGCTGGTCAAGAACCGCTACATCGGCCGCACCTTCATCATGCCGGGGCAGAACCAGCGCAAGAAATCGGTGCGCCAGAAACTGAATGCGATCGGCCTCGAATTCCAGGGCAAGAACGTGCTGCTGGTCGATGACTCGATCGTGCGCGGCACCACCTGCAAGCAGATCATCGACATGGCGCGCGAGGCCGGCGCCCGCAAGGTCTACTTCGCGTCGGCGGCGCCGCCGGTGCGCTACCCGAATGTCTACGGCATCGACATGCCGACGGCACAGGAGCTGATCGCCTACGGCCACACCGAAGAGGAGGTGTGCCGGATGATCGGTGCCGACTGGCTGATCTATCAGGATCTCGAGGATCTGGTGGCCAGCTCGGTCGAGGGCAGTCCGAAGATCCGCCAGTTCGACTGCTCGGTGTTCACCGGGGAATACGTCACCGGCGATATCGACGACGGCTATCTGCACCGTCTCGCCGCCGAGCGCAACGACGACAGCAAGAGCGCGCGCGACGGTCAGGCCACAGGCGGTTCCGGTACGCTGATCGGCCTGCACAATGATGTTTCATGAGTTGGGATGTTTCATGAGCCGGGACGTTTCGCGAACCGGTTCTGACAGCGATATCGAGGGGTGACATGAGCGACAGCGAATTCGGCAGCGAACTCGAACGCGAGCGGGCCGCCGCCCTGCGCGAAGCGGGGCTGGACACGCTGGCGATTCGCGCCGGCCACCGCCGCACCGGCGAGGGCGAACACAGCGAGCCGCTGTTCCTGACCTCCAGCTACGTGTTCGACAGCGCCGCGCAGGCCGCCGCCCGCTTTCGCGGCGATGAGTCGGGCAATGTCTACTCGCGCTACACCAACCCGACCGTGCGCAACTTCGAGGAGCGCATCGCCGCGCTCGAAGGTGGCGAGATGGCGGTCGCGACCAGCTCCGGCATGGCGGCGATCCTCGCCACCTGTCTGGCGCTGCTGAAGAGTGGCGATCACGTTGTCTGCTCGCGCAGCGTGTTCGGCACGACCACGACCGTATTCACCAGATACATGGCCAAGTTTGGCGTCGAGACCAGCTTCGTGCCGCTGATCGACCTCGCGGCATGGCAGGCGGCGGTGCGGCCGAACACGAAGCTGCTGTTCCTGGAGACGCCGTCGAATCCGATGAACGAGATCGCCGATCTCGCCGCGCTGTCGCGGCTGGCGAAAGCGCACGGCTGCCTGCTCGTCGTCGACAACTGCTTCTGCACGCCGGCATTGCAGAAGCCACTGGCGCTCGGCGCCGACATCGTCGTGCACTCGGCGACCAAGTATCTCGACGGTCAGGGGCGCTGTCTCGGCGGTGCCGTCGTCGGTCGCGCCGAGCAGATGAACGAGGTGCTCGGTTGCATCCGCAGCACCGGCCCGACGATGAGCCCGTTCAATGCCTGGGTATTCCTGAAGGGGCTGGAGACGCTGCGGCTGCGGATGGAGGCGCATTCGCGCAACGCGCTGGCGCTGGCGCAGTGGCTGGAGCAGCAGCCGGGCATTGAAAGCGTCCATTACGCCGGGCTCGAATCGCACCCGCAGCATGCGCTGGCGAAACAGCAGCAGAGCGGCTTCGGCGGTGTGATGGCGTTCCGCGTCAAGGGCGGTTCATCGCCGGAGGAGGGGCGCGCGGTGGCGTGGCGCTTCATCGATGCAACGCGCATCGTCTCGATCACCGCCAACCTCGGCGACGTCAAGACGACGATCGTTCATCCGGCGACGACCACGCACGGTCGCATCAGCGATCAGGAGCGCAGCGAGGCCGGCATCACCGACAATCTGATCCGCGTCGCGGTCGGTCTCGAAGAGATCGACGATCTGAAACGCGACATGCAGCGCGGGTTGTCGGCGCTGTAGAGTTCGTGTCGATGGTGAAACAAAAAGCCCGGCGATTGCCGGGCTTTTTGTTTGCCGGTGGATCGGCGCGGCATCAGCCGCGCAGGTAGCGATCCTCTTCCTGATGCATGTTCAGGATCAGCTTCTCCTGATTCGACGCCAGCCAGGTCTGTTTCATCCCCTTCGAACGCAACCCCTCCTGAATGCGCGGCAGGTTGCCGAGATCCTGCCGCGGAATCAGCCCGACCTGCCGCTCGGGGTCGGTGACATCCTCGACCACCGCGCGCGGTGTATCGACGCCGGCCGGGTAGGTCTTCACCGCGTGGATCTCGAACGTGCACTGGTTCGGATCGGTCGGGTGCGGCAGCGCGCGGTAGATCGCGGCGTTACCGGCCTGGAACAGGATCACGATGTTGGGGAACAGCACCGTGACGCCGCCCCAGCGCGCCAGCATCTCCGGCGACAGCTTCGGCATCGGCCGCTTCACCGCGGCGGCGTGTTCGTACTGCAGCCTGACGTATTCGGCGCCGAGATTGGCGTTCGGCGGCAGCTGCTTGCCGCGCAGCGTCAGCAGCAGTTCGATGTCCTCCTTCAGAATCATCGCGCCGAGCCCCTCGGCGGTCAGGTTCATCCGCGCCGCCATCTCCTCCAGCAGGTTGTCGGTCGCCCCGGGGCCTTGAACAGAGAGGGGCTCCTGCACGTGGCCGGCGATCGGTGTCTTGTCGCCGCCGTAGAACTGGCCGTGGCCGTGCGCGAACGCATCGTAGGTCAGGTCCCGGTACATCATCGGGCCGTCGTCGCGGTCGCCATAGACCACTTCGCGCCCGACCTTCTCCAGCTGCGGGTGAGTGGCGGAGACGTGGTAGGCCTCGTAGAACGCCTCCTGCGCCACCTTCCAGTTGCACGGAATCGCGGCGCGCTTCCACCAGATGTGGCGCATCTCGCCGATCACCGAGTCATCGAGAAACTGGCGCAGCGGCGCGATGAACTCATCGAACGGCTCGGGCTCCTGCGCGAGGCTGATGAAGACGAAGCCGGCGTAGACGCGCGAATGCACCTCGCGCATCGCGACGTCCTCGTCCTGCAGCTCGCCGTTGCGGAACTCCTGCCGCTCCAGCACCAGCTTGACGTTGCCCTCCAGATCCCAGCGCCAGCCGTGGAACGGGCAGATGATGCGGCCGCCCTCGAAGTGGCCGCAGTCCTTGCCGAGCGCGGTGCCGCGGTGCGGGCAGAAGTTGTAGTAGGCCTTGATCGTGGAATCGTCGACGCGCACCACCAGAATCGACTGGTCGCCGATCTTGTAGGTGGTGTAGTCGCCGGTCGCCGGAATCTCGTCGACGCGCGCGGCCACCTGCCAGACCCGGCTCCACAGCCGCTCGTATTCCAGCTGGGCGAACCCCGGGTCGGTGTAGCGGCCGACGCCGACGCCCTGCGCCAGCGTCTGCCACCGTTTCGGCCACTCCGACGTGGCGGGGGAGCTGGAGTCCTTGGCAATCAGATTGCTGGCCGTGGCCAGATTGCTGGAGGTGGCGCTCATGGGCTGTTCCTCATCGACGGGAAGGGGCGGCCGCACGGCGGGGCCGCCTGTTTATCGGTTGTGAGGGCCATGCTAGGGGTGGGTTGTTGCGCCGTCGTTGATTTCGGTCAAGGCCGAGGTTCGTGACCGCGGCCATCATGAGGGCGAATCGAAAACCCTTCCGAGGAACACGACCATGACCAATGCGGCAATTCTGGAATGCACCGCCTCACTGGAAGAGCGGCTGAAAGCCACCGACGTCTCACCGTTGATCGCCAGCCGGGTCAATCTCGCCAAGAAGGATCTGCTGAGCGGCGAATACGCGGCCGATCTGCGCGAGCTGCTCGAGCGTCGCGGTGTTCTGGTCTTTCCGAAGATCAACTTCACCGATGCCGAACAGGTCGTCTTCACCAAGACGATGGGGCAGTTCCTGCCCGAGCTCGAAGGGCAGGAGATCTACAACATCACGCTGGATCAGAAACTGAACCAGAAATCCGATTACCTGAAGGGTTCGCTCTACTGGCACTCCGACGGCACGATGAACAAGATGCCGATCGGTGTCGCGATCCTGACCAGCCATGTGTTGTCGACGTGGGGTGGCAACACCGAGTTCTGTAATACCTATGCGGCGTACGAACATCTGTCCGATGAGGACAAGGCGCTGATCGCCAGCCTGAAGGCGATGCACTCGGCATGGACCTCGCTGTTCTACTACGAGCCGGAGCCGAGCTATGAAAAGCTGATGGAGATGATTCGCATCGGCGAAGTGGAGCTGCCGCTGGTCTGGACCCACCGCTCCGGTCGCAAGTCGCTGGTGCTCGGCTGCACCGCGCATCATGTGATCGGCATGGACCCGACCGAGAGCACCAAGCTGCTGGTGCGTCTGCGCGCATGGGCGACGCAGCCGCAGTTCGTCTACAGCCACGAGTGGTCGGTCGGCGACGCGGTGATGTGGGACAACACCGGCACGATGCACCGCGCGATGCCGTATGACCCCGACTGCGGCCGTCTGCTGCACCGCACCAAGACGGCGGGTGAAGAGCCGATCGCCTGATCGCTGTTCACCTGCAGTCCGAAACCGGCGCACCGATATGCGGTGTGCCGGTTTTTTTATGGCGGCCATCCATGGTCGCCACCCTTCGGGTCGCCGCTGGCGCGACTCTGAAAACTGCTCCCGTCTGTTTCTTGTTACGTCCATTCATTGCATCGCCGTTCGAAAGCGACTTGATTGCCGCCGCAGTGGGCGTTGACGCATGTCAATGAAGGTCGGCGCGCCGATCATCGAATATCGCACCGAGTCAACAATGTTGTTCATGGATGAATCCGTTCATGAACGATCGCAATGCACCATTGCCCGGGGCGTGCCCCGCGAGAGGTTTGAGATGAACTGCGAATCGACGAAGTGCCCTGCGGCGGAAGAGATCGACATTCCGGCGATGCGCGAGAAATATCTTCGCGAGCGCGACCGGCGCATCAAGAAGGATCACAACGAGCAGTACATCCCGACCAGCGGCAAGTGGGCGAAGATCTACGAGGTCGACCCCTATCTGCCGGTGCAGCCGCGCGATCCGATCACCGGCGAAACCGATGTCGTCATTCTCGGCGCCGGTTACTGCGGCATGATGGTGGCGACGCAGCTGAAGAAAGCCGGCCTCAACAATTTCTACAACATCGACCACGGCGGCGATTTCGGCGGTACCTGGTACTGGAACCGCTATCCGGGCATTCAGTGCGACAACGATGCCTACTGCTACATGCCACTGCTCGAAGAGACCGGCTACATGCCGTCGAAGAAATTCACCGACGGTTTTGAAATACAGCATCACTGCCGCATCATCGCCGAGACCTTCGGCCTGTACGAGAACGCGCTGTTCCACACGCTGATCAAGACGCTGCGCTGGGACGCCTCGCTCAACCGCTGGCGTGTCGGCACCAATCGCGGCGACGACATCAAGGCGCGCTTCGTCGTGCTGGCGATGGGGCCGCTGAACAAGCCGAAACTGCCGGGTATTCCGGGTATCGATGGTTTCAAGGGCGAGATTTTCCATACCGCGCGCTGGAACTACGACTACACCGGTGGCGAGTGGCGCAACCCGGTGCTCTCCAGACTGGCCGACAAGAAGGTGGCCATCGTCGGCACCGGCGCGACCGCGATTCAGGTCGTTCCCCATCTCGGCAAGTATGCGCAGCAGCTCTACGTCATCCAGCGCACGCCGTCGAGCGTCGATGCGCGCAACAACAAGCCGACCGACGTCGAGTGGTTCAAGTCGCTGAAACCGGGCTGGCAGGAGGAGCGCATCAAGAACTTCCACCACGCCGCGATGGAGATGCTCGCGCCCGGCGAGCCGGACCTGATCTGCGACATCTGGACCGAGATCAGCCGCAACCTGTCCGGGGAGTTCGGTCGCGACGGCTGGCCGAAGACGCCGGCCGAGTTCGTGGCGAAACGCGAGGTGATGGACTATCGCGTCATGGAGCGGCTGCGCCGCCGCGTCGACGAGATCGTCGCGGACCCGGCGACGGCTGAAGCGCTGAAACCGTATTACCGCTTCCTGTGCAAGCGGCCGTGTTCCAACGACGACTATTACCCGACCTTCAATCGCCCCAACGTCAAGCTGATTGACGTCGCCTCGACGCAGGGCGTGGAGCGCATGACCGAAAAGGGATTCGTCGCCAACGGCGTCGAGTACGAGATCGACTGCATGATCTTCGCGTCGGGCTACGAGGTGACCAACGATCTCGACCGCCGCTGGGGCATCGACGTCATCGAGGGGCGCGACGGTCTGTCGATCTATGATTACTGGCGCGACGGCTTCCAGACCTTCCAGGGAATGATGGCGCACAACTTCCCGAACATGTTCTTCACCGGCTTCACTCAGGCCGGTGCCAGTGCCACCAACTCCAAGACCTTCATCGATCAGGGCTTCCACATCGGCTACATCGCCAGCGAAGCGCTGAAGCGCGACGCGGTCACGGTCGAGCCGGGCCGCGAGGCACAGGAGGCCTACATCAGGCATCTGCGCTCGGTTGCCGTCGACAACTCGACCTTCGCCACCGAGTGCACGCCGTCGTACTTCAACAACGAGGGCGACGACAAGAAGAAGCGGTCGATCTTCGGCGAGCCGTGGGGCGAGGGTTACTACGCCTTCGAGGAGATGCTGCAGAAATGGCGCGACAGCGGTGAGCTGGAAGGGCTGTTGCTGACCACCGGGCGCGATCAACAGGAGAGTGCGACATGAACAAAAAAGCCGATATCGTTCTTGAGGATCTGTCCGAGCCGTTGACGTTTCCCGTCGAAGCATATGTGTCGCGGGAATATGCCGAAGCGGAGGCGGACAGACTGTGGGCGAAGGTGTGGCAGCACGCTGGTCGCGTCGAGGACATTCCGGAGGTCGGTGATTTCATCACCTACGAGATCGCCAACGATTCGATCCTGATCGTTCGCGCCGCGCCGGACCGGATCACGGCGTTCCACAACGTCTGCCCGCACCGCGGTCGCCGGCTGGTGTCGACGCCGAAGGGCGGCAACGGCGCGCGCGGCAATGCCAAATCGTTCAAGTTCTTCTGCGGCTTTCACGGCTGGTCGTTCGACCTGGACGGAAAGAATCAGGATCTGCTCGACAAGGCCGACTGGCAGGGAACGCTGACCGACGAGCGCACCTGCCTGACCGAGGTCAAGGTCGATACCTGGGGTGGCTGGCTCTGGATCAACATGGACCCGGACTGCATTCCGCTGCGCGAATATCTGGAGCCGGCGGCGAGCATTCTCGAACCGTTCCAGTTCGAAAAAATGCGTTACCGCTTCCGCCAGTGGACGGTTTTCGACTGCAACTGGAAGGTGGCGCTGGAAGCGTTCATGGAGCCCTACCACGTCGCCGCCACCCACCCGCAGCTGACCAAGTACGGTGATTTCTACGCCTGGAGCCGCGCGCAGGGGCTGCACGGCAACGACGGCTACGACACGCCGGATCATGCCGATGACGGCTCCGCCGCGAGCACCACCGTGCATCGCACCGGCAAGGGCGCCGATGCTCGCGTGATGATGGCCGAGATGCAGAAGGAGTTCTGGGAGACGGTCGGCGCCAGCACGACGCAGGTGCTGGTCGATGCCGCCGCGCGGCTGGTCGACGAGCTGCCGGAGGGAACGCCGGCGCACGAGGTTCATCGTCACTGGCTGGAGTCGTGCAAGCGCGACTACGCGGCGATGGGTGTCGAGTGGCCGCAGATCAGCGACGAGCAGATGGCCGCGGCCGGGCTGGCATGGCATGTATTCCCGAACATGAGCATCCTGCAGGGGCCGACCTTCGCGCTGTGCTACCGCACGCGGCCGCTCGGCACCGATCCCGACAAGTGCATCTACGAGGCGTTCGCGATCGAGCGCTACCCGGAGGGCGGGGCGCCGCAGACCGAGTGGGTCTACGCCGATCCGACCGAGGAGAACTGGCGCAAGGTGATCGCGCAGGATTTCTCGAACATGGAGATGGTGCAGCTCGGGCTGAAGTCGCGCGGTTTCCGCGGCAACCTGCCGAACCCGCATCAGGAGCGCAAGGTCACCAACCTGCACCGCAATCTGGCGAAGTACATGGGAAGCGGTGCGCCGAAGCCGCTCGAATGAGCGGTTGATAGAAAGCCGCGCCGAAGCCGCTCGAATGGACGGCAAGCAAGCCTGAACAACGCCCCGCACTCGCGGGGCGTTTTTCTTGTCGCTCCGGAGAGCGGGGCATAGAATCGCCGCTTCACGCATAAGTAGAGGAGTTGGGCGATGACCGATTTCGTGGTTGCCGACTGTGGCATCCGGCAGTTGCACGCGCGCTTTGCCGATGCGGTCTGGCGCAAGGATGCCGCGGCATTCGCCGACTGTTTTGCCGAGAGCGGCGAATGGAAGATCGCCGGCATGCATTTTCGCGGTCGCGACAACATTCTCGCCGCCTTCGAGAAACTGCTCGCCGCCTGCGCCAAGGTGCAGCTGATCGTCGGCACGCCGCTGCTGGAAGTTGGCGATGGTGTCGCCAGTGGTCGCGTGCAGGTGACGGAGCTGGCCCGGATGAACGATGGCAGCTCGGCGATGACGCTGGCGGTCTACTACGACCGTTACGTCGAGGAGGCGGGGCGCTGGCGTTTTCAGTGGCGCCATTTCGGCCTGCACTATCGCGGACCGATCGACTTCTCGGCGGCGCTGGTCGAGTGTCCCGATTACGGCCCGCCGCCCGGCATGCCGGGGCCGGACGAGCCGACTTTCACCCGCCGTCAGCTCTGAGAGCCGGTACGCGATCTGCCGTGTGGCGCTGCTCGTGAGATCGCGAGCAGGCCTGACGGCAGATCGCGACGGCGCGCTTCACCCGCCGCCGACGATCGCGTTGGCGAAACCGAGGTTCATGACGCCGCACACCGCGTAGTTCTGGCCGGTGATGTATTTGGCGTCGTCCGATGCCAGAAAGCCCACCAGATTGGCGATGTCGGATGCTTCGCCGAAGTGGCCGAAACCGGTCGCCTCGCCGAGCAGATCCTGCACCAGACTCTTGCGCTTCTCCGCCGAGATCGTGCGGCCCGCTTCGCTGACGATCGGGCCCGGCGATACGCAGTTGACGCGAATGCCTTTCCTCGACGTCTCCTTGGCCAGCGCCTGCGTGAAGGCGATGACGCCGCCCTTGGCCGCCGAGTAGTCGACCTGCGAGGCCAGCCCGATCATGCCGGCCACCGAGCCGATGTTGACGATGCTGCCGCTGCCGCGCTCCAGCATGTGGCTGATGACGGCGCGGCAGGTGTAGAAGACGCCTTTCAGGTTGGTGTTCAGCACGTAGTCCCAGGTCTCCTCCTCGGAGTCGCAGAACAGCGACATGCGGTTGCGCGCGCTGCCGCCGGCGTTGTTGACCAGAATGTCGATCCGACCGAATGTTTCCAGTGTCTGCGCCACCAGCTGTTTCACCGAACCGAAATCGCTGACGTCGGTCTGCACGGCGAGTGCGCGGCGGCCGAGCGCCTCGATGTCGGCGACTGCCGCCTGCAGCGGTTCCGGCGTGGTGCCGGCGACGACGACGTCGGCACCCTGCGCAGCCAGTTTCAGTGCGATGCCGCGGCCGATGCCGCGACCACCGCCGGTGACGATGGCCACCCGATCCTGCAGATTCATGTGCGTTCTCCTCAGATGAAATCGTGGTACCAGGTCGAATACTGCTCGTGACCGGGCACCTCCTTCGCGTGCGCATCGGGATCGACCGGCACCTGGATCACCGCCGGTCTGCCGCTTGCCAGCGCGCGTTCGATGGCCGGGCCGATGTCGGCCTCGTGTTCGACATATTCGCCGTAGGCGCCGAAGCTCTCGGCGGTCTTGTCGAGGCGAACCTGACGCCCCCAGTGCGCCTCGGTCTCGTTGGTGCCGGGACCGACGAAGCCGCGATAGCCGCGCACCTCCAGCCCCCAGGCGTAATCGCAGCCGACGATGCAGATCACCGGCAGGTTCTTGCGCACCGCTGTCTCCAGTTCGGAGATGTGGAACAGGAACGCCGAGTCGCCGGTCATCAGCACGACGCGGCGGCTGTCGCTAACGGCGAGCTGCGCGCCGATCGCATAGGGCAGGCCGGTGCCGAGATGACCGAAGTTCTGGCTCCAGATCAGGTCGCGCGGTTTCACCTGCGTGTGGGTCCAGCCGTAGATGCTGACGGCACCGCCGTCGCGCACCAGTACAGCGTCGTCGGGAATCGCCTTCGTCGCTTCGTGCACGAAGCGCGCGGTGTGCATCGGCAGGCGCCCGCTCGGTACTTTTGCATCGACCTCGGCGCGATAGTCGGCGTGCATCCTGATCCAGTCGTTCAATTGCGCTGGCTGTTCGCGCTCGATATCGGCCAGTGCTTCGATCAGTTGCGGCACCACGTCGCGCAGATCGCCGACCAGCGGCGCGTCGATGCGGCGGTTGACGCCGATCGCCAGCGGGTCGCGCTCGATGTAGATCCACTTGCGGCTGGCATCGTTGGCTTCCCAGTGGCCCTTTATGCCGTGGTGCACCGGCTCGCCGATCTCGGTGCCGATGGCGATGACCAGATCGCTGTCGCTGACGGCAGCGTTGCCGGCTGGCGAAAACGCATAGGGAAAGGTGCGCTCCTCCATACCGGCGATGAACGAGCTGCCGCCGGAGGTTTGCACGATCGGGCATTTCAGCAGCCGCGCCAGTTCGCCGACGGCTTCGTGCGCGCGCGCCGGAAACACGCCCTGACCGACCAGCAGGATCGGCAGTTTCGCCGCGCGGATCAGCTCGACCGCTTTGTTCACCGCGCGCGTGCCGGCCTCCTGTCGCGTCAGCCGGTAGTGTTCGGGCGGCAACGGCGGCGGCAGGTCGAGCGCGGCGTGCATCGAGTTCATCGGAATCTCGATGTAGACCGGCCCCGGCGTGCCGGACAGCGCGCGCCGGAACGCCTCACGCACGATGTCGTCGACCTGCTCCGGAAATTCGATGATGCCGACATATTTCATCGACGCCTCGAAATGCTCCCACTGCCGGATCCACGAGATGCGGCCGCGGCGCACGCGCTGGTCGGCGATGTGGTTGCGCTGGCCGGCGATGAAGATCACCGGCGAATTCTCCTTGGCCGCGCAGATCGCCGCCGGCGCCAGGTTGGCGACACCCGGCCCCTGATTGCCGACGACGACGCCGGGCACGCCGGTCAGTTTCCACTGCGCCTCGGCCATGAAGGCGCCGGCCTCCTCGTGATGCGGCGCGACCACCTGCCAGCCGCGCTCGTGCGCGCAGTTGAACATGCGGAAGAAACTCGGGTCGGGAATGCCGAACAGCGTCCTGATGCCTTCGACTTCCAACAGCTGCAGGACGCGCTCGTAGATGTTCACTTGCATGGAGAGAGCCTCTGTGGAACGGAAAGACGGCGGGCACTGCGCGACAGTGCTCCGCCGTCAGAGCGGCCGGTGCCGGTGCTGTTTGTTATCCGCTATTTGCTGTCTGGCCCCGGCACGATGGCCCGGGTCTGCGTCAGGCAGCTGCCGAAGCTGTGGAAGCCGGTGGCGTGCAGGCCACCGGTGCCGCCGCAGCAGACCACCAGCACATCCTTCGGTTCGGTCGCCAGATAGATGCGACCGCCGATCACCCGTCCCTGTGCGTCGAGCTGATCGCGATGCTTCTTCGTCAGGTAGTCGGCGTCGAGGCTGGAGAACTTCCAGATAAGCTCCTGCACATCGGCGAGGTTCGGCACGTCGCGGTGGATGATTTCGGCCCAGACCGGGTTGATCGCCACCATGATCTCGGCGAACGGCATCGCCGGCGAGAAGCCGTTGGCGGCTGGGTAGCCGAGCGATTTGCCGATCATCTCGAGGAAGTCGAGACCGCTCTGCGACGTGGTGTCGAGGATGTTCATCGTCCCCATCGTGCCGTAGACGGTCACCGCGTCGCCCGTCACGCCGCGCCGCTCGGCCAGCGGCGCCCACGGCGAGCGCTCCTCCCACTCGCCGAACAGAATGCCGGCGACGCGGCCCGGCGTACCGAACGTGGTCTGGCTGGTGACGTTCACCTCCTGCCCGGCGACGTTCTTGATCAGCAGACGGATCGCGCGGCCGATCGCCAGCGCCGTCGTCGGCGCGCCGCCGAGACAGCCGTGCCGGTACGGAATGTTCAGCCGCTCGCGGATCGGGCCGTTGACCAGCGTCAGTGGCACCACCGGCGCCGTCGTCGCGTTGAGGCCGAACAGTTCGAAGTCGGGATCGGCCATCGCCTCCAGCGCGGCGATGATCAGCGGCAGCGACTGCGCCGGTGCGCCGGCCATCACCGCGTTGATCGCGATCTTCTCGACCGTGCACTCGGCATCCGACGGCGGCAGCCGGCAGATCACCTCGTCGGGGTAGCGGTTGTTCTGCGACAGGAATTCGCGCACGCGCCCCTCGGTCGGCGGAATCAGCGGCAGGCCATCGCCCCAGCCTTTCTCCATCGCCTCGTGCGTGAAGGCCATGACGTCGTCGATCTCGACGTCGTGGCGCTGGCTCGACAGCCAGTCGAGATCACAGCCCTGCGGTCCGCAGTCGCGCAGGTTGACCACTTTCTGCTGCGGCGCGCTGCTGCTGCCCGGTCTGATCGTTCTGCTCATCGCGCGGCCTCCTTGCGGGCTTTCAGTTCGGCGCCCATCGTCTGCAACATGCCGGCGAGATGGTCGTAAGCCACCGGCTCGACCTCTTCCTTCAGTTTTTCGTTGAGCGGGTAGGGCAGGATGTGGATGCGCAGCCCCGAGCGGCCGCCGCGCCGCGCCAGGTTGTGGCCCAGCTCCTCGAACACCTCGGTGCAGACCGCCGTGGTCGGCAGCCCCTTCGCCGCCGCGGCCAGCGCGTCGCGAATGGTCCAGCCGGTGCACGAGCCGCAGTTGCCGAGACCGACCACGGCGATGTCGATCGAACCGAGGAATTCGTCCAGCTCCCGGGCGAGACGCTCACCCTCGGCGCCGGTGCGCCCCTGATTCGAGCGCCACAGCTTCACGGTGGCGCCGGCCTTGCGGAATTCGTCGGCCCAGATGTCGACGATCCAGTCCCACGCCCGCCAGATCTCGTCGAGACGGAATCCGACCACCTTGCCCGCCAGCGGGCCGGCGTCGGGGCCGGGTGAGGTGATGTCGTCGGCGCGCAGCGCCGTCGGGTCCAGCACGTTGCCTCTGCTCATTTATTTTTCCTCCTCGTCGTCGGCCCCGGTTCGGGGCGTTTCGGTTGCACTTGTGTCAGGCGTGGGCCATGGGTGAAGCCTTGTTTATTTGTCCAATATATTGGACTATTAAGATCACATTTATGTACGATGTTCGTATCTAACGGAGGCTGGCCCATGCTTGTCAAGCAGATCGCGAACCTTTTCGACCTGATGGAGTTCTTCGTTCGCGCGAAGCGGCCGCTGTCGGTGCGCGAGATCGTCGACGAATTCGCATGGCCGCGTTCGAGCGCTTTCAACATCGTCTCGACGATGGTCGAGCGCGGTTATCTCTATCAGCCGGTGCCGCGCGGCGGTTATTACCCGACGACGCGCTGGATGGAGCTGGCGCGCGAGCTGTCGGATGCGCAGCCGCTGCCGGAGTCGGTGCACGAGCTGCTGGCCGAACTCGCGCATCGCACCGGCGAGACGCTGCTGCTGGCCGCGCCGGAGGGCAGCAGCGTGGTTTTCATCGACGTCGTCGAATCGAGCGCGGACATTCGTTTCATCGCCCATGTCGGCCAGCGCCTGCCGATCCAGGTGGCGGCGGCGGGCCGCGCCATCCTTGCCCAGTATTCGCCGCCCGAGCGCGCGGCGATCCTGAAACGGATCAGCTACCAGCGTTACGAAAAGGCGCAGTTCATGACGGCCGACGAGGTCGAGCGCGATCTGCAGGACAGCGCCGCCGATGGCTGGTACGTCAATCCCGGTGTCTACGCGCCGGGCGTCGCCGGCATCGCGGTGCCGTTTCCGTTTCGCGGTCGCCGCAACGCGATCGCGCTGGGCGGGCCGAGCCCGCGCATCGAGGGGCGCGAGGCCGAGTTCGGCGCGTTGCTGCGCGAAGCGGTGCAGCGTTTTCTGAAGCAGAACGAGTGAGCCAGTCGCCACGCCGGCCGGGATAGTGACGAAGCGCGCTTTCGGCCATTCCATCGGTTCGCATATGCGAACTATGATGCGCACTCACGGGCTGGAAGAGTGTTCGACGATATGGGAAACGCAGGGTCGACAAAGCTGGTCAAGTCGGCGATTCGCACGATGCAGCTGTTCGGGGTGTTCGCCGAGATGCGGCGGCCGCTGTCGCTGGCTGAGCTGTCGGAATCGATGGCGGCGCCGAAGAGCAGCTGTTTCGAGCTGATCCAGACGCTGATCCATCTGGGCTACATCATCGCGATCGACGGCGGCCGCAGTTACTACCCGTCGCGTCGACTGCTGGAGACGGCCGAGAAGGTGGGGCAGTTCAATCCGATCAAGGAGCGGATACAGAACGAACTGAAGCGGCTGCGCGACCTGACTGGCGAGACCGTGCTCATCGGTCGTCTGCAGGGCCATCAGGTGGTCTATTCGGAGGTGTTCGATGGCACCCACGCGGTGCGCTACACGGCCTCGTCCGGCGATCTGAAGTCGATCCATGCCAGCGCTCTCGGCAAGGCGCTGCTGGCCAACCTCGACGAGGACGTGCGCAACCAGCTGCTGACCGAGCTGAAGCTGGCGCGCTTCAACGAACACACCATCACGCGCAAGAAGGAGCTGAAGGAGAACCTGCAGCAGGCCGAGGCGCAGGGGATATACACCACGGTTGGCGAACACCTCGCCGATGTCATGGGGCTGGCGGTGCCGCTGAAGGTGCAGGGGCACCAGCTGGCGATCGGCATGGCCGGGCCGATTCCGCGCATGCAGAAGAACCTGAAGAGTTACTCGCAGGCGCTGAAGGCAGTGATCGCCGAGATCGTCGGCGGTTGAAAGGTTGAAAAATGTTCCGGCTGACGTAGAATCCGGCGACCGTTTGCGGTTGCGTAGTTATATTCGCATATGCGAACACCCTGAAGATATCGAGCGAGTGGAGGGTTTGGCATGACTGAATCGAAGCGAAAAGTGGCGGTGGTGACCGGTGGCGCGGCGGGCATCGGCGCGGCGATCTGCCGTTTCCTGGCGCGCGACGGCGCCGACATCGCGATCTGGGACCGCAACACCGACGCCGCGCAGAGCGTCGCGGACGAAGTGAAGGCGCTCGGGCGCCGGGTGGTGATCTGCCAGGTCGACGTCTCCAATGGCAGCCAGATCGAAGCGGCCGTGAAGACGGTGCGCGAGCAGCTGGGGCCGATCGGCATTCTGGTCAACAACGCGGCGATCTCGCCGGAGAAGGATTTCGTCGACATCACGCTCGAGGACTGGGACCGCGTCTTCGACATCAACATGAAGGGGCTCTTCATGTGCACGCAGGCGATCATCGGCGACATGATCGATGCCAAGTGGGGCCGCATCATCAACATCTCCTCGTCCAGCGCGCAGTCCGGCGCGAAGCGCATGGTGCACTACGCGGCGACCAAGGGCGGCGTCATCGCCTTCACCAAGTCGCTGGCGCAGGAGGTCGGGCCGCTCGGCATCACCGTCAACAACGTGCCGCCGAGCTTCGTCTAC
This sequence comes from uncultured Verrucomicrobiaceae bacterium, assembly GCA_964515735.1. Lineage (GTDB taxonomy): Bacteria > Pseudomonadota > Gammaproteobacteria > Pseudomonadales > CAMLJR01 > CAMLJR01. The sequence continues at coordinate 60,951 of CAZEVP010000001.1, read as the reverse complement.
ACCGACGGCCTGAAATCGGTCGAGGCGCGTCTGGCCGGTGGCATCGAAGGCTATACCAAGAGCCAGATTCCGGTGAACCGGGTCGGGCAGCCGGAGGACATCGCCAATGCCGTGGCGTTCCTGGCCTCCGAGGCCTCGGGCTACATCACCGGGCTGACGCTGAGCGTCAACGGTGGCCGCTACATGCAGTGAGCCGTTCCGGCCTTCCGCCGGGCATCGGAACCGCGATTTTCCCCGCACCACGCGTGCCGGCATCGATGCCGGCACCGCTTCCTCTTCCTGCCGTAGAATCCACCGATTTCCTGTAGCGACAGTTGCCGATGGCACCTGCGCGCAATATCCGTCCGCGCCGTTTTCGTTCGGGCAGTGCCGCCATCGACAACAGTAGACAACACTGTTGACTCACAATATGATGTGGATCATCGCCATCCGGCTCCGTGCCTGAACCGGAATCGTCAAACCAGCACCGTCTGAAGAGGTCTTCGCATGAAATGCCAGTCCACCAATGTGCCGCCGGCTTCTGAAATCGACATTCCGGCGCTGCAGGAGCGATACCGCAAGGAGCGCGACCGGCGCATCCGGCCGGAAGGGCAGAAGCAATATGCCAAGACCACGGAGGAGTTCAGCGAATCCTATTTCGCCGACCCGCACATGCCGGTGGTGCCGCGCGATCCGGTCTCCGAGGATCTCGACGTCGCCGTTCTCGGCACCGGTTTTTCCGGCGTGCTGGCCGCCTATCACCTGAAGAAGGCCGGCGTCACCAACTTCCGCAACATCGACCACGGCGGCGACTGGGGCGGTGTCTGGTACTGGAACCGCTACCCCGGCATCCAGTGCGACAACGACGCTTACTGCTACCTGCCGCTGCTCGAAGAGACCGGCTTCATGCCGTCGAAGAAATACTCCGACGGCTACGAGATCTACGACTACATCAAGCAGATCGCCAGCAAGTTCGGCCTCGGCGACGGCGCGCTGTTCCACACGCTGGTCACCTCGCTGCGCTGGGACGAGAGCATCAAGCGCTGGCGCATCGGCACCAACCGCGGCGACGACATCCGCGCGCGCCACGTCATCATGGCCAACGGCCTGCTGAACATTCCCAAGCTGCCCGGCATTCCCGGCATCCACGACTTCAAGGGCAAGATGTTCCACACCTCGCGCTGGGAGTACGACTACAGCGGCGGCAGCTACCGCAACCCGGTGCTGGACAAGCTGGCCGACAAGCGCGTGGCGATCATCGGCACCGGCGCCACCGCCATTCAGGCCATTCCCTATCTCGGCAAATACGCGAAGCAGGTCTACGTACTGCAGCGCACGCCGTCGGCGGTGGACCAGCGCTACAACGCGCCGACCGATCCCGAGTGGGCGAAGAGCCTCAAGCCCGGCTGGCAGAAGGAGCGCATCGCCAACTTCCACCACGCTGCCGTGGAGGGGCGTCTGCGGCCCGGTGAAGACGATCAGGTGTGCGACTTCTGGACCGAGATCAGCCGCAACATGGCCGCCGAGCTGCGCGCCGAGGGCATCGACGAGACGATCACGATCGAGGATTACTTCGCCCGCCGCGAAGTGATGGACTTCCGCGTCATGGAACGCATGCGCCACCGCGTCGACACGCTGGTCAAGGACAAGGAAACCGCCGAGAAGCTGAAGGTCTGGTACCGCTTCCTGTGCAAGCGCCCGCTCTCCAACGACGACTACTACGACACCTTCAACCGCCCCAACGTCGAGCTGATCGACGTGTCGGATACGCAGGGCGTGGAGCGGATGACCGAGAAGGGCTTCGTCGCCAACGGCAAGGAGTACGAGATCGACTGCATGATCTTCGCCAGTGGTTTCGAGGTGAGCAGTGATCTCGACCGCCGCTGGGGCATCGGCAGCTATGTCGGCCGCGACGGCGTGTCGATCTACGACCACTGGGCGCGCGGCTACAAGACCTTCCACGGCGTTATGACCACCAAATTCCCGAACCAGTACTTCATCGGTTACTACCAGGGCGGTCTCAACGGCAGCACCACCGAACAGTACGGCCAGCAGGGTTACCACATCGCCTACATCATCAAGGAGGCGCTGGCGCGCGGCGCCGTTGCCGTGGAGCCGAGCGAAGAGGCGCAGACCGCCTACGTGAACCATCTGCGCGAAACGGCTGTCGACATCTCCGACTTCCTCAATCAGTGCCCGCCCGGCTACTACAACAACGAGGGCCACAAGGTGGCCGACGAAGCGGGCAAGGAGCGCATCCGTTACGCGCTGGGCGAGACCTACGGCCCGGGCTGGGATGCCTTCGAGCAGTGGATGGAAGAGTGGCGGAACAAAGGTGATCTGGAAGGTCTGATCGTTGAATCTGGTCGATAGGTGAGAGCCATGAACAAGAAAACAGAGATTCCGGTTCAGGACAGAATTGCGGTGACGGATGCCGATCTGGCGGAGCCGTTGACCTATCCGGTCGATGCGTTCGTTTCGCAGGAGTACGCCGATGCGGAGATGGAGAAGCTCTGGTCGAAGGTGTGGCAGATGGCCGGCCGCGTCGAGGATATTCCCGAGGTCGGCAACTTCATCACCTACAACATCCTCGACGAGTCGATCATCGTCATCCGCACCGCGCCCGACACGCTGAAGGCGTACTACAACGTCTGCCCGCACCGCGGCCGCCAGCTGGTCAACACGCCGGACGACGTCAACTGCGTCAAGGGCAAGAAGAAGAATTTCGTCTGCGGCTTCCACGGCTGGACCTTCAACCTCGAGGGCAGGAACACCCACATCCTCGACAAGCAGGACTGGAAGGGCGCGCTCGACGACGAAGCGCTGACCTGCCTGTCCGAACTGAAGGTCGACACCTGGGGTGGCTGGATCTACGTCAACATGGACCCGGAGTGCGAGCCGCTGCTCGACTTCCTCGGCGAGGTCGATCGCATCCTCAGCCCGTTTCAGTTCGACAAGATGCGCTACAAGTGGCGCCAGTGGGCGATCTATCCGTGCAACTGGAAGACCGCCATCGAAGCGTTCATGGAGCCGTACCACGTCGCCGGCACCCACTCGCAGCTGCTGAAGTACGGCCAGTTCTATGCCTACAGCAAACCGTACGGCCTGCACGGCGTCAGCGGTTTCGACGAGCGCGACGCCAGCCAGAAAACCGCGCAGAGCACGTCGGTGACGCGCGCCGGTCTCGGCGACCCGCGTATCTCCACCTACGAGCTGGCGCGCGAGAATTACGAAACGGTCAACTACGCCGCCTCCACCGAAACGCTGGTGAACGCGGCCAAGCGCCTCGTCGACGAGCTGCCCGAGGGCACGCCGGTGCAGGAGGTGCTCGCGCACTGGCTGAAATCGGCCAAGGCCGATGATGCCAAACGTGGCGTCATCTGGCCGGAGCTGACGCCGGCGCAGCAATCCGAAGCGGGGCTGGCCTGGAGCCTGTTCCCGAACCAGACCATCCTGCAGGGCATCACCTTCGCGCTCTGCTATCGCGTGCGTCCGTATGGCCGCGATCCGAACAAGTGCATCTTCGAGTCCTACGCGCTCGAACGCTTCCCGGAAGGGGAGGAGCCGAAGGCCGAGTGGGTCTACGCCGAGCCGACCGCCGAGAAGTGGGGCATGGTGCTGGCGCAGGATTTCGCCAACATGGAGTGGGTGCAGAAAGGAATGAAGTCGCGCGGTTTCCGCGGCACGCTGCCGAACCCGCATCAGGAGCAGAAGATCACCAACTTCCATCGCCATCTGGGGCGTTTCATGGGAACCGGTGCACCGCGCCTGATCAAGAAGTCCTGATCGAGAAATAAAGCTGCTGTTTCATCGTCGATGAGTGCGAAGCCGGAATGGGGTCGACCGCCATTCCGGTTTTTCGCTGCCGGAAATCTTCACTGGAGAGTTGAGTCATGTCCGTACCCGTTCACGAGCGCATCGTCCACCTGCTCGAAGCCGAAGGAATCAACACGCTGTTCGGCATTCCCGATCCGGGCTTCATCCACATGGCCATGGTGTGCGAGAAGCGCGGCTGGAAAGTGGTCGCGCCGCACCACGAGCAGAATGGCGCCTTCATGGCCGATGCCTGGTCGCGCATGACCGGCAAGCCGGGCGTCTGCTTCGGCACCCAGGGTCCCGGTGTCTCCAACCTGGCCACGGCGATGATCGTCGCCAAGAAAGAGGGCTCGCCGACGATCTTCTTCGGTGGCAACCGCTCGCGCACCGCCAACCAGCGCGCCCGCGTCGGCCGCATCCAGTACATGAACCAGATCGACCACTTCCGGCCGCTGGTGAAATACGCCGCCATCATCGAAGAGCCGGATCAGGTCGATGAGATCGTGCGCGAGGCGATTCGTCAGTGCACCACCGGCAAGCCCGGCCCGGTCTACGTCGAGCTGCCGCTGTCGGTCATTCACGAGACCTACAACTGGCCGCCGGTGCAGGCGCCGGAGAAGTACCGCATGGTCGAACAGGCGGCCAGCGGCACGATGGTCAGGAAAGCCGTCGAGCTGATCAAGGCGGCGAAGAACCCGGTGCTGCTGGTCGGGCAGGGCATGTTCACCTCGCGTTCGCACGCGCTGGTCGCGCAGCTCGCCGAGAAGCTCGATTGCCCGATCCTGCAGACCTCCGGCTGCTCGATGACGATCAAGGGCCAGGAGGAGCGCACCTTCGCCTACGGCTTCTCGCCGGCCGGCCGCGCCGCCGCCGGTGAATCCGATCTCTGCATCGCCATCGGCACCGAACTCGGCGAGCCGGTGCACATGGGCATCGGCCGTCACTGGGAGAAGGGCGACGCCAACCGCAAGTGGATCTACATCGAGCGCGACGCCGCCGCCATCGGTGTGAACCGTCCGATCGACGCGCCGCTGGTCGGCTGCATGCGCGACATCATTCCGCAGCTGATCGACGCGCTGGGCGATTTCCAGCGCAGCGGCAGCGCCGAATTCCAGAGCTGGAAAACGATGCAGAAAGAGTGGCGCGCCAGGCTGCTGGACGAGGTGCCGAGCGGCGGCTCCCCGGTGCACCCGGCGCGCCTGATCGTCGAGGCCACCAAGGTCATTCCGAGCAACGCTATCTACGCGGCCGACGGTGGCTCCACCACGATCTACGGCTGGACCTATTCGCAGTACAAGCCGGAGGATCTGGTGTGGAACCAGAACACCGGCCATCTCGGCACCGGCCTGCCGTATGCGATCGGCGCAGCGCTGGCGACCGACGGCAAGCGCCCGGTCGTCTTCATCACCGGTGACTCCTCGTTCATGTTCTCGCTGAACGAACTGGAGACCGCCGTGCGCAAGAAACTGCCGATCGTCACGGTGGTCGCCTGTGATTACGCCTGGGGTCTGGAAGTCGGCTGCTGGAAGAAGCAGGTTGGTCCCGATTCACCGGAGACCGAAGCGCACTGGGGCAACTGGGTGCGCTTCGACAAGGTCGCCGAGGGCTTCGGTGCCGAGGGCCACTACGTCGAACGCGAGGAAGACATCGCGCCGACGGTTGCCGCCGCCATCGAGCGCGCGGCCGCCAGTGGCCGGCCGGTGGTGATCCAGGTGCCGGTCGAGCCCTACGCCAACGCGATGGAGGCACCGAACTACGAGGAGTTCAAATCCTGGTACACCGACTTCAAGGCCGGTTACGGGGCGGAGGCCGAAGACGCTTATTGATGCGTTGTACGGACCGATTGGTTGCAATAATCGTGTCGCTCCTTAAGATCGGGCGGCACGATCATGCAAGACACCTGTCACATGTAGCCGGCGCGTTGTCGCCGGCTATCTGTTCATGAAGAGGACGGTTCCACTCATGCGCGAATATCTGAAGTTCTACGTCGACGGCCAGTGGGTCGACCCGATCGAATTCAAGACGGTAAATCCGATCAATCCGGCGACCGAAGAGCCGTCGGGCACCATCGCGCTTGGTGGTGCCGCCGACGTCGATCGCGCCGTCAAGGCGGCCCGCAAGGCCTTCGGAAGCTGGTCGCGCACGACGCGCGAAGAGCGGGTCGCGGTGCTCGAGCGCATTCTCGCCGAGTATCAGAAACGCACCGACGATCTGGCGAAAGCCGTCACCGAAGAGATGGGCGCGCCGAAAGGGCTGGCCGGCGGTTTCCACATTGGCCTCGGTCTTGGCCACCTGACCACTGCCATTGAAGTGCTGAAGGAATTCAGGTTCGACGAGCTGCGCGGCCAGACGATGATCGTCAAGGAGCCGATCGGCGTCGTCGGCATGATCACGCCGTGGAACTGGCCGATCAATCAGGTCACCGTCAAGGTGTTCCCGGCACTGGCGGCCGGCTGCACCGTGGTGTTGAAGCCGTCGCAGGAGTCGCATTACTCGGCGCATATTCTGGCCGAGATTTTCGATGCCGCCGGTGTGCCGGCCGGCGTATTCAACATGATTCAGGGACGCGGCTCGGTGGTTGGCGATGCGATCGCGCGTCATCCCGGCATCGACATGGTGTCGATCACCGGTTCCGAGGGCGCCGGCATCGAGGTTGCCAAGGCCGCGGCCGATACGGTCAAGCGCGTCTGTCAGGAGCTGGGCGGCAAGAGCGCCAACATCGTTCTCGACGACGCCGATTTCGCGCAGAACGTCGCCAAGGGCGTCACCGGCATGATGGTCAACTCCGGTCAGACCTGCAGCGCGACGTCGCGCATGCTGGTGCCGAAGGCACGCATGGAGGAAGCCATGCGTGTCGCGAAAGAGGCCGCCGCCTCGGTGACCGTCGGCGATCCGAACAGCGACGTGGCGATGGGGCCGGTGGTTTCGAAGTCGCAGTTCAATTCGATTCAGGAGTACATCCAGAAAGGGATCGAGGAGGGCGCCACGCTGGTGGCTGGTGGTCCGGGGCATCCGGAAGGGTTGACCAAAGGTTTCTACGTGAAGCCGACGGTGTTCGGCAATGTCACCAACGACATGGTCATCGCGCGCGAAGAGATCTTCGGGCCGGTGCTGGTCATCATCGGTTATGACGACGTCGATCACGCTGTCGAGATTGCCAACGATTCGCCGTTCGGTCTCGCCGGTAACGTCGCCGGCGCCGATCTGGACAAGGTGCGCGACGTGGCGCGCCAGATCCGTTCGGGCTGGGTCTCGCTCAACGACGGCTTCGACTTCCATGCGTCGTTCGGTGGCTACAAGAAGAGCGGCAATGGCCGCGAGTGGGGCGAGTTCGGTTTCCATGAGTATCTGGAGATCAAGTCGCTGCTTGGCTATCAGCCGCAGTAACCACACCGCTTGGCAGCAACGAAAAAAGCCGTCGATTTCGACGGCTTTTTTACATCCGATAATTAGATGTCGAGGAGGCGCAATTGGCCAACGGATATTTTGATGCCCCGCTTTTTGAGATCGGGAAAGGTGAAACGGAAGTCGATATCTCCTCAACCCCGTTCTTTTACAACGATAACGGCAATCCGACCTATCTCGAGGTGTTGCCATCCGGTGTGACACCGCTTGCTCCAGCAACCACCGATCCCCGCGTGGCAATGGGGCGGGAGTATGTCGTTTCGGAAATCATTGGCGTTAAACCCAAACCGCCTTATGGGATAGAGACGCAGCTCGGATTCGTCGCCAAAGAGGTTGTATACGAGCCGATGTGGGCGACTCGCGAGGTGGCTGCAGCGTTTGGAATTACATTGGTGGAGCCCGGTCAGGCGGTGGTGTTGTCGAGCCCTGTCGCGAGGCTCTCGCAGGTTGAATACGAATACGGTGTTTTTGCCGGTCACTGGTCGCCGTATCAGGAGACGGGCAATCAGCTGCTCACCATCGTCTGCACCGATCTCGAACATCACGATTTCCCGCATATCTTTGCCTCCACCGACGCGGAACTGCCGCTGGTTATCTCGGTGGGACGTTACTGGCCGAAGTCAGGCAAGATCCGGCTGGCGGATTTGTGGGTACCGCGTGGCAGTGCGTTGTATATCCCGCCGATGCCCGCCCTGTTTGGGCAGGAGTGCGTGGATCTGCACGGCAATCGCAATTCGGCGCGCGCCTGTTGGGGGCATCTCCGGAAGAACAGTTTGTTGACCCATACTCTTCTGCAGACCGAGAACGGCTATTTCTACTGGTTCTGGAACGCGAACTCCACCGTGCACACGAACCTCTGCTGAAAAGCCGGAAACAGAAAATCGCCGGGAGCGATTTTTGACGTCGCGTCAGCGACGGCCCCGCAGGGGTGGGGGCCATGGATGGCGGCCATAAAAAAACCGCGCCGAAGCGCGGTTTTTTATTGGAACACGAAAGCCGATTACTGCTGGCCTTCGGCGTACCAGGTGCGGAAGCGGTCGTAGTTCGGCGTATCGAGGTTCTTGTTGCCGCCGTGGTTGATGACCGGATCGATCGGCACGTGGATGACGGTCGGTTTGCCGCTCTCGAATGCCGCCGTGACGGCCGCGCCGAGGTCCTCGCCCTTGTCGACGTAAACGCCTTCGCAGCCGAGACCTTTGGCGATTTCGTCGAAGCGCACGTTCTTGCTCCAGTGCACGCCCGGCTCGGTGGTGTTGCCGTGGCCGAAGGTGCGCTTGTAGACGCCCACTTCCAGACCCCACGCGTTATCCACGCCGACGACGATGACCATCGGCAGGTTGAAGCGCTGCACCACTTCCAGATCGCCGATGTGATACAGGAACGACGAGTCGCTGGTGGTCAGCAGTACCGGGCGCTTGCCGCCGTCGGCGATCGATGCGCCGATGGCATAGCCCAGACCGGTGCCGAGGCAGCCGAAGTTCTGGTTCCAGACCACGTCGTGCGGTTTGGACTGCAGGTAGGTCCACGTGAAGATCACGGTGCAGCCGCCGTCGCGTGCGTGGATCGCATTCTTCGGCATGGCTTTGGTGGCTTCGATGACCCACTGACCGGTGTGGACGCGGCCGCTTTCGGTCTTGAAGTCCTGCTGCGTCAGCTTGTGCAGGCGCTCCTTGTCCTCCTTGATCCAGCGCTGCAGGTCCGGGTGTTCCTTGCGCGGGCTGTCTTTCAGAGCCGCGGAGAGCTGCGGTACGACGGTGCGCAGGTCGCCGACCAGCGGCACGTCGATCGGGCGGTTCTGGCCGATCGCCTCGGGGTCGAGTTCGACGTAGATCCACTTGCGGTCGACGTTGCCCTTGGCCCACAGGTAGCCGCGGCCGTAGTGCACCGGCTCGCCGATCTCGGTGCCGATGGCGACGACGACGTCGGACTTGGCGACGATTTCATCGGCCACTTCGGCGAACAGGTAGGGGAAGGTGCGATCTTCGATGCCTTCGATGAAGGCGTTGCCACCGGAGGTCTGCAGCACCGGGCAGCCCATCAGCTCGGCCAGCTCCTTCACCTTCTGGCCGGCGCGCGTGCACTGCACGGCGTGACCGACCAGCAGCACCGGGCACTGCGCGTTTTTGATCAGCTCGGCGGCCTTGGCCACCATGTTGCCGTCCGCGCCCGGCTCGACCAGACGGTAGCTCGACGGCGGCAGCGCCGGCGGCACGTCCAGCTCCTGCTGGATGATGTGCGACGGGTATTCGATGTAGACCGGGCCCGGCGTGCCGGACTGGCAGACGCGCAGCGCGTGGCGAATGATTTCGTCGGTCTGGTCGGCGTACTCGATGCTGGCGCTCCACTTCACCGAGTTCTCGAACAGCGCTTCCTGCTGGATGAACTGGATGCGGCCGCGACGCACGCGCTGCTCGGTGATGCGGGCGCGCTGGCCGCCGATGTAGATGACCGGCGTGTTCTCGACCAGCGACGTCATCATCGAGCCGGAGGTGAGGGCGATGCCCGGGCCCAGCGTGGCGATGCAGAGCGCGGGTTTGCCGGTCATGCGGGCATAGCCTTCGGCCATGAAGCCCGCCGACAGTTCGTGGTGCGGCGTGACGACATTCCAGCCGCGCTTTTCGGCCGCTACGAACAGGTGAACGAAGTTGGGATCCGGGATGCCGAAGACGGTGTTGATGCCCTCTGCTTCGAAGAGCTCAAGGATGCGTTCGTAGACTTTGACGGCCATGATCAGAGTACCCTCGTCGTTGTGTAGTCGTATGTTGCGTAAGCGTGGCGATGCATCGGTTGCGGGGAGTGGTCGGGAAAATCGGGTCGAACCGCCGCTGGTGCCCGGATGTCGCAGCGAATGGCCGGCGGTTCAGAGAGCGGGGGAGGATAGCGCCGCGGGTCCGGTCGGTGCAACCGGAAAAGTTGTATTTGTTCGGACAAATATGTCGATTTAATGGTGATGTCCCGGAATATTTTCAGGGACTGCTGAAAATATATCTGGACATATTTGTGAGGCTGTCCGTGCAGGAGGTGCCGGATAGGTCGCTGCGATGGGCGCCGCTATACTGCCGCCCTTCCGTCGAAAGCCGTCCTTTTTACATGTCCGACCTGCAAGCCATCGAAGACTTCCTGCCCTGTCCCACGCCCGATGCCTGGCTCGCCGCCGCCTGCGCCGATCTGCCGACGCTGCTGATCGACCACGCCAACTGCGAGAAGAAGGCGGCCGCCACGGCGGTCAATCTGCTCTATCGCTATGTCGAGCGGCCGCAGCTGATCTGGCGCATGTCGCGGCTGGCGCGCGAGGAGCTGCGCCACTTCGAGCAGGTGACGGCGCTGATGGCGGCGCGCGGCATCGCCTACCGGCAGCTGTCGTCGGCGCGTTATGCCGGCGGCCTGCACAGGCATATCCGCTCGCACGAACCGGCGCGGCTGGTCGACACGCTGATCGTCGGTGCTTTCATAGAGGCGCGTTCGTGCGAGCGCTTCGCGCGGCTGGCGCCGCTGCTGGAAGCGATCGATGCCGAGCTGGCGAAGTTCTATCGCGGCCTGCTGGCGTCGGAGGGGCGTCACTTCCAATCCTACCTGAAGCTGGCCGGGAGCTGCGCGCAGGAGTGCGGGCTGGGGCCGATCGATGAGCGCGTCGCGCATTTCGCGACGGTCGAGCGCGAGCTGATCGAATCAGCGGACGTGGAGCTGCGCTTTCACAGCGGGCCGCCGGCCGCGGCCTGAGTGGGGCGGGTGGTCTCCAGGCGTTCGGAAAAGCCGTCAGGCACCGATCGGAAACTGCAGCAGCGCCAGGCTGCCGTCGCGCCCGGCCCGCAGTTTCCAGCCGCTGCCGCCCCAGTCGCCGAGGACGATGCGCTCGGCCGGCCCGCCGTCGAGCAGCAGCGGGTGGCGGGCCGGCCGGTGGGTGTGGCCGTGGATCAGCAGGTCGACGCCGGCATCGCGCAGCGCCCGCTCCACCTCGGACGGCGTCACGTCCATGATGTCGAGCGCTTTCTGCGCGCCGGCCGTGCGGCTTTCGTTGCGCAGCATTGCGGCCAGCTGGCGCCGCTCCGCCAGCGGCTTCGCCAGCACGGCCTGTTGCCACAGCGGGTTGCGCACCTGATTGCGGAAGGCGAGGTAGTCCTGATCCTCGGTGCACAGCGTGTCGCCGTGCATCAGCAGCGCCCGGCGTCCGTACAGGTCGATGACGACCGATTCCGGCAGCAGCGTCAGGCCGCAGCGCCGGGCGAAGGCAGCACCGACCAGAAAGTCGCGATTGCCATGCAGAAAGAAGAGGGGAGTGCCGCTGGCGGCGAGCCGGCCAAGCGCCGCGATCAGCTCGGCCTGCCACGGTTCGTCATCGTCGTCGCCGATCCACGCCTCGAACAGGTCGCCGAGAATGTAGAGGGCATCGCTGCCGTGCAGCTCGTCCAGCAGATCGATGCAGGCGCGCGTCAGCTCGGGGCGCGACGCCTGCAGATGCAGGTCCGAGATGAACCAGGTGGCCATCGGCGGGGCTGCGGGATCAGGCCTGCGGCTCGACCGTCGCCTTCTCGATGACGACGTCCTCGGCCGGCACGTCCTGGTGGCCCGACTTGCGGGTGGTGGCGACGCTCTTGATGCGGTTGATCACGTCCATGCCCTCGACCACGCGGCCGAACACGGCGTAGCCCCAGCCCTGCTGGGTCTTGGCGCTGTGGTTCAGGAAGTGGTTGTCGGCGACGTTGATGAAGAACTGCGCCGAGGCCGAGTGCGGGTCCATCGTCCGCGCCATCGCGACGGTGCCGGTCTCGTTCTTCAGGCCGTTGTCGGCCTCGTTGTCGATCGGGGCGCGGGTCGATTTCTGTTTCATGCCCGGTTCGAAACCGCCGCCCTGAACCATGAAACCGTCGATGACGCGGTGGAACACGGTGCCGTCGTAGAAGCCTTCCTCGACATACTGCTGGAAGTTGGCGGCCGTTTTCGGCGCCTTGTCGAAGTCGAGTTCCAGTTTGATGTCGCCGAAGTTGGTGTGCAGGGTAATCATGCGCGGGCCGTCTTTTTCATCGGGTGAAAGGGGCGGCTATAATACGCCGCCCGCGCCCGCCGCGGAACCGCCGCCCTCCAGCCGTCCCTTACCGTTGCCTCCACCGCGCGAGACCCGCATGAGCGAAAGCCCCAACAGCGAAAGCCCCGTCAGTGACAGCCGGGGGCCGAACAATTTCCTGCGCCAGATCATCGAAGAGGATCTGGCTGCCGGCCGCAACGGTGGCCGCGTGGCCACCCGCTTCCCGCCGGAGCCGAACGGCTACCTGCACGTCGGTCACGCCAAGTCGATCTGTCTGAACTTCGGTCTCGCCGAACAGTTCGGCGGCACCTGCAACCTGCGTTTCGACGACACCAACCCGGAGAAGGAGAGCCAGGAGTACATCGACGCGATCAAGGCCGACGTGGCGTGGCTCGGTTTCCAGTGGCAGGAGCCGGTGCGCTACGCCTCGGATCATTTCGATCAGCTGCACGACTGGGCGCTGCACCTGATCCGTGCCGGCAAGGCCTATGTCTGCCACCTGAGCCCCGACGAAGCGCGCCAGTATCGCGGCTCTCTGACCGAGCCGGGTCGCAACAGTCCCCATCGCGAGCGCGGCGTCGACGAGAACCTCGACCTGTTCGCGCGCATGCGCGCCGGCGAGTTCGCCGACGGCGAGTGCGTGCTGCGCGCCAAGATCGACATGGCGGCGCCGAACATCAATCTGCGCGACCCGATCCTGTACCGCATCCGCAAGGCGCATCACCACCAGACTGGCGACAAGTGGTGCATCTATCCGAGCTACGACTTCGCGCATGGCCAGTCCGACGCGATCGAAGGCATCACCCATTCGATCTGCACGCTGGAATTCGAGGATCACCGCCCGCTGTACGACTGGCTGATCGACAACCTGCCGGTGCCGGCGAAACCGCGCCAGTACGAATTCGCGCGGCTGAACCTGAACTACACCGTCACCAGCAAACGCAAGCTGAAGCAGCTGGTCGACGAGAAGATCGTGCATGGCTGGGACGATCCGCGCATGCCGACGCTGGCCGGCATGCGCCGTCGCGGTTTCACGCCGCGCGCGATCCGCAATTTCTGCGACATGATCGGCGTGGCGCGCAGCGAGGGCGTCGTCGATGTCGCGATGCTGGAGTTCGCGATTCGCGACGACCTCGACAAGAACGCACCGCGCGCGCTGTGCGTGCTCGATCCGCTGAAGGTGGTCATCACCAATTTCCCGGAAGGGCAGGTCGAACAACTGCAGGCGCCGAACCATCCGTCGCGCCCCGACCTCGGCGAGCGGACGATGCCGTTCACGCGCGAGATCTACATCGACCGCGCCGATTTCCGTGAGGAGGCCAACAAGAAGTACAAGCGTCTCGTGCTCGGCAAGAAGGTGCGTCTGCGCCACGCCTACGTCATCACCGCCGACGAAGTGGTGAAGGATGATGCAGGCAACATCGTCGAGGTTCGCGCCAGCTACGACGCGGCGACGCACGGCAATGATCCGGCCGACGGTATCAAGCCGAAGGGCGTCATCCAGTGGGTGTCGGCGACGCATGGCATCAAGGCCGAGGTGCGGCTCTACGAGCGGCTGTTCACCGATCCGGCGCCCGATCGCGGCGAGGGGCACTTTCTCGATCACATCAACCTGCAGGCACTGTCGGTGCGCGAGGCGTGGATCGAGCCGGCGCTGGCCGGGGTGGCTCCGGAGAGTCACTTCCAGTTCGAGCGCGAGGGCTATTTCGTCGCCGACCGCTACGATCACAACGCGCAGCGGCCGGTCTTCAACAGGACCATCGGCCTGCGCGACACCTTCAACGAGTCGGTTGCCGGCAACGAAGCCGCGACCGGCGGCGAATAACCGTCACAACTTTATCGAGCAGAGTCGATGGCGCTGAAGATCTACAACACACTGAGCCGCAACAAGGACACGTTCACCCCGATCGAACCGGGCAAGGTGCGCATGTACGTCTGCGGCATGACCGTCTACGACTACTGCCACCTCGGCCATGCGCGCGTGCTGGTCGCCTTCGACGTCGTCGTGCGCTATCTGCGCTCGCGTGGTTTCGAGGTCACCTACGTTCGCAACATCACCGACGTCGACGACAAGATCCTCAAGCGTGCCGGTGAAAATGGCGAAGCCTACGACGCGCTGACCGGCCGCTTCATCGATGCGATGCACGAGGATGAGCGCCGCCTCGGCATCCTGCCGCCGACCATCGAGCCGCGCGCGACGCAGCACATCGGCGAGATGATTGCGCTGATCGAAAAACTGGTCGCCAACGGTTACGCCTATCGCGCCGACAACGGCGACGTCTACTACGCGGTGGCGAAATTCGAAGGCTACGGCAAGCTCTCGGGCAAGAACCCGGAAGAGCTGCTGGCCGGCGCCCGCATCGAGGTCGACGAGGCCAAGCGCGACCCGCGCGACTTCGCGCTGTGGAAGGCGGCCAAGCCGAGCGAGGAGGCGGTGTGGGAATCGCCGTGGGGGCCGGGTCGTCCCGGTTGGCACATCGAGTGCTCGGCGATGTCGACCTGCTGCCTCGGCGACACCTTCGACATCCACGGCGGCGGCCCCGATCTGCGTTTCCCGCACCACGAGAACGAGATCGCGCAGAGCGAGGCTGCCACTGGCAAGCACTACGCCAACGTCTGGATGCACGCCGGCGCGGTGCGTGTCGACGGCGAGAAGATGTCGAAGTCGCTCGGCAACTTCTTCACGATCCGCGACATCCTCGCGCAGTACGATCCCGAGGTGGTGCGCTACCTGCTGATCAGCAGCCACTATCGCAGCGCGATCGACTACTCGCAGCAGAGCCTACAGGAGGCGCGCTCCGGCCTCGACCGTCTCTACACCGCGCTGCGCGACCACGCCGACGTCGAACCGGCGAACCGCGGGCAGCTCGAAACCAGCGCGTTCCACGACCGCTTCAACGCGGCAATGGACGACGACTTCAACACCCGTGAAGCACTGGCTGTGCTGTTCGATCTGGTGCGGGCGATCAACACGGCCGGCGACGGCGTGGTGGCACGGCGTCATGCGGCCGAGCTGAAGGCGCTGGCTGTGGTGCTCGGCATTCTGCAGAACGATCCGGTCGCCTACCTGCAGGGCGGTGCCGTCGGCGGGCTCGACGCGGCGAAGATCGAAGCGCTGATCGCCGAGCGTCTGGCCGCGCGCAAGGCGAAGGATTTCGCACGCTCCGATCAGATTCGCGACGAGCTGAAGGCGCAGGGCGTGATTCTGGAAGATGGCGCTGGCGGGACCAGCTGGCGCCGGGAGTAAACCGGCGCGTTCAGGTCGTTCCTGCGCTGGAACCGTCATCCGACCGATAAATTTGCACAGGGTTTGTGCGGTTTTATCGGTCGTTCGAACCAATCCGATACCGATATATATCTTCCGGTTTTTCGAATTTGAGAGGAATTTCTCATTCACGGACGGCCATTGGTTTTTAAACTCTGCAAAACCTATTCGATAGCCCAATCGAAAAAATAAGTACCAGTACCCCGCGTAGTATTGCCCGCCAGTTGTATTTGCCTGTCAGTAAGCTCGAGTCAAAGGTGTCAGTGAAGAATATGCATCGTCGGCTCTGTCGATGAGCTTTTCCCTGACACTGAAAATGTGCCGCATCAGAAGCCATGGGATTGCATGGCAGATTAGTCGCATGGAGTCTGGTCGTTAAGGGGATTCTCCAGTCGCCTTCATGACAATGAACCGTGCCAGAAGCCACATGCGCAACCAGTGGCGAATGGATGTTGGCGTGAGAGTTCTGTCGGGAAGTGTGGCCAGGGGGTTGTGGTGAACAGTCACCAGCGAATAGATCCACTCGCTTACGTGCATGTGGCCGGCAAGAGATCCCGTCGTCTGCTGCAGGATCGCGACACGCTGGCAGCACAGCTGCAGTTGATGGTCAGCGTGCTGGCCGCCGTTGCCGTGCTGGCCGGGCTCGCCATCTGGCGGGACGGCACGCTGCAGTCGCACTACCGCTATCTGACGGTCATTATCGCCATCAGTCAGTTGACGATATACAACTGGCGAGGAATCTGTCGGCGTTTCAACGGATTTCTGGGAGGCTGCCTTCGCATCGGTCGCTCCTGGCTGCTGCTGGTCGGTGTGGTGGTTGTCGCGATCTTTTTCAGCCAGACCGGCGAACAGTTCTCGCGCGCCGTGATTCTCGGTTGGTCTGTGCTCGGTTATGCGAGCCAGATCGCCATCTATCAGCTCGCATACATGGCGAACAGACGCGCAAGACAGCACGCGATTCCGATGCGAAAGGCATTGGTGGTGGGTATGGGGCCGCTGGCGAAGGAGTTGGTGGCCAGCGTGAACCGCAACAACTGGATCAGTGATCGAGTCGTCGGCATGATCGGTGAAGCCGATGCCGAAGGCGACAGTGATTCCTCTCTCGGCGTTCCTCTTCTCGGTGATATAGATGTCCTCGCGAAGGTGGTCGTGGAGAGGGAAATATCCCGTGTCTATATCGTCGTTCCGATCGGACGGTCGCAGGAGATCGAACGCATCTACGACGCACTCTCTTCCACCACGGTGGATGTGGTGTGGGTCCCCGATATCTTCTCCATGCAGTTGCTGAACCACTCGGTGAAGGAACTCAACGGACTGCCGCTGATAACCCTTTCGGAGTCGCCGCTGGCATCGGAGACGAAAGCGCTCTTCAAGAGCATCTTCGACAAGGTCATCGCATCTCTGATGTTGGTGGCGCTCAGTCCACTGATGATGGCCATCGCTTTCCTGGTGTGGCAGTCGTCGCCGGGGCCGATCATCTTTCGGCAGAGCCGGCATGGCTGGGATGGCCGTGTCATCGAGGTCTGGAAGTTTCGTTCGATGAAAGTGCATGTCGACAGGCGGGTTTCGCAGGCGAAGCGGAATGACAATCGTGTTACGCGCATTGGACGTTTCATTCGCCGAACCAGCATCGATGAGCTTCCGCAGCTGTTCAACGTACTGCAGGGGCGAATGTCTCTGGTAGGACCGAGGCCACATGCCATCGAGCACAACGATTTCTATTCACGACAGATTCCCTCTTATATGTTGCGCCATCGCATAAAGCCGGGAATTACCGGGCTGGCTCAGGTCAGCGGGTATCGAGGTGAAACCGATACGCTGGACAAGATGCTGCGGCGTGTCGAGCTGGATATCCAGTACATCAATAACTGGTCGCTCTGGCTGGATCTGGTCATTCTTCTGAAGACGCCGCGATCGTTGTTCAGCAAGGATGTCTATTGATGAAAAGGTCGCCTATCCGGTGAATGAAAAGTATTTAAAATGAATCGCGGGCAATGATGACGAGGGGCATGTCCCTCATGTCGGCCGTATCGTCGAGGTCAAGGGTGGAGAGCAGAGAGAATCATGAGATGCACTGTGAAACGGCAGGCTGTGTTCGCATCGTTTCTGATGGTGGCGCTGATGGCCTTGGTCGTTCCGGCTGGTGCTGACGAACAGGACCTCAGACTCGGTGCGGGAGATCTGTTGAGAATATCGGTGTTCGGATATCCCGATCTCGCCACCGAAGTTCGCGTCAGCCAGAGCGGTCGCATCTCCTTTCCTCTGGTTGGTGAAATTCTGGTGTCGGCACAGTCGCCAGCCGGTGTCGCCGCGCTGTTGAAACAGCGGTTGATCTCCGGTGGCTTCATTCGTGATCCGCAGGTCAGCGTGCTGGTGCTCGAGTACGAGAGCCAGAAGGTGTCGGTACTCGGGCAGGTCCACCGGCCCGGAAAATATGCGTTGGCTGCCTCCAGCCGTGTGCTGGACTTCCTCGCCGAGGCCGGTGACGTCATCAACGATTCCGCCGCCGATACCGCCACGATCATGCGCAAGGATGGCAGCCGCCAAGAGGTCAATCTGGAGGCGCTTTTCGCCGGTGATCCGCAGCAGAACATGATGGTCCACGGCGGCGACACCATCCATGTGCCGAAGGCGCCGAAGTTCTACATCTACGGCGAGGTGCGAAATCCCGGCGTCTATCGCCTCGATCGAGGCATGACGCTGTCGCGCGCCATTTCCGTTGGCGGTGGCCTGACTCCGCGCGGCAGTGACAGCAGGGTGGTGGTGAAGCGGCGGGATGGCAGCACCGGCGCCGAGAAGGAGGTCTCCATCGGGCCTGATAGCGTGCTCCATCCGGAAGATGTTCTCGTGGTCAAGGAGCGATGGTTCTGATCAGCCATGGGCCGATTCAGCGCCAGCCGGGCGCATGGCGCAGATCGTGGACGAGATGGATGCAACAACAGGATCGAAGCGATGACGGCAGGGTATGGAGTACGCATGGGTATGGAGTCGACACGGATGGCCGAGCGCCGGGTGGCAGCGGGCACCGTTCTCCTCGCATGTCTGTTCGCAATGCAGCACGAAGCCGCTGCGCAACAGGAGGCAGCCGATACGCTGAGCGCTTCCGTGCAGGTTGGCTACAGCGATGACGACAACCTGTTTCGCCTGCCCGACGATGTCGACCCGCCCGATGGCCAGCAACGCGACGATGCGTTGATGCAGCTGATCGGCAATGTCCGCATCGACAAGACATTGGGCCTGCAACGGTTGCGGGCGGAGGTCCTGGCGGCGCGCAACGAGTATCGGGAAAACGATTACCTGAATTTCACCACTGTGAACGGCTCAGGGAGCTGGCAGTGGGCGTTCGGCAACCATTGGTGGGGAGTCATTGCTGCCAACCAGTCCGAGGCTTCGCGCAGTTTCGCCGATTCGCGCACTTTCGAGCAGAGCATCAATACGTTCCATCGCTATTCGGCGGACGCCAACTACGCCTTCCATCCGGCATGGTCGATCGGTGCGGCGGCAGTCATGAT
The DNA here is from genome assembly GCA_964515735.1 of uncultured Verrucomicrobiaceae bacterium. Taxonomy (GTDB): domain Bacteria; phylum Pseudomonadota; class Gammaproteobacteria; order Pseudomonadales; family CAMLJR01; genus CAMLJR01. The sequence continues at coordinate 41,951 of CAZEVP010000001.1, read as the reverse complement.
CACCAGTCGCTACAGCGACGACGCGTCGACTGCGTCGGAGTACGACGAGGAGATCATCGAGGCGAAGCTGACCTACCGCACTCCCACTCTGAGCCAGCTGGCGCTGGTGGTATCTCATCTCGACGGTACCTATCCGAATCAAACCGACGTCACCACCCGGGACACCGATTACGAGCAGCAGGATATCCAGCTGCGTGGAGACTGGAGGCTGTCCGCGTTGAGTCGCATATCCGGCTACATCGGGGTGGCCGATCGCGAGTATCCGAACCTGTCGGCGCGTAACTATTCGGGGGTGGTGGGACGGCTGGCCTATGACTGGAAGGTGACGGAAACGGTCGGGCTCAACCTGATGGTACGGCGCGAACTGGGCGCCGAGGGCGACCTGGTGGACAACTTCGTGCTCACCGAAGCCGTGGTGGTGACTCCGACCTGGTCTCTGACACCGGCGCTGACACTGGGTGCCCGTTTCGAAAGACGCGAGCGCAGTTTTGGCGGAGATCCCGGTTTCGGTGTCATTGCGGATGTGAGCAAGGACGATGTCACCGACATCATCGGTGGCGGCCTGACCTATGTTCCACGCAAGTTTCTGAGCCTGCAGCTCACCTATCAGTACGAGCAGCGGGAATCCGACATATCGCTGCGTGAGTACGACGTCGATATCTGGAGAACCTCGGTCCAGTACCTGTGGTGATCCGTTCGAGAGAGAAGGGTTTCGAAGGCCTTCGGGCTGGAATCGTCGTTGCTATGTAAATAGCGGCTACACGGATAGTTGTTGAACAAATGGTGACGGGTTGCGAGTGGTCGCCAGGATATTCAGGGGAACGGGATATGAGTTTGCGGCAGCTCTTTCTGATACTGATGGCGCGATGGAGGTCGGCCTTCCTGGTATTCGCTGTGGTCATCGGGGCGGCATTGGCCGTCAGCTTCCTGCTCAGCAAGAGCTATACGGCCACTACGTCCCTGGTTGTCGATGTAAAGACGCCGGATCCGTTGGTTGGAGCGATGATGCCCTCCCAGTACCTGCCGGGCTATATGGCCACGCAGGTCGACATCATCAATAGCCGGAGTGTTGCCGAAAAAGTGGTCAGGCTCCTCAGGATGGATCAATCAGCGGAGCAGCAGAGCCTGTGGAGAGAGGTATCGGAAGGGAAGGGCGATTTTATCGTATGGAAAGCGAATCAATTGAAGACCAGGCTGGAGGTGAATCCATCGCGTGAGTCGAACGTGATCAGTATCAGCTTCTCCGGCCCCGATCCGGAACTGGTCACGAATATAGCCAACGCGTTCGCCGATGCCTATATCGACACCAGTCTGGAGTTGAAGGTAGAGCCGGCCAGAAAATATGCGCAGTGGTTTCTGGAGCGCATGGAAGAGCTTCGCGAGAATCTCGAACGGGCACAACGCAAGCTTTCCAGCTATCAGCAGGAACACGGCATCGTTGTCAATGACGAGCGCCTGGACATTGAGGTGGCGCATCTGTCGGGCTTGCACAGCCAGCTGGCGGAGGTTCAGGGAAAGCGTGCCGACATAAGTTCCCGCCAGAGCCAGGCTTCGTCGTCGGCGGAATCCCTCCCGGAGGTTATCGAGAGCCCACTGATCAGAAACCTTCAGGAGGCGGTAGCCAGGCAGGAGGCGAATCTGGTTCAGCTCGAGTCCCGTTTTGGCAGGAACCATCCTCAGTATCTCGATGAGCGGGCGCAGCTGGAGACCCTCAAGCAGCAAATAGCCCTGGAGACTCAGCGCATCGTTCGATCGATCAACACCGCCGCACGCGTCAACGAGAAAAGGGTGGCGGAGATTCTCGCGGAGATCGACGCGAAAAAGGATCAGATTCTTCGGCTGCGTGCCCAGCGGGATCAGATACAGGTCCTTCAGCGCGATGTGGGAAGTGCGCAGCACGCCTACGATCTCGTTGCCCAGCGGTTGACGCAGGTCAGTCTCGAAAGTGAAACGCAGCAGACGAATATCGCCGTACTCAACAAGGCCGCGGTACCCCTGAGCCCGTCCAGCCCGAAGATTCTTGTCAATCTCCTGGTTGCCGTAGGCATCGGGATCGTATTGGGAATAGGTGTGGCATTGATACTCGAACTGATCGATCAGCGGGTGCGCAGCACGGACGATCTGGAGAGGTTTTCGGGTGTACCGGTGCTGGGTGTCATCCCGAGGGATGACAGGAAGTCTCGACGGATGCGAGCCCGGGCCGAGGCGCAGCTGGCCATTGGTTGATTTCTCGTCGGACTGACGCCGTCAGGAGAGTTTTATGAACAATATGAGCAATGTGATAGGGAAGTTGAGTGGCCGATTAGCCATCAAGGAGCGTTCGATCGGAGCGATTCTGATCGATGCCGGCCGCCTGACGGCAGAAGAGGCTGAGCTCGTCGTCAATCACCAGCAGCGCAGTGGCCTGCGCTTTGGTGAGGCTGCAATCGATCTGGGGATTCTCTCCCGGGAAGACATCGACCTGGCCATGGCGAGACAGTTCGAATATCCGTATCTCCGGCGTGGAGAAAGCAGGGTCAGCAGCACAGTGATGGCTGCTTACGAGCCATTCACCGCGAAAGTGGAGGCTTTGCGTGCACTGCGAAGCCGGCTGATGCTGCGCTGGATGCAGCAGGGGACGGAGCAGAAGGTGGTCGCGATCGTCAGTCCGGACAGGGGTGAGGGGCGCTCGTGGCTGGCTGCGAACCTGGGCGTTGTTTTTTCCCAGCTTGGTGAAAAGACGCTGATCGTCGATGCCGATCTGCGCCATCCGCGGCAGCACGAACTGTTCGGCATCGAAAATCGCTGTGGGCTTTCCGAAGTGCTGGCCGGCAGGTCGACGATCGTCGAGGCGACCGTCCGTATTCCATCGCTGCTGGATCTGTCCGTCGTCACGTCGGGCGCATTGCCACCGAATCCGCAGGAGATGGTGGCCAGAAGCGAGCTCGGCAGCTTCATGAGACTGATGAATGGAAGCTTCGACGTCATCATCGTCGATACGCCGGCTGCTTCCGAAAGCTCGGATGGGCAGATCATCGCCATGCGGGCCGGTTCGGCGCTGGTGGCGGCACGCCGCGGTCGAAGCCGGTCCGAAAGCATGAGAAAGCTGCTGTCGTTGTTCGAGGAGAGTGGAATCAAGGCCATTGGAAGTGTGCTCATCGAATGAGGGGTCGTTGCACGCTGGAGAGTGTCGAGGGCGCGCTGAGGGTTGCGTGATGCGACAACTCCGAACGGGGGGCAGTGAATGATCAGGGCGGCAGGTTCGTTGCTGGAGCGCACAGCCGGAGCGAGGTCAGCAGGACGGCTGCCGTTGCTGGCGGCGGTCGGATTGGCGCTGGCCATCGGCATGGCCGTGCCGTTCTATGTGGTTGCGATGGATGGCAGCGTCGGGCGACTGCTGGTTCTGCCGGCAGTGATCGTTCTACTGACGGTATATTTCGTCGACAAGTTCCTGTTGCTGACGGGGATTCTGCTGTTCAGGTCGGCGGGCGATCTGTTGTTCGACAGCACGAAGTTCGGCATCGGAGGGATTTCGATCGGGTTGGGTGGCCTGATCAACATCGCCATCATCGGTATCGTCGTTTCACTGCTGCTGGAAGGCCGGCGGTTTGCGGCAATCAGGCAGCAGTTCATCTGGTGGATGCTCCTGCTGTCATTTGTCGCGGGCGTTTTCTATGCACCGGATCGATCTTCAGGGCTTCGTTCCCTGCTGGCGGTCTGTTCCTACTTTTCGGTTTTCATCGCCGCCTTTTTCTATGTCAGCCGCTATGGCGGAATCCGGCAGTGCCTGAACATCACGCTGGCTTCGTCGTTCATTCCGGTTTTATACGGGCTGTTCCAGCTGGCGGTGGTTGGCGTCGGCTCATCGCGATTGAGCGGTACCTTTGCCCACCCGAACATATTCGCGTTCTATCTGGTCACGATTTCGATGGTTCTGCTCTACATGATCAAATCGGACGGCTATTTTCGGGAGCCGTGGCAGAGGCGGTTGGTATTGGCCTATTTCCTGATCGTCATGTTTCTTCTGTTGATGACGCAGACCCGAAGCGCGTGGCTGGCCTGCTTTACGATGTTCGCCATTTATGCGCTGATCTTCGAAAGAAAATATATCGTCTACATCTGCATTGCTCCGGTCATCGCACTGATGATTCCGGGTGTGCAGGAGCGGCTGATGGACCTCGGCCAGGGTAACGAGGTCGTCCAGTATGCAAGACTGAACTCCTTCGCATGGCGGAAGCTGATCTGGACCGAAGGCCTGCGCTGGATCGAGCCTTCCCGCTATCTTTTCGGCTATGGCGTTGGCGCCTTCACGTTCTATTCTCCGGTGTTCTTTTCGATGAGCGGAGAGGTTAACGCGGGCGCTCACAACGTCTATGTGGAAATGTTCTTCAATCTGGGCGCCTTCGGGTTGATCGCCTATGTGGGGTTGATGCTGGCAATAGGGAAATCCCTGTTCAGTCTCAGGAAAGATGATCGGCTGCTGTCATTGGTGCTGATCCTGATCGTCGTTCAGTATGCGGTCATCAGCATGTCGGACAATATGCTGGGTTATCTGTCATACAACTGGTATGTATTTTTCCTGCTGGGAGCCGGTGTCGCCCTCGTCAGGGAGAGAGCAAGGGAGCGGTGTGGAGAACGCATACGGAGCGATGATGGCAAGAGCATCGTCGGTCGACCATGAAAAGGCTCTATTTCATTTTGCCGGTCGTTGTTTTCCTCTCGGTAGTGCTACTGGTGGAGATGGCGGGGCAGATCTACTTCTACACCAATACCGGTCAGGGTTTGATCGCGATCCTGCTGAACGAGACCAAATACATCAATGACGAGGAGTCGGGACAGAAACTGCTGAACCCGGCCTATTCACGGCCTGGCTTTCGCATCAATTCACTCGGGCTTCGATCCGATGAGATAGAAAAGGGATCGGATCGCCATCTTCTGTTCATTGGCGCTTCCACGGTCATGGGCGAACTGGCGGATAGCAACGAAGAAACCTTTTCCTATCTGGTAGCGGAAAAGCTGTCGCGAAGGATGAATGACAGTTACCGAGCGATAAATGCCGGTATCGCCGGCTATCGGATCGCCGACCAGCTGGCAATGCTGGAGCGGATAGCAGGCAGGGTGAAGCCGGACTTCATCCTGATATATCCCGGTTTCAACGATGTCTCCGACTACTGCCAGGCGCAACGGGTCGAGGATGGCTCGGTGCTTCCGGAGTGGTGGGTATCGTTCAGGATGATTCGACGCAAGACCGAGCCTTTCCGGCCCGCTGCCCCGATGCATGCATCGGGAAAGGTCGAGGAGTTCGATACCAGTCAGTTCGAGAACACATTGTCGGAGCTGATCGAGAAGGCGAAGTCCTATTCGCGATACGTCATCGTCATGACCGGTGGGCGTGCCTTTTCGCCGAATCAGGAGCCGGAGCTGCAGTGGCGGTTGTCGGCGTCGGTGCGTGGCTATGCGAGCTGCCTTTCGATGGCTCAGCTGAACGAGGCGTACGACCTGTACAACGATGCCATCCGCAGGGTTGCGGGAAATCTCGGTGTTTCCGTGATCGACGTGGCGCGCGAGTTGCCTTCGGGAACCGCTTACTTTGGGGATGCGACCCATTTCAATCGGCGTGGTGAAGAGCTGCTCAGTGACAAGATCACCGATGTCATCCTGTCGTCGAGATTGGCCGGGAGGGGGGGATGAGCTTTCAGTCCTCCGGTTTCGCGATATTCACCCTGGTGCTCTGGTTGCTCTGCTGGGGGCTGCCGGTATCCGCACGGGCACGAAAGATCCTGCTGCTGCTCGGCTCCTGGTACTTCTATCTGATGCTGGACGAGCGATTCTTCGCCGTGCTGCTGGCGATGTCGTTCTTCTATTTCTTCATCGCGATCGCGATCGAGCGCTGGAGGGGAGGCTGGCGAGAGCGGGCGGCCTTGGTGGTGGCAGTTCTGGTGCCGCTGTTGGCAATTGGCTATTTCAAGTATTCCGGCTTCTTTCTCGAGCAGGTGGAGAGCCTGCTGCGTGCCCTGCACCTCCATTCCGATGTGATCATGGTCGTCGCTCCAATCGGGATATCCTTTTATACCTTCCAGGGACTCTCCTACGTCATCGACGTGAGGCGCGGGAAGCTGCCGGCGTGCCGAAACCTGATGGACTTCCTGCTTTATCTCTCCTTCTTCCCATCGCTTCTCTCGGGGCCGATAAATCGGGCCACCGATCTGTTGCCGCAGATTGCCAGAGGTGGCGAAGTTTCCGGTGATCGATTCACGGCCGGGCTTTGTCTCGTCGTCCGTGGATTCATAAAGAAGATCGTTTTCGCCGATCTTCTGGCGCAGCATGTGGTCGATCCGGCCTTCGCCGATCCGGAGAAGTTCTCTTCGGTTTATCTGGTGCTGGCCGTTTACGCGTTCACGCTGCAGATCTATATGGATCTGTCCGGATATACCGATATCGCGCGTGGTGTGGCCAAGGTATTCGGCTTTGAGCTGATGCAGAACTTCCGGTCTCCATATGCCTCGCTGTCGGTGTCCCGGTTCTGGCAGCGATGGCATATATCGATGTCGAGCTTCTTCCGGGACTATCTGTTTTTCGGCCTTGGGGGATCGAAGCATGGGAATGTCTATCTGAACATACTGATCACCTTCGTGGCGATCGGCATATGGCACGGCGCCGGCTGGAACTTCGTCGTCTACGGATTCCTGCATGGAAGCGCCGTTTGCATCGAGCGGTATTTACGCCGGTTTCGAGCCTCGGGCCAGCCAATTGGTGACGGACATACGGGTCTGGCCGGAAAGGTGCTGTTGTGGCTGTACATGTTCAACTTCGTCGCCTGGTCGAGAATCCTGTTTCGCTCCGATTCATTGGAGGATGCAGGACACTATGTCGAGGCGATGATTTCCGACAGGCCAGAGCAGCTGCTGACGGATGCCTCTGTCCTTGGCTTTTTTCTGGTCGTTTCGGCGCTGGCTCTGCACTTCTGGCGACGCGGTGCCGGAACCGGTATCGCGATGTATTTCGCACGGGCGCCGGCATTGCTCAGTGGTATGTCCCTGGCAGCAGTTTTCTATCTTCTGTTGGCGATTTCATCGGGCGGAAGCGGATTCATCTACTTCGCTTTCTGAATCTTTTGGTAGCGGTGGAGGGATTATCGTGAATCGACTATTGAAAATGCTTCTGATGGCGGGATGCTTGATGGCGATCGCCGCCAATGCGGAGCCGCCGGCATGGGGGACGGCATTTCACCCGTTCGCGGCAACGTCGCCGTGGAATTCGCGCCCGGTTGACCCGAAATTCGGAAACTTCGAGATTCCGCTCTCGCAGTACTTCCCTACGGTTGCCGAAGGGAACTATTCCACCGGCGTATTCATCGCCGGTCCCGACGACACGCCAATGACGGTCCATGGCGCTCTGGGCAAGAAGGGGCTGTGGAATCCGGACGCCGAAACCTTTCAGCCGGAGATCGTCATACCGCGCTGGCCGGCGAACGTGACGCCAGCGGCTGGAAACGATGGTCATGCCGATATCGTCGATCCCGAGGCGAAGATCATCCATTCCTTTTTTCAGCTCAGAAAGATCGATGGCAAATGGCGTGCGACGCAGTACGCATGGACTCGTCTCGATGGTCGTGGCTGGGGAGAGCCAGCGCACTATTTTCAGGGATCAAGGGCGGCCGGTGTGCCAACGATGGGCGGGCTCATCCGTAAACACGAGATCGACGACGGGTTGCCGCACTTTCGTCATGCGCTGGCGATGTCGCTGGCGGCAAATGCACTGAGCGCCAAACCCACCTTCATCTTTCCGGCCACGTCGGCGGACGGCAATGCCGCATCCACCAATAGCGGCAGGATTCCACAGGGCGCGTTGATGATGTTGCCGCCCGGGTTCGACACACGAACGATCGCGAATGCCGATTTGCGCAAAGTAGCCGAGACACTGAAGTTGTATGGTGCGTACGTCGTCGATCGGAATGTCGGAACGCCATTCGTCATCTATGCCGAGAATGGCAGTGGCTACGGGTTGCACAAAGGGGGATGGAATGCCGTCGTCGCGCACGATCTGCACAGGATTCGCGCCGGGTTGCGGCAGGTGGTCGATACCACTGGCTGGATCGATGGCAACGGGCGGCCGATGCAGATGGCGTCGAACCTGAACCGGTTGTCGATGCGCGGACCGTGGATGTTGCAGCAAGGCTCGAAGGCGGGGAGGTTCGATACCTGGTCACAGGCGGTGGTTTTTCCGCCGACCCCCGATCGAGTCGTAATGGTCAACAAATCGGGTCGCAACATCTCGAAGATGCCGTGGGCGAGTATGGCGTCAGGTGGTCGATACCGGTTGCTGGCCAATACCCGAGGGGGCGGCACGTTGCGGCTGCAGCTGTACGGGAACGGCGGCATGTTGGTGGCCGACAGCAGAGAGCTGGCCGATGGGCAGTCGGCCGAGATCGTCTGGCCGGCGGGGACACCCGGCATCGTCATTACGGCGACCAGTGGTGGCGGCGACCGCGAATCGGCTGTCGGAGGGGAGTTGCTTGCGATTCCATAGCGTCAGTTACGGCAACGCGAAATTTCATTGACGACTGAAGCAGCGAAGAGCTTTGAATGAGAAGTGGAAAGCAGGACAGCGACTGGCAGGCGGATCTCGCGCGCTATGGTGGCGTGCGCGCGTGGCGGTCGGAGCAATCGTTGTGCGCGATCTGGGTCTACCGATTTGGTCGCCGTATCGACGCCCGGCCTGATGGTTTCCGGAAGAGGACGTTGACGAAGATCTATTGGTTGCTGTTTCGCCTGGTCGAGACCGTCACCGGTATCAGTCTGCCGAAGGAGGCGGTGTTCGGACCGGGGCTGCGCATCTGGCACTTCGGCAATATCTTCGTCAATCCCGCTACCCGGGTCGGTGCGCGTTGCACGCTGCGGCAGGGCGTGACGCTTGGCAATCGCGTGGAGGATGGTCCGTGTCCGGTGCTCGATGACGACGTCGAGCTCGGGGCCTACGCGCAGGTGATCGGCGGCATTCATCTCGGTAAAGGATGCCGTGTTGGCGCGATGGCGGTCGTGCTCGACGATGTTCCGGCCGGTGCCACTGCCGTTGGTAACCCCGCGAAGATCATCGTGCCAGATCGAGCAGAGGTGCCGATGGATGAAGGAGTGGGTAATTGAAGGTCGCTTATCTCGTCAATCAATACCCCAAGGTCAGCCACACCTTCATTCGCCGCGAGATTCAGGCCGTGGAGCGCCACGGCATCGACGTGGAGCGGATTGCCCTCCGCGGCTGGGATCAGCCGACACCGGATGCGCAGGATGCGGCGGAGAAGGCGCGCACACGCTATGTGCTGAAGGGGGGAGCGGGCGGATTGCTGGCGGCGGTGTTCAGGGTGGGTGCCGATGCGCCGTTGCCGGCATTGAAGGCGTTGTGGCTGGCGATCAGGGTGGGGATTCGCTCCGACCGGCCGCTGCCATTCCATCTGGTCTATTTCGCCGAGGCGTGCCAGGTCGCGCTCTGGTTGAAGGAGAGTGGCACCGCGCATGTCCACGCCCACTTCGGCACCAATGCGACCGAGGTCGCGATGCTGGTCGATGCACTCGGCGGGCCGGGCTACAGCTTCACCGTGCACGGCCCGGAGGAGTTCGACAAACCCGAGTTCCTGCATCTGGGAGAGAAGATGCGTCGCGCCCGTTTCGTCGTCGCGATCACCGCCTTCTGCCGCAGTCAGCTCTACCGCTGGCTGGGCGGAGAGCACTGGCCAAAGGTGATGGAAGTTCACTGTGGCGTCGAGCGCGATTTCCATGAGGTCGGCGATGTCGGCTCGCCGGCCGCGAAGCGGCTGGTCTGTGTCGGCCGCTTGTCGGCGCAGAAAGGGCATCTGCTGTTGATCGACGCTATGGCTGTCGCGATGCGGCATGGTGCCGAGTTCGAACTGGTGCTGGCTGGCGACGGCGAATTGCGCGATGTCGTCGAGCAGCGGATTCGCGAACTGGGGCTGCAGCAGAAGGTTCGAATCACCGGCTGGATAGGCAGCGATCAGGTGAGGGCGGAGATCATGGCGGCGCGCGCTCTGGTTCTGGCGAGTTTCGCCGAAGGGTTGCCGGTGGTGCTGATGGAGGCGATGGCGCTGAAGCGGCCGGTGCTCAGCACGATGATCGCCGGCGTGCCGGAGCTGGTTCGACACGGCGAGTCGGGCTGGCTCTATCCGGCCGGCGATGTCGATGCGATGGCGCAGGCGATGGTCGAGTGTCTCGCCACACCACCGGAACGTCTGACACAGATGGGAGAGGTGGCGCACCGCGACGTTGTGGCGAGGCACGATGTCGATACCGAGGGCGGCAAGCTTGCCGCTCTGTTCAGGCGCTCGGTCCATGGCTGAGATCGCGAGCGCCATTCTGGTCGCGCTGCAATGGGCGCTGTTGATCGCGACGGTGCTGCTGTCGCTCGCGGCGTTCTTTCTGCTGGTTCAGGTGGGGGCTGCGCTGAAGTCTCCACTGCCGCCAGCGCGTCCACCGCGACGACCGCGCATCGCGATTCTGATTCCGGCACATAACGAGGCGACCGGTATCCGGCCGACGCTTCTGCAGGCGAAAGCGCAGCTGCAGATTGGCGATCGGCTGCTGGTCGTGGCCGACAACTGCAGTGATGAGACCGCGCAGATCGCGCGTGCAGCCGGTGCCGAAGTCTGCGAGCGCGAAAATGTATCGCTGCGAGGCAAGGGCTATGCGCTCGATCATGGTATTCGCGCGCTGCAGGGTGACCCGCCCGACGTGGTCGTCGTGATTGATGCCGACTGCTCGCTCGCTGATGATGCAATTTCCTGCGTCGCCAGCTGGAGTCATATGACCGGAAGGCCGGTGCAGGCTCGATACCTGATGCGTGCGCCAGGTGCGAAGCTCTCGTCGCGAATGGCCGAGTTCGCGATGCGCCTGAAGAACTGGGTGAGGCCGCGTGGCATGGCTCGAATGTCGATGCCTTGCGGACTCTACGGCAGCGGCATGGCTTTCCCATGGGCGGTCGTCGAGCGGGTTCCGTTCGCCAGTGGCCATATCGCCGAGGACGTGCAGCTTGGATTGCGAAGCTGCGAGGTGGGCGCGCCGCCACTGTTCTGCGAGATGGCCGAGGTTTCCAGCGTGTTTCCCGACAACGCGGAGGGCGACAGGAGCCAGCGCCGGCGCTGGGAGCATGGCCATTTGAAACTGCTGTTGTCGGTGGGGCCGCGGATGGTCGCGGCGGGCCTGTCGCGCCGTCGCTGGTCGCAGCTGGTCATGGCCTGCGATCTGATGATTCCACCGCTGGCACTGTTGATGATCGGGCTGGTCGCCGCCGCGGCTATTGGCATCGTCGTCGCGCTGCTTGGCGCCGGCATCGCGATCGTGACGACGGCCATGCTTGGATTGATTGCACTGACGCTGGCGGTACTGCTCACCTGGGCCAACTTCGCGCGCGACATCATCGGTGTCAGCGAGCTCGCCATTCTGCCGATTCTGCTGCTGCGGAAGATATCGATCTATGCGGCATTCCTGTTCCATCGGCAGGTGGACTGGATTCGGACCAAACGGGATACGTAGCACAGGGGCGAGATGCGCGGTGACATGAAGATCGGCAGCGGGTGGTCGTCGAGCCCTCTCGGCCTGCCGGTGGTCGAGGTTGATGGTCTGCCATTCGTCGCGGCCATGGCCGACGAACTGGCGAAACGGATAGTCGATTCGGCGGCGAGTGGCGAAGGCGGTTGGGTCGTCACGCCGAACGTCGACATCCTGCGCCGCTGGCACCGGGATGCGGCGTTTCGCGCCACCGTCAGCGGGGCGACGCTGTTCACGCCGGACGGCGCGCCGATCGTCTGGGCCAGTCGCCTGCAGCGCGACCCCTTGCCGGGGCGGCTGGCGGGTTCGGATCTTTTCGTCGACCTGTATGTCCGCGCTGTCCGCGCCGGTTTGCGCGTGGCCCTGATCGGTGGCAATCCCGGCTCCGCCGAAGCGGCGGTCAGCAAGCTGGAGCACGCCCATCGGCTGCCCGGCGGGTGCGTGCGCACCCACTGCCCGCCGTTCGGTTTCGAACGGAATGAGATCGAGATGCAGAAGATCGATGACCTGCTTCGCCAGTGGCGTCCCGCCATCGTCTTCGTCGGTCTCGGCTCTCCGAAGCAGGAGAATCTGATTCATGGGCTGCGGTCGCGCCATCCCTGTGGGTGGTATCTCGGCGTCGGCGTCAGTTTCAGTTTCGTGGCTGGTGAAATCCGGCGTGCTCCCGTGTGGATGCGGCGCAGTGGGCTGGAATGGCTGCACCGTGTGATACAGGAACCGGGCCGTCTGGCGCGGCGTTATTTCATCAGCGGTATGCCATTCGTGATCGGTCTGTGGTGCCGGGCACTCGCCCGTTCATTGTGTGGGCCTCGGACTGGCTCTGGAAAATCGGAATCTCTGCGGGATTCCCGGTCAGGAAGACGAAGCGTTGAATGACACCAGGGTAGCGAAGGCGAGTCCCGCGAAGTCGGCAATCTGGACGGGAATAGCGATCTATCTCAACAGCGGGCTTCTGCTGTTGGCGACACCCGTGTTTACACGTCTGATGACGCCATCCGAATACGGTGAGGTGGCGCTCTACAACTCGCTCGTGATCGTGTTCGGCGCTCTGGCGACGCTGTCGCTGTCGACCAGTATCCTCAATAACGCCATTCTCGAATGGGAGAGTGATCTCGACCGCTTCATCGCCGCGATGATCGGTCTTACCACGGTGTCGACGCTGGTTTCCGGGCTTCTGTTGTACGTCGTCACCAAGCTGGCCGGCAACGTTACCGGCGTGCGGCCGCATCTGTTCGGTTTCATGTTCGTCAATTTCGTCCTGAATTCCGCCTATTTGATCTGGCGCACACGCGAACGCGCCTTTTTTCGCTATCGGGCCGTTGCCGCCGTTTCGATCGTCACAGCGCTGGTCGGCATCGGTGGTGCGCTGTATCTGATGTCGATGGAACGGTTCAGCGGCTATCTCGTCGAGCTGCGCGTCATCGTGGCGGCACTGCCACTGGCATTGGCGGGCGCCTTCCTTTATGTGCGGATGCTGTGTCGGGGCAGGACGTTCTACGATGCCGGCTATTGGCGCTACACACTGCTGCTGGCGATTCCGTTGCTGCCGCATTACCTGGCCCAGGCCGGTTTGCTGCAGATCGATAAATGGCTGATCGAGCGCGGCCTTGGCGTTCATGAGGTCGGCGTCTATGGGCTGGCGGCAGCGATCGCGTCGGGGCTGACGCTGTTCTGGACGGCGATCAGCGCCAGCTGGGTACCGTGGATGCTGCGGCGTCTGCATCACGGCATCGCGGACTCGGTGAGCGACAGGAGCGTGCAGTTGCTTGTCGTGGTCGGGGCGCTCTGCGTGCTCGGCGGCGTCGTTGCCCCGGAGGCGGTGATGCTGCTGGCGCCGGCCAGTTATAAGGAAGCGCAGACAGTAGTCCCGGCTCTGTTGCTGGCGAGCTACTTTCAGTTCTGTCAGTCGCTGTTTCTGACCGTTCAGTTCTATCGAAAACGGGTCATGCTGATCACGATCTGTTCCGTACTGGCGGCAGCTGTCAATGTCGTACTGAACATTCTGCTCATCGAGAACCACGGCATAGTGGCTGCGGCAGCTGTCATGGTGATAAGCCAATTGATTCAGCTCGCCATTCACTACGGCTACGTTCGGGGCAGTGACGAGGTCGAGATAGTCGGGCCTGGATCACTGTTTCTGATCAGTATGGCGACGGTACTGATGAGCATCTCCGCGATGATGCTGGCCGATCATCTGTCGTTACGCATGATGATTGCGGTGGCATCGCTGCTGCTGATCGGCCGTCATGCGTTCGGCATGTTGAATGCGAAGGGTGGGGTGACATAGATGGCATCTCATGATCGTTCTCTGGCCGTCTGCATGACGCCGCTGCATGTTCTGATTGTCGGGGCGATGACCCGCAGTGAGCAGGTGCGATTTCGGGCGGGTATCTTCATCGCTACGTCGGATAATGAAAAAAACCGGCGATATGCCGAAAAGATGCGGGAGTTCTGCGAATCGGTACGGTTCGTCGTCACACCACCTGACAGCGATTACGGCCGATGCAAACACCTGAGGATCTGGTATCGACGGCTTCGTTATCGGCTGTCGTTCCGCGCGCTCGGTCGCTTTGACATGGTCTGCGTTCCCTCGTCACTGAGTCACTACCTGTACGCGCTGCTGTCCGCGTTCAGGCCGGCTCAGATCCGCAGCTATGACGATGGATTGCTGAACATCCAGCGAGATTCTCAAATCCTGACCAAAAGAACATCCGTATTGGCAAGGATTTTCTATCTGCTCGCTGGTATCAGTTATTGGCCTGAACGAATCGTTGCCCGCTCATCGGTTCATTACACGATCTACGACGCGCCGAATGCGTATTCCAACACGAAGCGGATCAGGCTCTATACGGAGGGCCGGGGCGAAGGCGGGCAATCGGGGCGTGTCGTTACCCTGCTGCTCGGACCGGCACCCGAGGCGCCGGTGAGTGTCTGGGCCATCATCGAGCAGGCAGCTGTCGATATCGTGCCCGATTTCTATCTGCCGCACCCGCGCGATCCGGGTGACAGGGTGTCTGGCGTTCCGCGCCTGGATACGGCATTGATCGTCGAGGACTACGTCATGCAGGCGCTTTGCGCCGAACCGGGAATTCGCTTCCGGGTATTCGGTTTCGAGTCGTCGGCATTGATCAACCTCTCCGTCGTTGCTGGTGTTTCGACCTACACGCTGATGCCGGACTGCGAGGAATATGCCGTATCTCGCCAGCTGATGTTGGGGAACGGTGTGCGGAATGGATTGACGGTGGGGCCGGGCTGGTGAGATGAGCAGGTATTGGGAACTCGGCATCACCTGATTCATCGCCGCCCTGTTGTGATCTCGATCATCCTGTTCGTGCTGTTCTGGACGGCATTCTTCTATAAATCCGTGGAACCTTACATGAAAGGAGTAATCCGATAATTTTGTTGTAATTGGTGTCAGGAGGGGGATCGACCGTGAGGGAAAATCTGCTTTTCCTGAGGAATCGACCCACTCACTTCAATCTTGGCGATTTTCTCTGTACGCCGATGCACTACTTCGATTTCGGCATGCGTGAGCACCAGACCCGATTTCTGCTACGGGGGAGGTCGTTCAAGACGATTCTTGGCGGTGGTGCCTTCAATGATCTCGGGGTGGGGCATGATCTCGATTTTTCGAGAACCGTGGCGTGGGGAGTAGGAAGTTCACACCACGGGGGAGATGCCAATCCGACCAATGCCGACAATCTTCCCTATCTGCTGTATGGCGTGCGTGATCGCGATGCGGTCAGCGACGATGAAAAGTTCGTTCCCTGTGTTTCCTGTCTGCACCCCTATGCCAGCCTTGAGCCTGGCCGGAGCGTATCGGTATTCCTGAACTACTACCGTGGGATCACCGATTTGAGCGAGGTGGCGAAGTCACCTGTTTTTTTACGGGAAAACGTGTCGTTGCACACCAACAACGAGCCGGAAATGAAATTCATGAAGGCTTTCGCAGAGGCCGGGAGCGTCATCACCAATTCCTTTCACGTCGCCTACTGGTCGCTGTTGAGTGGCCGTCGCGTTTCGATAATCGGCTATTCATCGAAATTCCGGAGCCTGATGAAGCTGGCAGGCCTTCCGGTAGAAGCGCTTCAGTATTATTCGGTCGAAAATCAGACAGAGCTCGTGGCGGCTATCGAGAGAATCTATCGTAACGACGAGTTTCATCATCTGCCGGTCCATGATGATGTGCGTAACGACTGCGTGAAGAGGAACATGCGCTTCGCCGATCGTCTGGTCGAGGTGGGTTTCGTCCCTTTCTGGCGATTGAAACCGAACGGATACGGGCAGATGAGGTGGCGTCAGTTGCGGTATCTGCCGATGCAGTGGATCAGCCGTCTGGCGAACCGGGACGGATGAGTGCTGCGACGGGCGATGACGGAGGGAGTGAGAAAAAGGTGTCGGTATCGGAAAGGCCACGGTACCGAATGCGGCGCCGGCCGTGGTGGTGACATCCGCCGCCGACTGATGTCGGCGGGGCGGAGGTCTTTCGGTATTGGCGGAAGAGGTGGGATTCGAACCCACGGTAGGCTCGCACCTACGCCGGTTTTCAAGACCGGTGCATTCAACCACTCTGCCACTCTTCCAGTGGTGCTCGATGGATCCGAAAGCTGCGCGACGGGCGCGCGGATCGCACGAGGCGCGCATTTTCCCCGCGCCGGTCGGCCTTGTCCACCGCGATGATCCGCGCGCGTTCGCCTATCGGGATCGATTCTCCTGTCGTTGACTCGTGCGGTGCGATCAGGGAGCCACCGGCGGCTCGGCCGTGGCCTCGTGGTCGTCCTCTTCGTCGGATTCGCCGCTGAAGCCCGGCGGTGTCTCTTCGTCGTCGTCTGCCGTTGACGGATCGGCGGGGATGAGCGTCATCGCGGCATCGCTGCCGGCGCCGCCGCCGACCGAGGTGGGATGCAGGTCGACGCCGGTGTCGGGCTGGCGCTGCGGCGGTGCGAGCGGTTCGCGCGGTGGGCTGGCGGGGGTGCGCAGCGGCACCGGGTTCTCCAGCAGCGGCATCAGCAGCGGCGCCATGCTTTTCAGCAGTTGTACCGAGATGCCCGAGGTGAAGCCGAATTCGGCGGCGTGCTGCTCCGGCACGTAGGTGGTCAGTGTGCCGAAGAAGCGGTCGCCGATCGTGAAGACGAAGGTGGCGGAGCGGCCGACCACCTTCGACGAGATGCGCTGGCCGCCGGCGCCGACGCGGTCGATGCGGCGGTCGCCGGTGCCGGTCTTGCCGCCGATGCGGATCACCGTGCCGTCGCCGCGCACCAGCGCGTTGTTGATGCGGCGCGCGGTGCCCTGCTCGACGACGCCGAACAGCACCTCCCGCGCGACCTCGGCCACTTCCGCCGTCATCACCCGCTCGCCGGCCGGCGGCCGATATTCGAGGTGGGTCTCGTAGGGCGTGTCGCGCGCCAGCCACAGCCGGTCGATGCGGTCGACCGGCATCCGCACGCCGTCGTTGACGATGATGCCCATCAGCTCGGCCAGCGCCGCCGGCCGGTCGCCGGAGGCGCCGAGCGCGGCGGCGTAGGAGGGGGTCAGCTCGCTGAACGGGTAGCCGAGCCGCTGCCAGTCGCGGTGGATCTGGCGGAACGCTTCGAGCTCGATCAGGTTGCTGATGCGCACGTCCTGCGCGCGTTTGTGGCGGGTCTTGAACAGCCAGGAGTAGACCTCCTGGCGCTGATGGGTGCTGGCGCTGATCAGCTCCGACAGCGTGCTCTGCGGCGCCTGTTGCAGCTGCGCCACCAGCCACAGTTCGAGCGGGTGGATGCCGGCGATGTAGCCGCGGTCGTTCAGCGAGAACTGGTCGATGGCGTAGCGCCGGTACAGCGCCTGCAGATCGGCGGCGGTCGGCGGTTTGTCGGCCGGCAGGCGCGCGCGCAGCGCGGCGGCGAAATCGTCGAACGGGGCGTTCGGCAGGATGCTGCGATAGGCGGTGGCGACGCGCCGCGGCGTCGGCCGCACGCGCTGCAGCAGCTTGTCGCGCGCCTGCGCCGGGCTCAGCCCGCGGTAGCGCTGATAGAAGGTGCCGAGGAATTTGCGCCCTTCGAGATCGGCGAAGCGGGCCAGGTAATCCTGGCGCTGCGGGTCGCTGCTGTCGGTCAGCAGCCGCGCGTTGTTCTCCGACAGCGTCAGCATCTGGTGGCGGACGACGTCGCGCATCATGCGGATGAACGGCAGGTTGATCGATTCGTGGAAGGCGGTGCGCACCGACACGATGCGCGCGCCGTCGGCGCGTTCGAAGTTGGCGAAGCGGTGCACGCCGCCGCCGGTGTAGAACACTTCGGCGGTGCTGGCCGAGTAGGGCCGCTCCATCGCCGCCGCCAGAATTTCGCGCAGCGAGCCGCCGGGGTTGGCGGCGAGCCAGTCGCGGGTCCAGCGCGCCAGTGCGTCGCGCTCGTGGATCTCCAGTGCCGCCAATGCGTCGGCCTTCATGTCGGCGTAGCGGCGGTGCAGGCCGGCGATCGCTTCGAGATAGCTGATCAGCGTGCGCAGCTTGGCGGTCGAGCCGAGGTCGAGGCGGGCGCCCTGGTTCAGGTCGAACGGGCGGTCCTGGTTGTCGGCCTGAATGCGCAGCAGGTTGGCGTCGCCGGCGCGCTCGTACAGCGTGAAGCTGATCTGCAGGTTGGCCGGGTCGTTGTCGTTGCGCAGCAGCCGGTGACCGTAGAGGCCGGCGGCGCGCGCGCCTTCCGGCGTGGCGACGGCGGTCAGCAACTGGCTGATGGCGCGCTGCACGTCGCTGTCGAGCGTGCTGCTCGCGACCAGATCGAGCCGGTCCAGCGCGTAGAGCTGGTTGACGCCGAGCAGGTTGGCCAGCGTGTTGCGCATCGCGGTGGCGGCCTTGCGCTCGACGAACGACACCGGTGGCGACTTGATCAGTTCGCGCTGCAGCTGCAGGTCGAGCGGCAGCGCGGCGTCGCGCAGCGCCTGCGGAATGCGGCCGGCGGCGGCCAGCAGGCGCAGGTGGCTGTCGGTCAGTTCGCGCAGCGCCGGCTCGCCCTCGTGCAGATACCAGGCCGGGCGGCGCTGCGCGATGATCAGCGACAGCGCCTGTTTGAATGCCAGTGCGGCGTCCGGCAGGTCGACGCGCAGCACGGCGCCGTCGCTGTCGCTGCCATTGCCGAGGTCGCGCAGCAGTGCGTTGATCTGATCGAAGTCACGGCCGTACCAGGCCCACAGGCCGTCGCCGATGCCGTTGACCTCGCCGTAGCCGCGCCGCGCCGCCATCGGCACCGTGTTCAGGTAGTCGACCACCAGCTGCTGCCGCACCGGGCGCGTGTCCTCGCCGTTCATGTAGGCGCGGATCGACGCCGAGGCCATTTGCCGCAGCTTGTCCTGCGGCGTGCGGGTCAGGCCATCGGGCGAGTGGCGGTACTTCTCGATCTGCGTCGCCAGCGTCGAGCCGCCGCCGGCGCGGCCGCCGTCGTCGCTGACGCGCTTCATCAGCTGCGTCACCGCCGCCTTGGCGAAGCGGTCCCACTCCACGGCCGGGTTGCGGCTTGGCTCGCTCATGTCGAGCAGCTCGCGGTTCTCGATGAACAGCAGCGCGTCGACCAGCACTGACGGCACCGCCTCGAAGTTGTCGTAGACCCGCTCCGGGTAGCGGGCGTGGTGCAGGGAGTTGCCGTTGCGGTCGAGCAGGTCGAGGCCGCTCTGCGGGCGCTCGCGGAAAATCGGGAACAGGCCTATGTCGTACAGCGCCCACATCCGCGGCGACCAGCGCGCCTGCGCCGTCACCTCGAAGTGGTTCTGTTCGAGGCGGGTGACGAATTCCGGAATGCGGCTGTAGCCGAGGCGAATATCGTAGGGGCCGGCGACCGGAAAACGGATGTCGGGGCTCGGCCCCGGCTCGACCCGGAATTTCAGTTCGGCGGCGAGCTGCGTCAGGTAGCGCGCCTGGTATCTGGAGGTGGCCAGCTCCTCGCGGCCGACGTGGATCACCGCCCAGATCAGCAGTGCCAGCACGGCCAGTGTCAGCCACCAACCCCAGCGCCAACGGCGACGTACGGCTCCCATCGCAGGACAGCTCCCTTGCGTCGTTCCAGATGAAGAGGGTTCCAAAGAGGATCGCCCGGCGCTGCGATCGGCGCCGATCAGCCCGGCAGTCTAATCGCAGAGCCGCGACCGAAACAGCACCGGCATGGCGCTTGCTCTGACACCGTCATTGTCAGGTGGCGCCAATATTCCGGCGTCGGTGAATCGGATCGGAGGCGCGGCGGTGGCCGAGAGCGAATCGGGTCAGGAAAAGACAGAAGAGGCAACTCCCCGAAAGCAGGAGAAGGCCAAGGAGGAGGGGCAGATCGCCCGTTCGCGCGAGCTGGCGACGCTGTTCGTGCTGCTGGGCGGCGTCGGCGGGCTGCTGATGTTCGGCGGTTCGATGGCGCGCGCGCTGCTCGGCCAGATGCGTTTCAACTTCGCGCTGTCGCGCGAGGTGGCGTTCGACACCAACCTGGCGGTCTCCCATCTGCTGACGACGGCGCTGGCGGCGGCGTGGGCGCTGCTGCCGCTGCTGGGGCTGCTGATGCTGGCGGCGCTGGCCGGCCCGGTGGCGATGGGCGGCTGGCTGTTCAGCGGCAAGGCGCTGATGCCGAAGGGGAGCCGCATCAATCCGCTGCAGGGGCTGAAGAAGATGTTCTCGATGCACGCGCTGGTCGAGCTGCTGAAGGCGGTGGCCAAGTTCGTGCTGCTGGCCGGCATCGCCGTCGTCGTCGTGCTGTCGCTGCAGGACGAGCTGCTGGCGCTCGGGCAGCAGGCGCTGGAGCCGGCCTTCGCCGATGCGCTGTCGACCGCCGGCTGGGCGGTGCTGACGGTCAGCCTCGGCATGGTGGTGATCGCCGGCATCGACGTGCCGTGGCAGATGTTCGAGCACAAACGCAAGCTGAAGATGAGCATGCAGGAGGTGCGCGAGGAGATGAAGGAGACCGACGGCAAGCCGGAGGTCAAGAGCCGCATCCGCCAGCTGCAGCGCGAGATGGCGCGGCGCCGGATGATGGAGGCGGTACCGCAGGCCGACGTCGTCATCACCAACCCCGAGCACTTCTCGGTGGCGCTGAAATATGACCCCGCCAACGGCGGCGCGCCGCAGGTGGTGGCCAAGGGCGTCGACCAGATGGCGCTGAAGATCCGCGAGATCGCCAACGCCCACGGCGTGCAGCTGCTGCCGGCGCCGCCGCTGGCGCGCGCCATCTACTACACCACCGACATCGATCAGGAGATTCCCGGCCCGCTCTATCTGGCCGTGGCGCAGGTGCTGGCCTACGTGTTCCAGCTGAAGGCTTACAGCGGCGGGCAAGGCAAGCGGCCGAAGCCGCTCGGCGACATCGAGCTGCCGCCGGAGATGCGCTACGACGCGCGCGGCAAGCGGGTGGATTGATGCGGATCGAAATCGGAACGGTTCTTGCGATGGCCCGCTTCGACAGGCTCGCGCCGACAATTTGTTGACCGGAGACCACTCCCTTGAGCACCAGTACCACCGCCGCTCCCCGTTCGCTGGGCGACACCCTCAAGAGCTTGACGCAGGGCAACCTCGGCGTGCCGATCCTGGTGCTGGTGATGCTCGGCATGGTGACGCTGCCGATACCGCCGTTCCTGCTGGACGTGCTGTTCACGTTCAACATCGCGCTGTCGATCGTCGTGCTGCTGGTGGCGGTTTACGCGCTGCGGCCGCTCGATTTCGCCGTGTTCCCGACCGTGCTGCTGGTGGCGACGCTGCTGCGCCTGGCGCTGAACATCGCCTCGACCCGCGTCGTGCTGCTGCACGGTCAGGACGGGCCGGAGGCAGCCGGGCAGGTGATCCACGCCTTCGGTTCGGTGGTGATCGGCGGCAACTACGCGGTCGGCATCGTCGTCTTTCTGATCCTCGTCATCATCAACTTCGTCGTCGTCACCAAGGGCGCCGGCCGCATCTCCGAGGTGTCGGCGCGCTTCACCCTCGACGCCATGCCGGGCAAGCAGATGGCGATCGACGCCGACCTCAACGCCGGTCTGGTCGATCAGGACCAGGCGCGCGCGCGGCGCGAGGAGGTCGGCGCCGAGGCCGACTTCTACGGCTCGATGGACGGCGCCAGCAAGTTCGTCCGCGGCGACGCCATCGCCGGCATCCTGATCATGATCGTCACGCTGATCGGCGGCTTCGCCATCGGCATGGTGCAGCACGGCCTCACCTTCGCGCAGGCGACCGAGATCTACTCGCTGCTGACCATCGGCGACGGCCTGGTGGCGCAGATTCCGTCGCTGCTGCTGTCGGTGGCGGCGGCGATCATGGTGACGCGCGTCAGCAGCTCGAAGGACATGGGCGAGCAGGTGCGCCACCAGATGTTCGACTCGCCCAAGGCGCTGGCCATCACCGCGGCCGTGCTCGGCGTGATGGGGGCGATTCCGGGAATGCCGCACGTCGCCTTCCTCGGGCTGGCGGCGGCGGCCGGCGGCGGTGCCTGGGCGATCAATAAAAAGCGTCAGCAGACCGCCGTGCAGCAGCTGCAGGAGACGCAGGCGCAGACCGCGGTGGCGCAGCAGAAGGCGGCGACGCCGGAGCTGCCGGAGCTGGGCTGGGACGACGTGCAGCCGGTCGACGCCGTCGGCCTCGAGGTCGGCTACCGGCTGATTCCGCTGGTCGACAAGGGGCAGGGCGGCGAGCTGCTCGGCCGCATCAAGGGCATCCGCAAACGGCTGTCGCAGGAGATCGGTTTTCTGGTGCCGTCGGTGCACATCCGCGACAACCTCGACCTGCGCCCGAACGGCTACCGCATCGCCGTGCTCGGCGTGAATGCCGGCGAGGGCGAGATCCATCCCGATCGCGAACTGGCGATCAACCCGGGGCAGGTGTTTGGCCAGCTCGACGGCATCAAGGGGCGCGACCCGGCGTTCGGGCTCGACGCGGTCTGGATCGAGCCGTCGCAGCGCGACCACGCGCAGACGCTCGGCTACACCGTGGTCGACGCCAGCACCGTCGTCGCCACCCACCTGAACCAGCTGCTGCTGAAACACGTGCACGAACTGCTCGGCTACGACGAGGTGCAGAACCTGCTGCAGGTGCTCGGCAAGCAGTCGCCGAAGCTGGTCGAGGATCTGGTGCCGGGCAGCGTGTCGATGAATACGCTGCTGACGGTGCTGAAGAACCTGCTGGTGGAGCGGGTGCCGATCCGCGACCTGCGCACGATCGCCTCGGCGCTGGCCGGCGTCGGCGGTCGCAGTCAAGATCCCGTCGCGCTCACCGCCGTCGTGCGGGCTGCTCTCAGCCGCATCATCGTGCAGAAAATCTTTGGAAATACAGAGACTTTGCCAGTCATCACGCTGGCGCCGGCGATGGAACAGATGTTGCTCAAGGCTTTGCAGCAGTCGCAGCAGAGCGGTCAGGGTGACGACATCGTGCTCGAACCGGGACTGGCCGAGCGGCTGCAGCAGGCGATCCGCGACGCGGCGCAGAAGCAGGAGATGGCCGGCAAGCCGGCCGTGCTGCTGGTGGCGGCGCCGCTGCGGGCGGTGCTGGCGCGCTTCTGCCGCTACGTCAACGGTGAGATGAGCGTGCTGGCCTACACCGAAGTGCCGGACGACAAGCAGGTGACGATCGAAGCGTCGATCGGCTGATGGGAGAAGAACGATGAAGAATTTCGTGGCCCCGGACATGCGTACCGCGCTGCGCATGGTGCGCGAGGAGCTCGGCGACGACGCGGTGATCCTGGCCAACCGGCGCGTGCCCGGCGGCATCGAGCTGCTGGCCAGCACCGAGATGCCGGTGCCGCCGCCGGCCGCGCCGGTAGCGCCCGCCGCGGCCGCGCCGACCGCGGCGGCTGCCATTGCCCAGCCCGCCGCCGCGCCGGCCGCCGACGATTTCTCCGAGCTGTCCGGCGAGCGCGCGGCGCCGGCGCGTGGCGATGCCGCCTGGTGGCAGATGCAGCAGGAGCTGCGCTCGATGCGCGACCTGATCGAGAACCAGCTGTCGGGGCTGGCGTGGCAGCAGTACCGCGCGCAGCGCCCGGCCGATGCTGCGATGTGGCGGCGGCTGCAGCGGCTCGGTCTCGACGCCGATACCGTCAACGCGCTGCTGGCCGAGCAGGGCGACGACCCGCGCGCCAGGGTCGGCCTGCTGCCGCCGCGTGAACAGTGGCAGCGGCTGATGTCGAGCCTGACCGCGCGCCTGCCGGTGCTCGACGACCCGGTCGCGCGCGGTGGAGTGTTCGCCTTCGTCGGCCCCACCGGCGTCGGCAAGACCACCACCATCGGCAAGCTGGCGGCGCGCCACGTGCTGGCGCACGGCAACGCCGATGTCGCGCTGGTGACGCTCGACAGCTTCCGCATCGGCGCCCACGAGCAGCTGCGCACGCTCGGCCGCATCCTCAACGTGCCGGTCAAGGTGGCCAACCGGCCTGCGGACCTGGTCAACGTCCTTTATGAACTCCGCCACTGCAAACTGGTCCTGATCGATACCGCCGGCCTCGGTGCCAGCTCGCCGGTACTGAAGGAGCAGCTGGCCGCGCTCGACGCGCTCGGCGACCGCCTGCAGGTGCTGCAGGTATTGGCCGCCAACAGCCAGCGACAGGTGCTGCAGGCGGCGCACCGCTGCTACCGCACCGGCAACCTGATCGGCTGCGTGCTGACCAAGCTCGACGAGGCCGCCAGCGTCGGCGAGGTGCTGAGCCTGTCGATCGCCAACCGGCTGCCGCTGGCCTACGTCGCCAACGGCCAGGCGATTCCGAACGATCTGGCGCCGGCCAGCGCCAAAAAGCTGGTCGGCCAGGCGATCGCGCTGGCGCGGCAGGTCGAGGCCGACGAAGCGCGGCTGGCGGCCTCGTTCGCCGGCGCCATGGCCGGTTAGTGGCGGAATCGGAATAGCGCTGCGATGACGACCGGTCGATCGTCATAAAGCGTCTACAATTACGCGCACTTTCGTCCGGCGCCGGTCGTGCGCCCCCCGTCGCGCGACAGCCGGGTCGCCGGCGGTTCGCGCGACCGCCCGTTCAACCGCGCCGAGGAGTCCACACGCGCATGAGTCGTACCCACCCGGTGCAAGTGATCGCCGTCACCGGCGGAAAGGGCGGTGTCGGCAAGACCAGCGTCGCCATCAACCTCAGCGTCTCGCTGGCCCAGCTCGGTCGGCGGGTGGCGCTGCTCGATGCCGACCTCGGTCTGGCCAACGTCGACGTGCTGCTCGGCCTGACGCCGAAGCGCACGCTCGAAGACGTGCTGCTCGGCCGCTGCGACCTGCTCGACGTGATGATCACCGGGCCGGCCGGCATCCGCATCATTCCGTCGTCGTCCGGCACCCAGCGCATGGCGCAGCTCGGCCCGCAGGAGCACGCCGGCCTGATCCACGCCTTCAGCGAGATCAGCCAGCAGATCGACGTGCTGATCGTCGACACCGCCGCCGGCATCTCCGACTCGGTGGTCAGCTTCGTGCGCGCCGCGCAGGAGGTGCTGCTGGTGGTCTGCGACGAGCCGTCGTCGATCACCGACGCCTACGCGCTGGTCAAGCTGCTCAATCGCGATTACGGCATGACCCGCTTCCGCGTGCTGGTCAACCAGGTGCGCTCGCTGCAGGAGGGGCAGGCGCTCTTCAACAAGCTGACCCAGGCCGCCGACCGTTTCCTCGACGTGACACTGCAGTACGTCGGCGCCATTCCCCACGACGAGACGATGCGCAAGGCGATCCAGCGCCAGAAGGCGGTGGTCGAGGCGGCGCCGCGCAGCAAGGCGGCACTGGCGTTCAAGGCGCTGGCCGAGAAGGTCGACCGCTGGCCGCTGGCGTCGACGCCGCGCGGTCACCTCGAATTCTTCGTCGAGCAGTTGGTGCAGACCGACGAGGCGGGGTGACCGAGACCGATGAGCTCATCCAAACCGCTGGCGATGTACGGCGCCGCGCGCGGTGAGACGCCGGAGGCGCTGCTCGAGCGCTACACACCGCTGGTCAAGCGCATCGCCCACCATCTGCTGGCGCGGCTGCCGTCCAGCGTGCAGCTCGACGACCTGATGCAGGCCGGCGTCATCGGCCTGCTGGAGGCGTCGCGCAACTACGACGCCGGCAAGGGAGCCAGTTTCGAGACCTTCGCCGGCATCCGCATCCGCGGCGCGATGATCGACGAGGTGCGGCGCGGCGACTGGGCGCCGCGCTCGGTGCATCGCAACGCGCGCAAGCTGCAGGAGGCGATGATCCGGCTCGGCAAGCGGCTCGGTCGCGACCCGTCCGACACCGAGGTGGCGGCCGAGCTCGACATGCCGATCGAGGAGTACCACGCGCTGGCGCAGGATTCGCTCTGCACCCGCCTGTTCAGCCTCGACGAACTGGGCGGCGAGGAGGGCAGCGCCGATGATTTCATCGCCGGAAGCGAGCCGTCGCCCGAGCGCGGCGTGCACGCCGACGTACTGCGCCGCCAGCTCGCTGCCGCCATCGGCGAATTGCCGGAGCGCGAGCGGCTGGTGCTGTCGCTGTACTACAGCGACGAACTGAACCTGAAGGAGATCGGCCTGGTGCTCGGCGTCAGCGAGTCCCGGGTCAGCCAGATCCACAGTCAGGCGGCGCTGCGGCTGCGCGGCAAGCTCGGCGGCTGGAGCGTCGACGATCTGGCGCGTTAGCGTTTCTCACGCACTGGCCGGGATGCCATCTGCGACTAGACTAAGGGTGCTTTTTTGACGGGGCCGGGCGCATGCGTCCGCCCCGGCTGTGTTTCCGCCGGCCAGCGCGGTACGAAAAACGAGCGATCGAAAAACGGTCGGAAGAACCGATCGGAAAACTGATCCGAAAAACCGATCTGCAAAAAGATGTATCGAGCCCGCGACGGCGGGCGACTGTCAGGAGGCTGCTTTGGACAAGAACATGAAGATTCTCATCGTCGATGATTTTTCGACCATGAGGCGCATCATCAAGAATCTTCTGCGTGATCTCGGCTTCACCAACACCTCCGAGGCCGACGACGGCAACAGCGCGTTGCCGATGCTGCAAAGCGGCAACTTCGATTTCCTCGTCACCGACTGGAACATGCCCGGCATGACCGGCATCGACCTGCTCAAGGCGGTGCGCGCCGACGACCGGCTGAAATCGCTGCCGGTGCTGATGGTCACCGCCGAGGCCAAGCGCGACCAGATCATCGAGGCCGCGCAGGCCGGTGTGAACGGCTACGTGGTCAAACCCTTCACCGCCGCTGTCCTCAAGGAGAAGATCGACAAGATCTTCGAGCGCATCGACGCCAACAAGTGATCGGCCCGAAACGATAACAGGCCTTGCAGAGGGCAGTCCGAAATGACGGGTGGTAATGAATTCCTCGCCAGGGAGTCGAGCTTGTCCGGGAACGATCTGTTCGATGAGCTCAAGCAGCGCGCCGCAGTGCTGATGGAGCGGCTCGAACAGGGCGATTTCCCCGGTGCGACCGAGGTGATCCAGCACATCAACGAGGTTCGCGATCGCAGCATCTACCGCGAGGTCGGCAAGCTGACGCGCGGCCTGCACGAGGCGATCGTCAACTTCGAGATCGATACCCGCAAGGCCGGTCTCGAGAACGACAACATGTCGAAGATGGGCAACGCTCAGGAGCGCCTCGACTACGTCATCAACCTGACGCAGAAATCGGCCGACCGGACGATGGACATCGTCGAGCAGGGGGTGCCGATGGTCGAGGAGCTGCGCGAACAGGCGCGGGCTCTTCAGGCCGACTGGCAGAAGCTGCAGCGGCGCGAGCTCGGCCCCGACCAGTTCCGCGATCTCTACCGCCGCGTCGACCAGTTCCTCGCCTTCACCGCCACCGGCGCCTCCGAACTCGGCGGCAAGTTCAACGAGATCCTGCTGGCGCAGGATTTTCAGGATCTGTCCGGGCAGGTGATCAAGCGCGTCATCACGCTGGTGCAGGAGGTCGAGGTGCGGCTGGTCGACCTGATGCGGATGGCGGGGCAGGTCGAGGAGCTGACCGGCATCTTCCGCCAGCACGACACCGAGTCGGCGCGCGCGCCCCAGGCCGATGTGGCGCCCGAGGGGCCACAGGTCAAGGCCGCCGAGCGCACCGACGTGGTCCAGGGGCAGGACGAGGTCGACGACCTTCTCTCCAGTCTCGGCTTCTGAACCAGCGATCGCGGAGCAGTCACCCATGTCCTTCACCGAAGACGAAGAGATTCTGCAGGACTTCCTCGTCGAGGCCGGCGAGATCCTGGAACAGCTGTCCGAACAGCTGGTCGACCTCGAACAGCGTCCCGACGATCACGCGCTGCTGAACGCCATCTTCCGCGGCTTCCACACCGTCAAGGGCGGTGCCGGCTTCCTGCAGCTGACCGCGCTGGTCGAGCTCTGCCATATCACCGAGAACCTGTTCGACATGCTGCGCAACGGCCAGCGCTCGGTTAATGCGGCTTTGATGGATGTCGTGCTGCAGGCGCTCGACGCCGTCAACGAGATGTTCGGCGAGGTCAAGTCGGGCGAGATGCCGAGTCCGGCGGCGCCGGCGCTGCTGGCGCGGCTCGAAGCGATGGTGCACGGCGAAGAAACAGCGGTCGACGTCGCCCCGGTTGAGGTCGTTCAGGAAGCCGCACCGGCCGAAGCCGCGCCGCCGTCAGCGGTTGCCGACGGCGACATCACCGACGCCGAGTTCGAACAGTTTCTCGACGCGATCGCCCCCGGTGGTGGCGCACCGCAGGCCGGTGCCGATACCGGTGACGGCGGCGCCGACGAGATCACCGACGACGAGTTCGAGGCGCTGCTCGACCAGTTGCAGGGCGGTGGCAAAGCCGCCGCCGCGCCAGCACCCGCACCGGCCGCCGCACCCGCCGGGGACGAGATCACCGAGGCCGAATTCGAGGCGCTGCTGGATCAGCTGCAAGGCAAGGGATCGGATGACGCGGCCGTACCGGCTGCACCTGCCGC
Organism: uncultured Verrucomicrobiaceae bacterium; assembly: GCA_964515735.1. Classification (GTDB taxonomy): domain Bacteria; phylum Pseudomonadota; class Gammaproteobacteria; order Pseudomonadales; family CAMLJR01; genus CAMLJR01. Next base: position 13,583 of record CAZEVP010000001.1, on the reverse strand, counting down.
TCCCGCTGCGCCGGCAACACCCGCCGGTGGCGATGAGCTGATCACCGACGACGAATTCGAGGCGCTGCTGGACCAGTTGCACGGTGGCGCGAAGCCCGACGCGGCACCGGCGGCGAAGCCCGCGGCCGCGCCGGCACCGGTTGCGAAGGCGGCGCCATCCGCCGCCGCCAGCAAGGTGCGCGAGGCGCTGAGCGACGACGAGGGTCGCGCCGCCGCGCCGGCGCGCGGAGAGCCGCAGAACAAGGAGCAACCGAAAGAGGCCGAGACCACGGTCCGCGTCGACACGCAGCGTCTCGACGACATCATGAACATGGTCGGCGAGCTGGTGCTGGTGCGTAACCGTCTGGTGCGGCTCGGCGCGCAGAGCGGCAGCGAGGAGATCGCCAAGACGGTGGCCAACCTCGACGTCGTCACCGCCGACCTGCAGACCGCGGTGATGAAGACGCGGATGCAGCCGATCAAGAAGGTGTTCGGCCGCTTCCCGCGCGTGGTTCGCGATCTGGCGCGCAGCCTGAAGAAGGAGGTGACGCTGGAGCTGGTCGGCGAGGAGACCGATCTCGACAAGAACCTGGTCGAGGCGCTGGCCGACCCGCTGGTCCACCTGGTGCGCAACGCCGTCGACCACGGCATCGAGATGCCGGACAAACGCGCCGCGGCCGGCAAGCCGCGCGTCGGCCGGATCGTGCTGTCGGCGCAGCAGGAGGGCGATCACATCCTGCTGTCGATCACCGACGACGGCGCCGGCATGGACGCCGAGGTGCTGCGCGGCAAGGTGGTCGAGAAGGGGCTGATGGACACCGACATGGCGGCGCGCCTGTCCGAGAGCGAGTGCTACAACCTGATCTTCCTGCCGGGCTTCTCGACCAAGACCGAGATTTCCGACGTCTCCGGCCGCGGTGTCGGCATGGACGTGGTCAAGACCAAGATCACGCAGCTGAACGGCTCGGTGCAGATCATCTCGACCATCGGCAAGGGCACGCAGCTGCTGATCAAGGTGCCGCTGACGCTGGCGATCATGCCGACGCTGATGGTGATGCTGGGGCAGCAGACCTTCGCGCTGCCGCTGGTCAACGTCAACGAAATCTTCCACATGGACCTGCGTCGCACCAACGTCGTCGACGGCCGCGAGGTGATCACGATCCGCGACAAGGCGATCCCGCTGTTCCACCTGAAGCGCTGGCTGGTCAACGGCGGCGATCAGGGCGCGCCGGAGTTCGCCCACGTCGTCATCGTCACGGTCGGCACGCAGCGCGTCGGTTTCGTCGTCGATGCGCTGATCGGTCAGGAAGAGGTGGTGATCAAACCGCTCGGCAAGATGTTGCAGGGCACCCCCGGCATGGCCGGCGCGACGATCACTGGCGACGGTCGCATCGCGCTGATCCTCGACGTGCCGAGCATGTTGAAGCGTTATGCGCATTGAGGGGTAACTCCCCTCTCCCTTCAGGGAGAGGGGCCGGGGGAGAGGGTATCGAGCGCAGCCGCGATGGCGGACCACCCTCTCCCTGACCCTCTTCCTGAAGGGAGAGGGGATGGCCAGCTCTCCCGAAACTGTTTCTTGAGGTAAGCAATGACGGTCTCCGTCCTCATCGTCGACGACTCCAGCTTCTTCCGCCGCCGCCTGACCGAGATGATCGACGGCGTGCCGGGGCTGAAGGTGGTCGGCACCGCCAGCAACGGCCGCGAAGGCGTCGAGAAGGCCATCGCGCTGAAGCCCGACGTGATCACGATGGACTACGAGATGCCGATGCTCGATGGCATTTCGGCGGTGCGCGAGATCATGGCGAAGCAGCCGACGCCGATCCTGATGTTCTCGTCGCTGACCTACGAGGGCGCGCGCGTCACGCTCGACGCGCTCGACGCCGGCGCGGTCGACTTCCTGCCGAAGAACTTCGACGAGATCTCGCGCAATGCGGTCGAGCTGCGGCAGAAGCTGTCGCAGCGGCTGCTCGATATTTCCCGCGCGCGGCGCCGGCCGACGCCCCCGGCGCCGGCAGCGGTGGCGACGCCCGCCACGCGGCAGGCACCGGCGGTCTCCGCGCCGGCAGCGCGCGCGCCGGAGCGGGTGCCCGAGCGCGCCGCGCCGGCGGAGCGGACCCCGGTGCGCGGCGCCAGGCCGCTCAAGCGCCCGGCGCTGGTGGCGATCGGCACCTCGACCGGCGGCCCGGTGGCGCTGCAGGCGGTGCTGACGCAGCTGCCGGCCGGTTTCCCGGTGCCGATCGTGCTGATTCAGCACATGCCGGCGACGTTCACGCCGGCCTTCGCCGAGCGTCTGAACGGCGTCTGCAAGATCCAGGTCAAGGAGGCCGCCGACGGCGACCAGCTGCGGCCGGGGCTGGCGCTGCTGGCGCCGGGCGGCAAGCAGCTGATGATCGGCAAGGGCGGGCGCGTCAAGGTGCTGCCGGGTGACGAGCGGATGAACTACAAACCGAGCGTCGACATCACCTTCGCCTCGGCCGCCAACGTCTATCACGACCAGGTGCTGGCGGTGGTGCTGACCGGCATGGGCGCCGACGGCTGCGAAGGGGCGCGCCTGCTGAAACAGCAGGGCGCCACTGTCTGGTCGCAGGACGAGGCGACCTCGGTCATTTACGGCATGCCGATGGCGGTGGCGAAGGCAGGGCTGTCCGACGAAGTGCTACCGCTCCCTCAAATTGGTCCGCGTCTGGCCGATATCCATTAAATGGATATTCTCAGCATCGTCGGCGTCATCATCGGCTTCGCCGCCATTCTCGGTGGCAATGCACTCGAGGGTGGCCATCTGTCCGCGCTGATCAACGGCCCGGCGGCGCTGATCGTCGTCGGCGGCACGGTCGGCGCGGCCTCGCTGCAGACGCCGCTGCCGCTGCTGAAACTGGCGCTGCAGCGGCTGATCTGGGTGTTCCGGCCGCCACAGCTCGACTATCGCGGCGGCATCGCCCGCATCGTGCGCTGGGCCACGGCGGCGCGGAAGGAGGGGCTGCTCGGGCTCGAATCGGTAGCCGACAGCGAGCGCGACCCGTTCGCGCGCAAGGGGCTGCAGCTGCTGGTCGACGGCAGCGAGCCCGATTCGATCCGCTCGGTGCTGGAGCTGGAGTCCTACCTGCGCGAGCGCCGCGACATCGACGCGGCCAAATTCTACGAGAGCATGGGTGGCTACTCGCCGACCATCGGCATCATCGGCGCCGTCATGGGGCTGATCCACGTGATGGGCAACCTGGCCGATCCGTCGCGGCTCGGTCCCGGCATCGCGGTGGCGTTCGTCGCCACCATCTACGGTGTCGCGCTGGCCAACCTGTTCTTCCTGCCGGTGGCGAGCAAGCTGAAATCGCGCGCGCGCAGTGAGGCGCAGTTCCGGGAAATGATGGTCGAGGGGATCATCGCCATCGCCGAGGGCGAGAATCCGCGCGCGATCGAGCTGAAACTGAACGGCTTCGTTGATCCGACCTGAGGAGGCTGAACCATGCCGCGCCACCGGATCGAAGAGGAGCACGTCAACCACGAGCGCTGGCTGGTCTCCTACGCCGATTTCATCACGCTGCTGTTCGCCTTCTTCGTCGTCATGTACTCGATCTCGCAGATCAACGAGAGCAAGTACCGCGTGCTCTCCAACACGCTGACCGAAGCCTTCAACAAGCCCAATTTCAAACTGAATCCGATCGAGCTCGGCGAGACCACCGATTCGACGCCGGCCAGCGCGGTCGAGCTCGATGCGCTCGCCGTCATGGAGCGCGAGGGCCATGGCGACGCGCAGGTGGAAGGCGACGAGGCGGTGCAGGCCGATGACAGCGAGCGTCTGCCACCGCAGCTGCAGCAGATCAGCGAGCAGATGGCGAACGCCTTTTCCGACCTGATGCGCCAGCAGCTGGTGACGCTGCGCGGCAATGAGCAGTGGCTGGAGGTGGCGCTGTCGTCATCGATGCTGTTCGCCAGCGGCGACGCCGCGCTGAGCGGCAAGGCCGGGCCGATTCTCGACAAGATTGCCGTCATCCTGCACGACCAGCCCAACGCGATCCGGGTCGAGGGTTTCACCGACAATATGCCGATCGCGACGCTGCGCTACCCGTCGAACTGGGAGCTGTCGGCGGCGCGCGCGGTGTCGGTGGTGCAGTTCCTGACCGAGAAGGGGGTGCAGCCGGTGCGGTTGATGGCGGTTGGCTACGGCGAATTCCACCCGGTCGCCGACAACCTCAGCGAGAGCGGGCGCGCGCGCAACCGCCGCGTGGTGCTGATGATCTCGGCCGGCAGCGAAGTGCGGCCGCGGCTGCCGCGGATTGCGCCGGCGCGGCTGCAGCCGGCAGCCGACGCGCCGGACGCACAGGTGCAGCCGGCACCGGCGACGGCCATACTGCCGGCCTCGCCGTCCACCTGAAGCAGTGGCAGGGGAATTGCAAATCACCGGCAACTTGCCGTTTTTCTGACGCAGTGGCCCACTACTCGCCCTGCGTCATCTCAACCCAGAGCGAATTCAACGCAGTGCGAATCTGGTCGATCGCCAATCAGAAGGGCGGGGTGGGCAAGACCACCACCGTCGTCACCCTCGCCGGCCTGCTGGCCGAGCGGGGTGCGCGCGTGCTGCTGGTCGATCTCGATCCGCACGGCTCGCTGACCAGTTATTTCGGCCACGATCCCGACCAGCTCGCCGCGCGCAGCACCTTCGCGCTGTTCGGCGAGCAGCCACTCGATGTCGACGCGCTGCGCGCACTGCTGCTGCCGGCCGGCAGCGAGCGGGCGCGGCTGTTCGCGGCCAGCCCGGCGCTGGCGACGATCGAGCGCCGCAGCATCGCCGATGGCGCCGGCCTGCGACTGTCGAAGGCGCTGGCACTGCTGTGGGATGAGTTCGACTACGTGCTGGTCGACACGCCGCCGGTGCTCGGCGCGCTGATGATCAACGCACTGGCCGCCGCCGAGCTGCTGCTGGTGCCGGTGCAGACCGAATTCCTCGCCCTGAAGGGGCTGGAGCGGATGGTGCGCACGCTGGCGATGGTGACGCGCTCGCTGCAGAAAACGCTGCCGTACCTGATCGTGCCGACGATGTTCGACCGCCGCACGCAGGCATCGCTGAACGCGCTGCGCACACTGCGCCACGAGTACACCGAACACATCTGGCCGTCGATGATTCCGATCGACACCAAGCTACGCGACGCCAGCCGCGCCGGCCAGTATCCGTCGCAGTTCGATGCGTCGAGCCGCGGCGTCGCCGGTTACCGGTCTCTGCTGAAGCTGCTGCTCAGCGACGGCGAACAGCGGTTGAGGGCGTGACGATGGGCGCACCGAATCGCGACGCAGCCGACGCGGCACTGCAGGAGTATCTCGACCTGCTGCTGCAGCCGGCCGCACCGGCGCCGGTCGATAGCCGCCCTTATGCCGAGCCGGCGCCGCGCCGCCCGCTGCCGCCGCTGGCACCCGCGGTCGAACGGCGTGTGGCGCCGGCGGTCGCGCGTCCGGTCGTCGAAGAGATTGCCGTCGCCGCGCCGGTGGTCGTGCCGGTGGCCGAAGTGGCGCCTGTGCTCGAATCGTCACTGGTGGTCGTCGAACAGGTCGCCGTCGAGGTAGAGGCGGCTGCCGATGATCTGCCGTCGGCCGACCCCGTACAGCCTCCGCCATGGGCCGGCAACGGCCGCCCGCAATGGGCGCAGCAGCGTTTCGAGGCGCTGCTGTTCACGGTCGGTGGCCTCAATCTGGCGGTGCCGCTGGTCGAGCTCGGCGCCATCCACGCGCTGGAGGAGCGCGAGCTGACGCCGATCTTCGGTCAGGTCGACTGGTTCCTCGGCCTGCTGCCGCTGAAAACGGGGGCACTGCGCGTCGTCGATACCGCGAAGGTGGTGATGCCCGAGCGCTACGACGCGGCGATGCCGCTCGGCTACCGCTACGTCATCACGCTGAACGGCAGCGACTGGGGCCTCGGTGTCGACACCATCCACGATTCGGTGCAGCTGGAGCCGGAGGCGGTGCGCTGGCGCAGCGCGCGTGGCAAACGGCCGTGGCTGGCAGGCACCGTCGTCGAGCAGATGTGCGCGCTGCTCGACGCCTCGCAGCTGACCTGGATGTTCCACACCCTCGACCGCCGTCGCGGTGGCGCGAAAGGCGCCGGCGCGGCGCCTCGACTATAGTTAGCCGCAACTTTTTCACGCGTGTGGCGCGCAGCCATTCGCAGACAGGACAACGACGCCCGCACGGGCAGGACAGGGTTCATGGCGACCAACAGTGCAAAAAACGAAGATCAGGTACTGCAGTGGGTGACGTTCCGCCTCGCCGGCGAAACCTACGGCATCAACGTCATGCAGGTGCAGGAGGTGCTGCGCTACACCGAGATCGCGCCGGTGCCGGGCGCGCCGTCGTATGTGCTCGGCATCATCAATCTGCGCGGCAACGTCGTCACCGTGCTCGACACGCGCGACCGCTTCGGCCTCTATCCGGGCGAGGTCACCGAGCAGTCGCGCATCGTCATCATCGAGGCTGAAAAGCATGTGATCGGCATCCTCGTCGATGCCGTCGCCGAGGTGGTCTACCTGCGTCAGTCCGAAATCGAGACGGCGCCGAACGTCGGCAACGAGGAGAGCGCCAAGTTCATCCAGGGCGTCTGCCACAAGAACGACGAGCTGCTGATCCTGGTCGACCTCGACAAGCTGCTCACCGACGAGGAGTGGGCGGATCTCAACGACCTGTGATGCGGGCGGGAGGCAGCGACGGTGCTGGCTGAGCTGATCGTGCCGGTTGCGCTGGCGGTGGCGCTGGTTGCGCTGCTGGTGGCGGTCGCCGTTGCGACCTGGGCGCTGCGGATGAAGCGCCGCCTCGACGATCGCGTCGAGAGGGTCGAGATCCAGCTCGCCACGCTGCAGGAGCAGAGCCGGCTCGAACTGATGGCGATGGGGCAGCGGGTGATGGCGGCCGACCGCCAGGTCAACCGTTTCGCCGAGCGCATCGACGCGCTCGAAACCAGCAACGCGCCGGGCGAGCGCTACGGCCAGCTGCAGGGGCTGTCGGTGCAGGCCGAGCGCAGTGCGCCGCTGTCGGCGGCCGAGGCCGAGCTGGCGGCGCTGATGCAGAAACAGCAGCAATAACCCGCCGCGAACACGTTCCGACGAAAGCCGTAGGATGGGTTGAGCGCAGCGATACCCATCGAACCGTGAAGCCTCCACCGCTGCCATCGACGGGCACCGTTGCTAACAGGTAATAGGGTGGCCGGTATGAGCAGCGATGGGTATAGACAGCGATGAGTATCGCTGCGCTCAACCCATCCTACGAGTCGGAGGCGGGTTGATCCGGCGCTGCCAGCAGCAGGCGATCTGCGTCGAACGCGGCTTCGTCCTCCGGCGCTCGCCACCCTGGCGGAAACTTCCCCTGAATCCGGTACGCGAACGCGATCACCTGCGCGACGCACAGGTAGAGCGTCTCCGGAATCTCCTCACCGAGCCCCACCTGCTGCAGCAGCGCCAGCAGCTGCGCGTTCTCGAACAGCGGCACGCCGTGCTCGCGCGCGATGGCGATGATCTGTTCGGCCAGCTCGCCGCTGCCCTCGGCGGTGACGGTCGGCGCGCGCGATCCGTCGTAGGCCAGAGCCACCGCCTGGCGTTCGCTCTCTTCGCTCTTCATGGCGCACCTCCCTGTGCGCCACCCTTCGGGCGGCTTCGCCGTGAAAAACGGTTGTCCTGCCGTTTTTTCATGTGCGCACGTCCACCAGTTGCTGCTGCCAGCGGTGCTGCTGCTCCGGCGGCAGGCCGAGCCGGCACTGCAGTTCGGTGACGCGCACACCGACGCCTTCCAGTGCCGCGCGGAAGTGGTCGATCTCGGCGCGCACGACGCCGTGCGTGTGGCGCTGTTCTGCCCACAGCGTGGCGGCGACGTTGGCGCCGGTGACGGTCAGTGTCGCCGCCAGCTTGCCGAGTTCGTGCAGGTCGAAGGCGAGCTGCACCTTCCATTGCATCTGTCTGACACCGTCGCTCTGGCGCGCCTGCTGTTCGATCCGCAGCTGCAGCGTGTCGCCGCCGCGCGGTGTCTGGATCGGCAGCTCGAAGCTCCAGCTCGGCGCCGGCGGCTGGCCGTCGTTGCCGCTGGCGACGCGGCTGACGGCGCCGTCGAGCTGATTGACCTGGATGCGCGCCAGCCCGCCCTGCAGCAGGCGGCTCAGCTGCTGCAGCTGTTCCAGTTCGCGCTCGCCGCCGTTGGGCCGCGCGACCGGCGCCTGTTTCGGCTGCGGCCGCGTGTAGGGCTGGTCGGGCAGGGTTTCGGGCGCGCTGGCCGGGGTCGCCGGCGTGAAGCGGCGGATCAGCGCGATCAGCTGCAGCAACTGTGCTTTCAGGTCGCCGTCGGCGGCGGCATCAGCGGTCGCCTGCACTGCCTGCAGCGCGGCGGCATCGACCGGCAGGCCGGGTCTCGGCGCGGTGGCGTCGATCGGTGCTGTTCTCGTGGCGACAGGTGCCGCACCCGTCGCGGTGGCGGCCGGTTGCGCGAGCGCGGGGGCGAGTGGGCGGGTCGCTGCCGGCATCACCCGCGCTTCGAGGAAGTTGCCGCTGCGCGCCACCGCCTGACGCACGCCATCGGCACTCTGCAGCTGCTGCGGTTTCGGCAGGCTGGTGGCCAGTTGCCGCAGCGCGGCGGCCACCGGTGCCGGCAGTTTCGGTAGCTGCGTCGGGCTCAGCAGCCGTTGCAGCAGCGGTTGCAGGTCGGCGAGCGGGCGCTGGCGCGGCAGGTTCTCGCGCAGTGACTGCTGCAGCGGTGGTGGCAGCGCCGGTTCGGCGGTGCGTGTCGGCGGAGCATTGGCCGGCGTGTTGGGCGCCGTGCCGGTGAGTTGCGGCGGCAGCAGTTTCAGTTCGCCGCGCGCATTGACTTCGATACGTACCTGGCTGCCCACCGGCAGCGGCTGCGACGACAGCAGCTGCAGCACGCGCCCCTGCCAGGCCAGTTCGACCTTCGCCTGGGCCTGGACTTGTGGCTGCTGGGCTGGTGTCTGTGCCGGCAGCTGCGGCTGAGTGGGGGCGGGCGCCGCGGTAGCACCTTTCTGAGTGTTGCCGGCAGGGAGCAGAGTACTTTTCAGCACCAGCGCCTCGATCACCTGCGGTTTCAGCAGCTCCGGCGGCAGCGCCTGCGTGCTCTGCAGCGGGCGCGAGCCGTCGCTCGATGCCGAACCGGTCAGCAGGTTGGTCAGGTTGAGGTCCATGCGGCTGCCATTGGGCGCGGCCGGTAGGGCGGCGTTGGGCGGGGGAATGGCGCTGAGTATAATGCCGCCGCTCTGGAGTGGCGCCGCGCCGGCTGCTGGCGGCGTCGGTAGTGGTGGGGTTGGCGGCGTCGCCGCGGCTGGTGGTGCCGGCGACGGTGCTGTTGCGAGAGCGCCGAGCCGCGCCGCGATCAGGCTGGCGTAGCTGGCGAGGGCGAGGGTGGCGACCGGGCTGCTCATCTCCGGGTTGTCGGCCGCTGGCCGGTAAAGTTGACCCCTGTCGAAAATCGCTGCCTGTCAGACTTGCCGAAGGCTCCCTGTTTGCCCGATTCGCTGAAGGTTTCCAATTGTCGCTCCCGCTGAAGATTTCCAATTGCCCGACCCGCTGAAGGTTTCCAATTGCCCGACCCGCTGAAGGTTTCCAATTGTCAGCCCCGCTGAAGGCTCTCTCGTCCACCGTGCTGCTGGAGGCGCGCGCCGTCACCTGCCTGCGCGACGATGCGCCGCTGTTCGAGCCGATCTCGTTCACGCTGGCGGCGGGCGATGTGGTGCAGCTCGAGGGTGCCAACGGCATCGGCAAGACCACGCTGCTGCGCGCGCTGTGCGGGCTGGCGTCGCATGCGCACGGCGAGCTGCTGTGGCGCGGCCGGCCGCTCTCCGCGCAGCGTCATCTGTTCGCTACCGAAACCCTCTACATCGGCCACGCCACCGGCCTGAAGGCGGCACTGACGGCGCGCGAGAACCTGCGCTGGTGGAGCGGCCTGCAGGGCGTGCACGTCGATGACGGCGCGCTCGATGCCGCGCTGGCCGAGGTCGGCCTGACCGGCTACGAGACCAGCCCCTGTTTCCAGCTCTCCGCCGGGCAGCAGCGCCGTGTCGCGCTGGCGCGGCTGTTCCTGAGCCCGGCGCCGCTGTGGATTCTCGATGAGCCGTTCACCGCGATCGATCGCCACGGCGTCGCCCGGCTCGAAGGCTGGCTGGCGGCGCACGCCGGGCGCGGTGGCGCGGTGCTGCTGACCACGCACCAGCCGCTGTCGATGGCGCCGCTGACGCGCATCGCGCTGACCGCGGCCGAGGCGGTGGAGGGCGACGATGTCTGAGCAGCCGCGCCGGCACGTTTCCATGGCGGGTGCGATGTGGGCGCTGCTGCGCCGCGACCTGCTGATCGCCGCGCGCCGGCGCGCCGAGGTCAGCAACCCGCTGCTGTTCTTCCTGATGGTCTGCACGCTGTTCCCGCTCGGCCTCGGGCCGGAGCCGCAGCGGCTGGCGCTGCTGGCGCCCGGCATCCTGTGGGTGACGGCGCTGCTGGCGACGCTGCTGGCCAGCGACGGCCTGTTTCGCGGCGATTACGACGACGGCAGCCTCGAACAGCTGCTGCTGAGCCCGACCTCGCTCTACCTGCTGGCGCTGACCAAGAGCCTGGCGCACTGGCTGCTGACCGGGCTGCCGCTGGCGCTGCTGTCGCCGCTGCTGGCGCTGCTGCTGCAACTGCCGGGCGAGGCGGTGCCGGCGCTGGTGGTCAGCCTGCTGCTGGGGACGGCGGTGCTGAGCCTGATCGGCGCGATCGGCGCGGCGCTGACGGTGGGGCTGCGGCGCGGCGGGTTGCTGCTGTCGCTGATCGTGCTGCCGTTCTACATGCCGGTGCTGATCTTCGGCGCCAGCGCGGTGCAGAGCGCGGCCGACGGTTTCGGCTGGGGCGGGCAGGTGGCGGTGCTGGGGGCGTTGCTGGCGCTGGCGCTGCCGCTGGCCCCGTTCGCGGTGGCGGCGGGGCTGCGGCTGTCGGTGGACCAGTGAACCGCGCCGGGAACCCGGCGCGGCGAACGAAACGGCCGGGACGACCGTTTCAGTATCGGTTCAGCGATTCAGGTGACGATCGATACCGCGACGATCAGCCCGAGCGCCACCCCGACCAGTGCGAGGATGACGATGCCGAGCTGCTTCATGGTCTGTGCATCGGACGGGCTGGCGTGCGAGTGGGCGGTGTCGCTCATGGCTGTTCTCCTGGCTGACGGGTTCTGACCCCGGAAGCCTAGGTCGCGCCCGTGCCGCACTCATTGACGCCGGTCAATGGATCGCGCCGGTACCGGCGGCCGTCCGACGGCTACCGGTATATGCCCCACGGCGAGCGTGGCTATAATGCGCCGCCCTTCGATTCCGCCCCCGCCAGGAGCATTCGCGCAGGCATGTGGTCCTTCTTTCACAAGCTCGGCTCGCCGCGCTGGTTCTACCGGATCAGTGGCCTGTGGCTGCCGTGGCTGGCGCTGATGGCCACCGTCACGCTGCTGATCGGCTGCGCCTGGGGACTGTTCTACGCGCCGCCCGATTTTCGTCAGGGCGACAGTTTCCGCATCGTCTACATCCACGTGCCGACCGCGATGGTGGCGATGGCCGGCTACCTGTTCATGGCGACCGCCGGCGCCGTCAGCCTGATCTGGCGGATGAAGCTGGCCGAGGTGGCGATGAAGTGCGCGGCGCCGGTCGGTGCGGCGCTGACCTTCCTGGCGCTGGTGACCGGCGCGGTCTGGGGCAAGCCGACCTGGGGCACCTGGTGGGTCTGGGACGCGCGCATCACCTCGGTGCTGGTGCTGTTCTTCCTCTACGTCGGCGTCATCGCGCTGTACGAGGCGTTCGACAACAAACAGGCGGCGACCAGAGCCTGCGCGATTCTGGCGCTGGTCGGCGTCGTCAACGTGCCGATCATCTACTGGTCGGTGGAGTGGTGGTACAGCCTGCACCAGCCGGCGACGCTGAAACTGACCGGCGGCAGCACGATGCACCCGAGCATGCTGAAGCCGCTGCTGCTGACCATCACTGGCGTCTACGCCTTCTACGCCGTCGCGCTGATCCTGCAGATGCGCGTCGAAATCCTGCAGCGCGAGCGCGGCACGCAGTGGGTGCGCGAGCTGGCGGCGACGCGGAGCTGAACCGATGCCGACACCCCATTTCGACTCGCTGCAGGCGGCGTGGGCCATGGCCGGCCACGGCCCCTACGTCTGGGCCAGCTACGCGCTGTTCGCGGTGGTGTTGCTGGCGCTGATCGTCTCGCCGCTGACACGCCAGCGCCGCCTGCTGCGCGAACTGCGCGACGCCGGGCAGCGCCGTGCCGCGCGTACCGATACGAAACGACAGCCCTGAGGCCAACCCCGGAGGTTCGATGCACCCGCTGCGCCGTCAACGCCTGTTCATCGTGCTGCTGGTCGTGATCGGCGCCGGCGTCGCGGTGGCGCTGGCCACCTACGCCATGCGCGAGAACATCAACCTGTTCTACCCGCCGGCCGACATCGCCGCCGGCAAGGCGCCGGTCGGCAAAAAGATCCGCGCCGGCGGCATGGTGGTGGAGGGCAGCGTCAAACGCGCCAGCGACAGCCTGACCGTGCGCTTCGCCGTGACCGACTACACGGCGACGGTGCCGGTCGAATACACCGGCATCCTGCCGGACCTGTTCGGCGAGGGGCAGGGCGTGGTCGCCGCCGGCACGCTCGGCGAGGACGGCCTGTTCCGCGCCACCGAGGTGCTGGCCAAGCATGACGAGAACTACATGCCGCCCGAAGTGCAGGATGCACTCAACAAATCGCCGCAGAGTGCTTCGGACAAGTCGGGGCAGGGCGCGCCTGCAAACAAAGGTGCGAAGCCGGCGGGTGCGTATTCGCCGGCGGGTGGTTATCAATGACTCCCGAGTTCGGCCACTTCGCGCTGATCCTGGCGCTCTGTCTGGCGCTGGCGCAGACGCTGCTGCCGACGCTCGGCGTGTTCCGCCGCCACGACACGCTGATGGCCAGCGCGCGCACGCTGGCGCTCGGCCAGCTGGTGCTGCTGACGGTCTCCTTCGCTGTGCTGGTCAACGCCTTCCTGCGCGACGATTTCAGCGTCGCCATCGTCGCCGCGCAGTCCAACACGCGGCTGCCGGACATCTACAAGTTCACCGCGGCGTGGGGCGGCCACGAGGGCTCGATGCTGCTGTGGGTCTGGGTGCTCGGGCTGTGGAGCGCCGCTGTCGCGCTGCTGAGCCGCCAGCTGCCATTGCCGATGGTGGCGCGCGTGCTGGCGGTGATGGGGTCGATCTCGACCGGTTTCCTGCTGTTCCTGCTGCTGACGTCGAACCCGTTCGCGCGGCTGCTGCCGGGGCCGCCGCCTGATGGCAGCGATCTCAATCCGCTGCTGCAGGACCCGGGCATGGTGATCCACCCGCCGATGCTCTACTTCGGCTACGTCGGTTTCTCGGTCGCTTTCGCCTTCGCCATCGCCGCGCTGTGGAGCGGCCGCCTCGATGTCACCTGGGCGCGCTGGTCGCGGCCGTGGACCAACGTGGCGTGGCTGTTCCTGACGCTCGGCATCGCGCTCGGCAGCTGGTGGGCCTACTACGAACTGGGCTGGGGCGGCTGGTGGTTCTGGGATCCGGTCGAGAACGCCTCGTTCATGCCGTGGCTGATCGGCACCGCGCTGATCCACT